>CAKZPB010000036.1 GCA_937138395.1 uncultured Pseudomonadota bacterium
ATTGACATGAGCGTTACTCAGAACCGTACCAAACCTGAAACGGCGCTGCTGCTGATCAATGCCAACAGCCGGCGTGGCCAGAACCCGGCCTGCGATCAGCTCGAACATCAGTTGGGCCAGCACCTCAAGATCATTCGGGTCGACAGCCAATCCATCGAAGAAACCGAGACTGCGTTCAAACAGCATCACGATGCCGTTGACCGCGTGATTGTTGCTGGAGGCGACGGCACGGTGCACTCCACGTTGCCGCTGATACGAGCCTATCAGTTACCGCTGGCCATTATTCCAATGGGTACGGCCAATGACCTGGCCAGGACCATTGACGTGCACGGCGATTACGAGCGCGCAATCCAGGTCGCAGTTGCTGGTCATGCACAGCGCGTCGATCTCGGTTCAGTCAACGATGAACTGTTTATCAACGTTGCGCATCTTGGCCTGGGCGTGCGGGTGACCAAACGCCTGGATGCCGATTCGAAGTTGAGTTGGGGCGTGTTCAGTTATCTGAAAGCGATCCTGCAATCGCTGGTTCGTTTGCGCGGCTTCAGCGCAGAAATCACGGTCGATGGTCATCAGCACATCGTGCGTTCGGTTGAAATTGCCATCGGCAATGGCCGGTTTTTTGGCGGCGGCAATATTGTCGACCAGGCCTCCGAACTGGACGACGGCACGCTGAACCTGTTCAGCGTACCGCCGCGTCCGGTCTGGCAACAGCTGCTGCTCGCGCCGGTGTTGCGCAGCGGCCGCCACCGCAATGATCCCCGCGTGCTGAGTGCGAATGGCGCTTCGATACAGATTCGCACGAAGCGATCGATGGCCGTGCATGCAGACGGCGAATCGGTCACGCATACGCCGTTGGACATCCGACTACTGCCTGGAGCCATCGAGCTGTGTGTGCCCGGCGCAAGAAATGCATGAACAAACCGGTCAGCTATCTCGACATAAATTAAGTTTGGAGTACCTGATGCGCTGCGTTGCATTCCTGTTGATTCTTGCGTTTCCATTCTCGTCGGCATCTGCTAAGTCGATCGCGCTTGACGAAGAACAGTTTGAGCACGTCGTGTTCGACAATATTCCCGAAACGAGCTATACGTTCGAAGACGGCGTGTTGACGATGTCGGTGCAGCGCTCATCGTCGTTCCTGCTGCTTCCTTTTTCGTCGCAAAAGCAGGTCGAGCGCCTGCGGTTTTCCTGGAAATCGACCGGTGAGCTGAATACCCGCTCGGCTGAACATGAACGAGAAAAAGAGGGCGACGACAGCCGCCTGCGCATTGGTCTTGTGCTCGCCGGTAAGGCCCCGCGCGTGCCTTTTTTTGCGCCAGCGTGGATCAAGGCCATCCGCGACACGATGGAATTACCATCGGATCAGTTGGTGTACTTCACGCTGGGTTCCAAGAACGAACCGGGTTCGGTGTGGAATAGCCCCTACAGCGATTCGATCGAGCTGCGTGCAATTCAGGGAGAAATATCCAGCGACCCCTGGACGACTGTCGATCACGAATTGAGTCGGCCACTCAAGGCTGTGGGCCTTTGGATCATGGCCGATGGCGATAATACTGCGTCCACGTTCACCACTGAGCTTCGCGCGCTGGAGCTTCTGTAATTACAGCGTATTGATTGCCGCCAGCGCTCCGGAACCAACCTGCTTCAGGTAGTCAATGATTTCCATCGCCCACCGTTCATTGAAATTCACCACAGGACCTCCAGCCTTGGTATGCTCATCCGCTGAGGCACCAACGTCAGATCACTGCTCCATGTCGCTGATCCGCAACAATCAACAGCTCGTGCTGAATGAACTGTATCGGCAGCTGAATGCCAGCACGGAGGTCATGCGCGAATTAATCGAGTTCTTTCAGCAGCCCGGCCAACAGGTTGAGACCACTCAGCGTGGCATCCAGCAGGCGTTTGCCGATGTTCTGGATGCGCGTGAACCGTTGCTGGCGCCGCTGGAGGCATTGATTCGCAAGCTGGATGACCTACCCAGAGCGTCTGACCCTGAGCAATCCGGTCTCGAGGCATTGACCGAGCGCTTGCGCAGCCTCCTATCGCAAGAGGGCATTGAGGCGGTCCTGGAACACCGACTCGAACAGGAACAGGTACTGCTGAACACGACGCGACAGGCACAGCAGGAATTTCAGGACGAGGCCATGCCCAGCGCACTGGAACGGCTGGAGCAACATTTGCAGCGCGCGATCGAGCGGTTGAAAACCTGCGTTCAATCCTGATCCGTAGCTACAGTACTGCAAAGTCGCAGTAGCCGATTCGCCGGCCGGATTGATCGCAGGACCGATCGGCACGAGTCAGTCGTCGTCATCCTCTTCGGGCAGGGACTTGAGATTCTTGCCCTCCAGTTCTTTCTTCCAGACAAAAAACAAATTCAGTACAAGCCATGCGGTCAGGCTGAGTACGACTGCGATCAGCCATTGACCGTGGGCACAGGCCAGGCCGACGGCGCCGAAGATCCAGATACACACGGCCGAAGCCGTGCCCTCGACGCGGTCATTGTTCTGGATGATGGCGCCGGCACCGAGGAACCCAAGCCCACCGAGCAAGCCCTGAATAATCCGCGCCTGGGCATCCACGCTCAGATCGCCGATGAAGCCAATGCCGATCAACATGTACGCACAGGCTCCCATGGACATCAATGGGTAGGTTCGCAGCCCCATCACCCGGCTGTGTTTTTCGCGGTTGATGGCGACTGGCAGTGCCAGCAAGAAGGCAGCCAGCAGTTTAAGGATTACGGTCAGTTCAAATTCAAAAGTCATCGCGATAGAGTAAAGGACGCTGGTTGGTTCATTATGACCAGTTCCCGACGAGATGTATTGTGGCCGACTTTAGAGTCTCACTGTAAGCACCCCTTGTCAGGGTCGATTCCATAGTGCCAACAACATTCCATGCGGTGATCACCATTACTAGTGAATGGAAAAGAGCAATGGGACCTAAGGAACCTCTGAAAAACGCTGTACGGTGCGCGGCCCGTTCCGCTCGCTACGGATAGGCCCATGCCGGTAACAGCACTTCTGGTCTGGCACGGCTCCGGATAGTGCTGGTCATCGAGAAAAAGGGCGGTTATGCTTCGTCTGCTGAACGTGCGATTCAAGATGCCAATGGCACACGGAGTGCATAATGGATCAACCCTCGTATCGGTAGTTGAGTGGCCCACACTGTATCGGGGTCAAATTGAGATCAATAAGTGAGATTACTATGTTTGCCCAAAAGCTGCTGTTTACCGTTATTCTGATTGTATTGAACTCGAGTGCCAAAGCCGATGGTGCCATCGAGATCAATGAATTCTGCGTTGAAACGGGCTGTTTTGCGGGTGACGCGCCCGGTTTCCCAGTGAACATTTCCGAAGCTGGAAGCTACCGGCTCACCTCCGGTTTAGACCTGACCGAAATCACAAGTGGCGCTATACGATTGGGCATCGACATCAGCGCTTCCGACGTACATCTGGACTTGTCCGGATTCAGCCTGAACGGCTCTTCAGTCTGCACTGGCGGCAATCCCGATTGCACGGTGCCTCCGTTCGATGAGATCGGAATCATCGTTGCTCCGGAAACGGCAAATATCGTTATAGAGCAGGGTTCGATCAACGGAATGGGACGAGGAATTCGCATTGATGGCACTCGAGACCTGGTCGTGCGCGATGTTCGGATCAGCGATACGGCAGGACCCGGCCTGGAGGCCACCGGCACGGGATTGATCGATCACGTTCGAATCGGAAACAACGGGGACCGTGGGATCTTTTTGAACTCGCCAAGCTTTCATGTGCGTAACAGCTTGTTCGTCAACAATGGAGCCTTTGGCGTAGAGGGTGGCTATTGCAGCGGCAACGTCTTTGTCACCAACAGCACGTTGACCGGACAAACCCAGGAAGCGTGCCTGTTTCAACCTGAAACCAACTGTTGCGATGCTGCGCCATGCTGAACGCGTCAACCCGTTGCGACCCGTACCATCATTGGGCCATGCACTGTTGGACGTTGAGCTGATTTCGGGCAGGCTCATCGCTGCGCGTTGGGTGTCTGCGTTTTTCAGCCATCCCGGATGCATCCATTGACTCGTTCCCACTCGCAAATCAAGACCATGAAGCTCTATACGCACGTAGATCGTGTGGAACGCGAGCTAGGTGCGCGTGGATTCGGGCTGGACGACCCGCTGTCGATCGAGACGCTGTTTGATCTCGACCAGCTTCACTACCACGGGCCGGCGGCCGTGCGTGCGGCGATCGATCGTCTTGGCCTGGTCGAGGGTGACCGGGTGATTGACGTCGGGTCCGGGTTGGGCGGCCCGGCTCGCCTGCTGGCCGCGGAGGGCGGATGCCGGGTCACGGCGATCGAACTCCAGCCGGACCTGAATCAACTGGCCGCAGACCTGACGCGGCGAACGGGACTCGAGGAGCAGATCGAGCATCACTGCGCTGACTTTTTGACCATCGAGCAGCCCGGGCAACACTTCGATGCGCTGGTGAGCTGGTTGACGTTTTTGCATATCCCTGACCGCGCGGCGCTGCTGGAACGCTGCTTTGGGTGCCTCCGGCCGGGCGGCTCGATTCTGGTCGAGGATTTCTATGCCCGTCCCGGCCTCGGGCCGGAGCATCGCGCCATGCTTGAAAACGAGGTCTACTGCCGTGCGCTTCCGTCCTGGGAGCGCTATCGTGATCAAATCGAAACAGCCGGTTTCGAAAGGATTGAAATGGAAGACATGAGCGCAGCATGGGGCCGGTTTGTCCGTGACCGTCTGGATGAATTCCTCGAACGCAAGGCGCAGTATGTCGCCATCCATGGCCACGACGCATTCCAGGCCTTAGCGCATTTCTACGCGGTGATGGTCGAACTGTTCCAATCCGATGGGCTCGGTGGTCTGCGCTGGTGCGCGCGGCGGCCCGACGCTACCCCAACCTGACTCGCCGAGACTGTCATCGGACAGCTGGCACCGTTTGCGCTGCCACCGAAACTGCCTTGGCGATACTTGAACACAGGCCCATGCCCCTCGACGGGTCAGAATTCTGCCGCGATCTTGAAGCTGCACTCATGCCTTCGATTTGATTCCGGTTCTACGCCGGATCCCGAGTCGATGCTGACTGGATTGTGCGTGCCCCTGCATTCGTTCTTTTGATATCGCATTACGTCCAGGCGCGTTTCAGACCGGCCGCGTACAGCAGAATATTCATTGAAAAATGCACCGATACAGCGATGACCGCAAGTGCCATCAGGTCTAATAGAGAGTAGGCTGTGGTGAAGGCAAGGACTACGATGCAGCCGAGCACGGAGTCTGCCTGATCGACGATCAGCTGTAGCAAGCGGACACGGTTGCTGGCGCAAAGCTGGCCGGGATGAATATCGAGCCGACGCTTGACAAAACTGTTGGGCAGTTCTGCCGCTACGTATGCAAGGCCCAGCGCTGCGCCGATCATGCCGGCCTCGAACAGTGTTCGACCGGGCAACACGCCGAGGCTGCAAGCGGCAAGCGTGGCGAGTGCTGTCGTGCCGATCATGCCAACAAAACCCTTCCACGTTTTATTGTCGCCAAACAGGCGCCGTCCATCGCCGAAGTATCGTCCGCCGTCGATCGGGGCTTCAAGCAGCGCTGGCCAGCGATATCGGATCAGCATCATGTTCAGGGCGCCGCCCAGTGCGACAGCGGCCAGCAGGACCATCAGTTCAGTACTCACAGCATAATCCTGGCAGGGCCGCGAGCAAGACACCAGAGTGCCAGTGGGAACAGAAAGGCGCAATAGCCCCAGATGTACAGCAGCTGACTGCGTCCGGCATATGCAGGACGAAGGGGCCATGCAAGCGCAACCGTCATGGCATAACAGGCCACAGCAGCCATCAGTGGCGCAAGGGCAATGGCCGGAGCAACGATCAAAGCCGTAATGATAACCACGGTTCCTGCTGTACTCAGTACGAGTCCAAGCCATAAATCTACACCAGCGCTGGCGGGGTCTTCGGTGTGCAACCAGTGATGAGCAGCGCTGCCCAGCCACAGTGTCAGCGCGATCGGCAGGGTTGCCGGCCCGCCCCGATCCGGTGCAAGAAGGCACCAGAAACCCGGCATCAAGAACACCGCGTTGCTGACCATTGGCCATAGTCTGGCTGCCAGCCTGTGTCGCAAGGAGAACGCAAGACCGAGAAATACAGTACCGGCCGTGCTCAGTGCCAATGTGCTCAGGTTCGGCGAGAGGGATAGAACGCCCATCGCTGCCGCTCCGAGCCACAGGCTGAGTACGGCCGGTTTTATTGCGCCGGTCACCAGGCCTCGATGGCCATGCCGCAATCGATCTTCGTCCAGCGATGTCAGGTCATCGATACCACGAGCCAATAGCAGTACCAGCCAGGTGTACAGCGTGGTTTCCAACACAACGTATAGCGTTGCATGCGCCGGATCGGCGAGCGCCGCGGCGATGATCAGCGACATTGGAATCGTGATCGTCGGCGAAAACCGTTCCGAGACAAAGGCGCGCAGCGCGGTCATCCGTCTGCGGCCTCCACAACGCCCTTGTAGCCATCGACCGTGACGGTTGACAGGTGCTGCATCCGTTGCATCGCGTCAGCGACGCCCGTCACTGCCGGTATGCCGAACTCGCGGGCAACGATCGCTGCGTGCGACAACACGCCACCTTTCTCGAGCACGATGCCACTACAAAGCGTTAGCAGCGCAGTCCAACCGGGATCAACCGCATAGGCGACGAGAATATCACCGGGCTCGAACGGATCGGACAATGGGCAGCGGACGACGCGAACGCGACCGGTCGCACGACCGGTTGCAACGGGAATGCCGCTAATGGCGCCATCGGCAGACGGTGCTGCCGGCAGCGCGGAGCGCACCCCGCGACCCGCATCCACGAACACGAGTTCGGGTAGTCGCTCATTTCGCGCTTCATCCAGCGCCAAGGCACGTGCGTTGACTGTTGCATCAACTGACTGGTCGAGATGTCCGCGGCCCGCGGCGAGTTCCCGCAGCTCGGACCAGCGCAACAGAAAAATACGCTGTGGGTCATCCAGTTGTCCGGCTTCGACCAAATGCTGACCGATCGCAAGAAACAGCTGGCGCAGCTCGCCGAATAACAAACTGCGGACTATGCGACCGCGCTCACGAAGGCCGATCGCCCGCCGGGCCCGGTTCCTGAGCATACGCAGCATCGGTCCGTAGGCCTTGTGATCGTTGCTTTCGTCCGCTGCGTGGACCCTGCCGACAGGTTTGGAAACCGAACGCTGCACCAGCGACCAGTACAGGGAAGGGTTTTCCTCGAACGTTGGTGAGACCAGTTGGCAGTCGTGGTAACAGCGCGACCCGAACGAATCCATGAACTGTTCGTATAACTGTCGTCCATCACGCCCGATTTCCGTCAGCACAGCAGCGGTATTCCCGGTCTCGAGCGCCGCCTGTGCTGCGGGTCGGTGACGAATCAGGTCGGCCATCGACTGGACCAGCGAGGCCTGTTGTGCACTTTCTGCACCGACGCCGCCAAGGTCACGCAACACGGCATTACGTTCAATGCCTGCGCGTTGAGCAGACGCTGCGAAGAGTGCCGGGAAGATCAGCACTTCAAGATCGGCTACGCACTGGGCATGATATTCCCTTCTGGCAAAACCGAGCAGTGCCTCGACATGCTCAATCAGATCGCTAATCGGTTGTTCGGCGTAAGGCGTGCTTCGCCAGTCGCAGCGGGCGAGGTGGAATCTTCGCTGGAATCGCCTCACCGTGTGGTCCGCGCGCAGGTGCTGGCCGAGCAGTCTCAGACCCAGCCCCAGAACCCGCCAGGGCTGACGCCAGCGCGCTGCAATCTGTTGGCTGACCGGGGGTGGTTTGAGCGTTAGCGGCACGCGCATACCCAGGAAATGCTCCATGCCCTTGCGCAGCGTATCGGCGCATGGAAAACAGGCTGTCAGTCCATACCAGGCACGAAGGTTGTAGTGCAATCGGCCCTGTACGGTGCCAACCCAGTCTCCGAGTTCCCGTTCGAAGTCCAGTGCCGATGATCCGGAAACGCCAGCCAGCGAAAGATAGCCACGCATATAGGCACTGTAGAATCGCCGAATCATGGACCAGGCCAGGGGCGCAAGGGGCTCCGGAAAGTTCTCGTTCAGATTCACGCTCGACCAGGCGCTTACACCAGGTCGCTCAATGGCTGTAATGGGCCGCGCCTGGACCAGCAGCAGACCACTCGCGTCGACGCACCACTCCACATCCACTGGAGTACCGAGATGGCGTTCAATGCTCAGGGCGGCCGCGACCAACTTCGGCATTTCAGCGGCCAGTGTTTGCGGCAATGTTGCGTCCATTTGTCCGCTGGCCCGATCGATCCGGACCCGCCGAGCATCTTCCCGTCCGGCAATGCGGGCGTCACCAAGACCCTCGCCCCACTCGCATACCAGCGCGTCGGTGTCGCGCAGTGTTGGGTCGAGCGTGAACAGCACGCCGGCAAACCGGGGCTTGACCTGCTGCTGCACGATGACACCCATCGTGGCCTCCGTTCGATCACCGGTAAAAATCTGTTCGCCGCTGGCCACCACGCGTTTGATTGCGTCGGGCAGCGCGCTGCCCGGCACGTTCAGCTCACTGTGAAACTGGCCGGCCATTGCACAGTCGAGCCCGTCTTCGATCGTGCTGGAGGAGCGGACGGCGAAACGTTCACCCGGCAGGCGTTCGACCAGTACGTCAACGGCCCGTTGAAGCGAACCGGAACCGGCATGTGCCGCACCGGCGATGACGCCCCAATCCGGTACCGGCAGACCCAGGCTTCGTATGGTCTTGAGACCCACAGCCTTGGCGCCCACAGCAGTCGATCGATAGGGGCCATGATCAGGCCACAGCACGCGGGCACTCATGCTGCACGCTCCAGCACGATGCCGGATTGAAGCAGCGAACCCATGTTGGCAAGCACCGGTGGGAACCACGCCAATCCAAGGGCCTCACGGAGCAGCGCTAGCGGCACTGTCCGACTCAGAAACAGCTCGCCGGCAACAGACATGAGTTCGCGGCGGAATGCCCATTGAGACGGCGCATCCGGCAACACCTCAGTCAGTGCATCGTGATAATGACGAACACCATCCTCGAAGCCTGCCTGAAAATGCGTCGGTGCGAGCACGTGCGTCAGAAACTCGATCACATCACGCTGCGGCGCACCCCAGGTGACGAACTCCCAGTCATAAAAAACCGGCTCTAGTCCTTGTTTTGTGCTGCGCAGGCAAATGTTGCGCGTGCTGAGGTCGTTGTGTATGACGGTCCGGAAGCGAACGTCACTGGCACAGTCAGCTGCCTGATTTTCCGAAATCAACCAGGCATGCACGGCAGCGGGCAGGGTGATTTCGCTGGAATCAATTGCCCGGGCGAGCAGGCGATGGCGAAGTTCGCGGCCCACTGCATGGCAGGCCTTGTCCTCTGGTTCTCTGACCCTGTCCATCCATGCGGGACGGTGTTGCCAGCCCAGCGCGTGGAATCGAGCCATTGCAGTCAAGGTGATGTGCATTTCTTCTCTTGTCCAGGGTTGTCCGGGCGCAAGGTGTCTGCAGCCTTCAAGATCTTCGAGTGCAATGGTGTAGGCCGGAGAGGGGTGATTTCCAGACGCGGGCTCGCTCAGTCCCAGGGCTTCTGGCATATAGGCCCGATAGGCGGTGTCGGCATGGCGGTAAAAGGCCCATTCGCGGCCAGCAGAACCGCCAAGATCCAGCGAGTCCAGACCGCCTTCAAGCAACCCGGTCAGGCTGTCATCACCCGCGATAGTGGCAAGACATTGCGCCAGCGGACCTGTGCCGTCGACCGGCACGCTGTGCTTGACCACGGCTACGCGCGGTTGTTGTTCGCCTTGGACGTGCATGCGGCATCGCGACAACGAACCACCGCCGACGCGTGATCGGATTCGACACATCACATCATCGGTTGAATCCAGCGGGCTTTGCTCAAACCGGTTCAGCGATTCGGGATCGATGCCGACCAGGCGGGCAACGTCATCCTGTGTGCTCGACGCGGGTGGCGGGTTGCGGCCCAGTCGTTGATGTGCCGAAGCAAACTGACCGCCAGCAATGGCACCGCCGGTGGAGAGATCGAGCGCAAGACAGGCTGCAGCCACGATGGCCGCCAGTCGAACGGCGCCACCGGAGCCCTGGCAGCCGACCAGAGACAAACACTCGGCCTGCGTAGGAAGGCCGGTCCCGCCTCCGACAGAACCGACAGGCAACGACGGCAAATGGGCGGCGATCGCGATCCCGCCGTCGGCCGGTGTTACCTGAAAGAAGCCGCCACTGGCCTCGTGCACACTGGCCACATCCTGGCCACAGGCAAGAAAAATACCGGCGATGGCATTGGCAAAATTCACATTGAATGCCGCCAGGCCTGCATGGGCCGCACCCGCCTGTGCGACCTGGTAAGCATCGAGGAATGTCGACGCGTCGACGCCAAAGAAACGCTTCAGCAAACGCTCCGGAATCACGCAGCGCGCGGTCACTGCGTGGCCTCGCCCAAGCGTCAGGGATCGTCCGGAGAGCTTCTTGTCAGCAGAAAGATTCCCTTCGATCTGGTAGCGTTCAAAGCCAAGAGATGGGTCGAGCTCCAGCTGCTGCTTGATCCACTCACAGGCGCCCCAGGTGCAAGCAGTGACCATGTTCTGGCCCGCTGCGTCCCGGGTCGAGAAGGCAAATTCCACGTGCACGGTTCGATCGAATACGACCGTTTCGAGCTGCAGGAGCCGGGCGTGTCCCGAACATGCTTCTGCTTGATGCCGAATCTGGTCCTTGTGTTCGTCAATCCACCGTTCAAGCTCCAGCGCCTGGCCAAAGGATTGGCAAACAAACACCGGTGCCCGGCTGATGCGCTGACCACGAGCATGAACCTGAATGCCACCGGCAAGGTTGCAAATCAATGCGCCTCGATGCAGCGAACGCACCAGCGCACCCTCGGTCGTTGCCAGTGGCAATGGAACATGGTCATCGATGCCAGCTCCGATCACGTGCAGGGGGCCGGCGATGCCCACAGGGACTTGCAAGGTGCCAATAAAATTCTCGATATTGCCTGCGCACGCTTCGGCATTGAGATGGCCGCGGAACAATTCGTTCGAGTGGCTGCCAGTGACTGCGTTCAACCAGCGGCGACGCAGGCCCACTTCCTCAGGTCCGAAATGCCGCTTCAGGCTTGCAGCCGGCATACGGTCGCGTCGAACGCGTGCCTGTCCTGCATTGGACGCGCCAGGTCTGGCCTTCCACTCCGTTTGATTGGTTCGAATCGTCATGCTCGAGGCTCCTCAAGAAAATTATGGTTCGCGAGGTTCATACGTGAGCGAATCGGCTTGTGTGTCATCGGCGAACAGCTGCGCCCGGCTCACAAGGGTTGAACAGCCGCCTTTTCCTGGCGGCTGCCGATGATGAGCGGGGGTCTTATACTTGCAAGCAGGCTGATCGATTGCCGGTTTTGATTATTGGAGCTTAGCCATGCCAGCAAAATCATTGCGCGAATGGTTTGATGCGTACTGTGACGCAGATCCCGCTGACCGTGAATCAATATTGCGCAAGGTCGAGGCTGAAGATGTGGTGTTAGCCGGGCGGTTGCGTGAATTGATCGCTGCGGATACTGATGACGCGACAATCGCTGCCGCACCGTCGATACTGGCGACGGCCGAGCCGGGGCGTCTTATCGGCGATTTCCGTATTGCGGAACTGCTGGGATCCGGCGGCATGGGCAGCGTCTTCCTGGCTGATCAGGTGCATCCTGTCCAGCGCCGGGTCGCGCTGAAAGTGATGCCCTGGCAAGCCGGCCTGGATCCGGAACAGCGCTTGCGTTTCACGGCAGAGCGGCAGGCCCTGGCAAGCCTGTCTCATCCCAATGTGGCCAGTTTCTATGCTGCTGGCGAGACCGAGGATGGTCTCGCTTTTTTTGCAATGGAGCATGTGAACGGCCAACATATTGATGACTACTGTCAGGCACATCAGCTCGATATCCGTGCACGCCTCGAGTTGATGCTGCAGGTGTGTGCTGGCGTGACTCACGCGCACCGTAAAGGGGTCATTCATCGTGATATGAAGCCGGCCAATATTCTGGTTTCTGGTGATGCCGAACAGCCAGTGGTCAAGATCATCGATTTCGGGATCGCAAAAGCTACCGCGGGGCTTCGGCCTGAGACCTTCGAGACGCATGCCGGACGAATTATCGGCACGCTGAACTACATGAGTCCGGAGCAGGCACGAGGTGATTCCAGTGCCGACACCAGAGTCGATGTCTATGCGTTGGGCGCACTGCTGTATCGACTGCTGATCGGGCGAACGCCGCTTGACAGCCAGCCGGGTGATCAAAACCTTGTCGAAATTTTAAAAAAACTTGAGCGAGAGGACCCGCGCCGGCCCTCGGAACTAGTATCAAAGCATGGTGCGGCAAGCGTTCTAGGTGTTGAGGATTCCTATGCCCTGTCGTCCAGATTGCGTGGCGATCTTGATTGGATATGTCTGCGCGCAGTAGAACGTGACCCGGCTCGACGCTACGGATCGGCAGAAGATTTGGCGCGTGATTTGCGCGCATTTCTGGAGGATCGTCCGGTTGAAGCGCGCCCGCCGACGTTGTCGTATCGCTGGTCCAAATTCTTCGCTCGTAACCGGGCGCCAGTCATCACCTTTGCCTCGATCCTGTTTGCCGCGGTATTGACTGCCGCGTGGTCCTATCATCAGGCGCGTCTGGTGCGAATTGAAGCGGCCACCGCCAACGAAGTCATCGCACTGATGCGGGAAGCATTTTCGGCTGCCGACCCAAGCCACGGACCTGAGCTCGGCGTTGAAGACGTCCTCGATCGGGCAGCAGCCAATCTGGAATCTCTGCAGCAAGCGAATCCGGCGCGAGCCCGGCTGGCGATGGAATTGGGTGATGTGTATACCAACCTTGGAATGCCCGATAAGGCGCTGCCGCTCTGGGAGTCCGCTCTGAACTTGACGATTGACCTCGAGTCAGCCGACAGTGACGAGGCTGTTAGAGCGCTTCAGGGCAAGGCCATGGCGCTCAGAGACCTGTCACGTTTCGAGGAATCCGAAGAAGCCCTGCTTGAAGTGCTGGCACTGGTTGAGGCCAGCAAGGGGACGGAAAGTCGAGAAGCGTTGCATTCGCGCATCAATCTGGCCGGTCACTACCAGGAGCAGCGGCTTCATGATCGTGCCAGGCCCCTGCTCGAAGAGGCCTTAACAATTGCTCGAGCACTATATGGCGATGACCATCGCGATCCGCTGCGTATTGCCGCCAACCTGGCGGTTGCAGTCAAATATGACGACCCCGAGCGTGCAATTGAGTTAACTGAATATGCGCTGGATGGACTTGCGCAACAGCCGGATTCCGATCGAATCATGCTGCTTGGACTGGAATTCAATCTGACCACGCTGTACAAGCGAGTTGGACGATTATCCGAGGCGATGGACCGAACCGGATCACTCTACGAACGTGCGCTGAATATCCTTGATCCAGCCCATCCCATGGTATTGATGATCCGCGAGCAACAGGGCCACCTGTTCGCGGCTGCAGGCGAGGCTGAACAAGCCGTGTCAGTGATCGAGGAGGTGCTTGCCCAGCGACAGAGACAGGTGGGGCCTGAGCATCTGGACACTTTGCGCCTGGAGGCCAATCTGATCGAATTCCAGGCCGCTACCGACACCGACGTTGCCGAACTGGCCAACGCAATCGACGGGCTGCTTGTGAGGCTTGATGTACTGGTCGAGCCTGAGAGCGAGATTATGCGCCAGGTGTGGCTTAACGCCGTTGAATTGAATTTCAGGGCAGGCAGGCTTGACCGCGCGTCCGAGTTGCTCGATGCGGGCGTATTACAAGAAGACGAGCTTGAACGGCTCAGGCAACGCAAGTCCACTGCTGCCTGGATGGCTCAAAGGGTCAACTGACATTATTCAGCTTTGATAGGTTTTCAAGATGGTTCCCGTATGGGTCTCCTGCCCGGTCGAACAACCGGATGATTCGGTCATGTCAACAGGAGAACACCATGCCTACACCACTCGAACTAGTACTACACCCGGTCAACCTGACCATCCTCGCCTTGTATGGCGCACTTGCGCTGGCTGAATTCTTGAAGCCGGCGCGCAAACTGCCTGGACAACCCTGGTGGCGAGTCCGCGGGATGCTGGCGTTTGCACTTTTTTTCTTTGCTTCTAGCTATCTGCCCCTGATCTGGGACGGCTGGTTGGCCCGTTTTCAGGTCCTGGATCTGACAGGCTTGCCGTTTGCGCTGCAATTTGCGATCGGCTTTCTGGTCTATGAACTTGCTGTTTACACTTGGCATCGCTGTCTGCATGAATCGGACTTCCTGTGGCGGTATTTTCACCAATTTCACCACAGCGCCGAACGCCTGGACACCTTCGGTGCTTTCTGGTTCTCACCACTGGATATGTTCGGATGGATCGTGCTTGGCAGTCTCGCGCTGGTTCTGTTTGTTGGTGTCGGCCCTCAAGCGGCCACGGCAATCATTCTGTTGACCACTTTCCTGTCGATTTTCACCCACGCCAATATTCGAACACCGCGTTGGTTGGGTTATTTGATTCAGCGCCCGGAAAGCCACGGCGTGCATCACGCTCGCGGATTTCACCGGCGAAATTACTGCGATCTGCCGGTGATCGACGCCATTTTTGGCACGCTCGAGAATCCAGTCGAACACCGCGAGCAGTTTGGTCTGGTAGACGGCGGTTCCATGCGTATCGGTACGATGCTTCTGGGTCGCGATATCACGCGTGCTGGGCCGGTAGAGGAAAAAGCATCGGCCGGTATCAGCTGACCGGTTGGACCCCGTGGGACTAATCCCCGGGGTCCGGCACTCCACCCAGGTGATCGGCCAGCCAGGCACGCGCAAATCGCCAGTCACGGTTTGCTGTAGCCACGGATACTTCGGTGACGGCCGCCGCTTCTTCGATACTCAGGCCACCAAAGTATCGAAGTTCCAGGATGTCCGCCGAGCGCTCACTTTCAAGCCGCAGTTTTTCAATGGCCAGGCTGACATCGAACACATCTGTTCGATTGGACTGTCCGGGAATACGTTCTTCGTCGAGCTCCACTGGCCGCTCGCCGCTACCGCGTTTTTCGCTCATTCGACGGCGCGCGTGATCGGCCATTACCTGACGCATGGCTTGTGCGCAGGCGCCAAAGAAATGGCGCCGATTCTCGAACTGATGTGCCGACCCTTCGAGTTTCAGATACAGCTCGGCGACCAGTTCGGTTGGCTGTAACGTGACCGGTGAACGCCGCAGCCAGGACGCCGCCTGGCGGCGCAGTTCACTATAAACCTGAGCATACAACGCCTCAAGCCCGCGTCCATCATCCGCAATACCTTGAAGTACCCGGGTGAGTTCGGCGACTTCAGGACGGTCGCTGTTCTTGTCATCTTTGCGCATCGCCAATCTCCTTGTGTGAGTCGCTGGCTGCATCGACACAGGCAGATCATAAGGCAAATGATCAGTGCTTGCGAAAAGGGTCCATTGATTGGGCCAAACGATAGCACCTCTCAATCCGGCCTGATCCAGACGCCAAGTATTACGCTCAGGGAGTCAGTCACGTGATTGATCATGTTGTTCGATATTGGGACGCGCGGTCCCGGAATCGAACAGTTTCAAGTCTGTCGATTGACTCGAAAATAAAACCATTAAAAATAATATCAATAAAAACAATAATCTATAAAAAATAAGAACCACTTGGTCCACGTCTTGCACTAGCAGGGCATGGATATCGCACGCCCCGAACTCAAGCGCAGGAAGCGCATCAAGCAAACCGCCTGGATCACTTCATCGATCATTGTGGCGGTCATTCTGATTATTGCTCTGACCGGTCTCGAGCCAGCAGCTCCTGCGGTGGATCGGGCGACGGTATGGACCGATACCGTCCAACGCGGCGATATGGTGCGCCGTGTGCGTGGCCCCGGCGTATTGGCGCCAAGCGAGATTCGCTGGATTGCGGCAACGACCGAGGCGCGCGTCGATCGTGTGCTGGTCCAGCCCGGCGCTGTGGTCGAAGCCGACACGGTGCTGGTTGAGATGAGCAACCCGACGCTGGCGCAACAGGTGCTCGAAGCGCGCTCGGAAGTGGTCGCTGCTGAAGCCGATCTGGCTGCACTAGAAGTTCGTTTGCAATCTCAGGTGCTGGATCAACGGGC
Organism: uncultured Pseudomonadota bacterium; assembly: GCA_937138395.1. Taxonomy (GTDB): domain Bacteria; phylum Pseudomonadota; class Gammaproteobacteria; order Xanthomonadales; family Wenzhouxiangellaceae. The sequence continues at coordinate 16,112 of CAKZPB010000036.1, forward strand.
AACGCTGGCTCAGATTCGCGCCGATGCCGAGGGCGCTCGTCTTCAGGTAGAGGCCGAAGCTCAGCTGCTGGAGAAAAACATCCTGCCGCGTATCCAATACCAGCGCAGCGTGTTGAACGCAAACCAGCTGGAAGAGCGGCTGGACATCGAGCAGCAGCGAATTGAACAGTTTCAGAACTCGGTGGATGCGCAAGTGCGCGCAGCTCGTGCACGCATCGAGCAGCTTGAAACGATGGCCAATTTCCGTGCCCATCAGCTCGAGGCATTGAACGTCACGGCGGGTATACGTGGCGTGCTGCAGGAGCTGACGGTGGAGTCCGGTCAGCGTCTGGCGGCGGGGGACAACATCGCGCGAGTCGCCCGTCCGGATACGCTGCTGGCTGAATTGCGCATCCCCGAGACCCAAGCCAAAGACGTGCAGCTGGGTCAGGATGTGGAAGTGGATACCCGCAATGGCGTGATCCCCGGTCGTGTCATGCGGATCGACCCGCGCGTAGCCAACGGCACTGTTCAGGTCGACGTCACGCTGACCGGTGACCTGCCGCCCGGCGCCCGTCCTGACCTCTCGGTCGACGGCACCATACAGATTGAACGACTCGATGAGGTGCTCTACGTCGGTCGACCAGCGTTTGGAACTCCTGAATCCACGGTGCACCTGTTTCGCATCGATCCAAGCGATGGCACTGCGATCAGAGTGCCCGTTGAGTTGGGACGAAGCTCGGTCAATGTCATCGAGGTGCGTCAGGGTCTGACCGAAGGCGACGAAATCATTCTTTCTGACACCGCAGCATGGGATGACCATGACCGCATCCGGCTGCAGTGAGGTAATGACGATGCTTGAATTTCTTCAACTATTTGATGTGCTGCGCTGCCTGACCTGTCAGTACGCGCCCTGGCTGATGTTCCTGCCCGGCGTGCTGTTGATGCGGTGGATCGGGAAGTAAACCACGGCAGCAAGGATCTGGGTGCCAATGCCACGAATCGAGACTTACATTCCGTCGTTACGTAACGACCAAGCGACAAAACACCTCAACGACCATACGACATGGAGCTTTAAATGAACGAGTCATCAAACTCCCTGATTCACCTCGAAGACATCACCAAGGTCTTTCTGACGGATGAAGTTGAAACGCATGCCCTTGGCGGCATTCATCTGGACGTGCGCGAAGGCGAATACGTATCCATTTCAGGCCCATCGGGCTGCGGTAAGTCCACCTTGCTATCGATTCTTGGCTTATTGGATACGGCCACCAGCGGTGCCTATACCTTGAACGGAACGCCGGTGCAGTCGCTGAGTGCGGCAGATCGTGCGCGGGTTCGAAACCGCGAGATCGGCTTTATTTTCCAGGCCTTCAACCTGATTGGCGATTTGACCGTATTCGAAAATGTGGAACTGCCGCTGACCTATCGCGACGGCATCGGCAAGGCCGAGCGCAAGCAGCGCGTGGTCGAGGCGCTCGAACGGGTCGGCATGGCCCATCGACTGCAGCATTACCCGGCCCAGCTCTCGGGCGGTCAGCAACAGCGCGTCGCCGTGGCGCGTGCTCTGGTCGGCAAGCCGGCCATTCTGCTGGCTGATGAGCCGACCGGTAACCTGGATTCGCGCAACGGTGAGGCCGTCATGGCCCTGCTTGATGAACTGCATCAGGCCGGCTCGACGATCTGCATGGTGACCCACGATCCGCGCTATGCCGAGTTTGCCCAACGCAAGATCCATTTGTTCGATGGTCGCGTCGTGGACGAAGAGACGCTGGACCGACTGCGTCAGGAGGAAGAGCAGCGCATCGAACAGCAGATTGCCGAGCGCAAAAAAACCGTCAGCGCGGCTTGATTGAACGCCGCGAAGATCACCTGGAGAACTGACGATGACTTTCCTGAATGACTTGAATCGCGCGCTACGCCAGCTAGTCCAGCGGCCGGCTTTCACACTGGCGGTAATTATTACGTTGGCGTTGGGTATCGGCGCCAATTCTGCCATCTATTCGCTGTATTACCAGATGCTGATCGAACCGATTCCTGTTTTTGAGCCTGAGCGACTGGTCAATCTGGAGTCACCGGGACCCAAACAGGGCTCGATTTCGACGACAACCCCGGGGAATATCGAATCCATTTTCAGTTATCCAATGTTGCGCGATCTTCAGCAGGTTGAGGGCGGACTGACAGGCTTGGCGGGTCACCGCGGCTTTGGCGCCAATTTTGCGTTTGATGGGGTTACGACCAGCGGCTTTGGTCTGCAGGTCACCGGTAATTATTTCCAGGTCCTTGGTTTGACTCCTACGCTTGGCCGCTTGTTGGACGAAAACGATGAACAAGCCATCGGCGAAAGCCGGGTTGCCGTGCTGGATCACAGGTATTGGACCAATGAGCTCGGTGCTGATCCCGGTATCGTCGGACGCGATCTGATCGTAAACGGCATTCGTTTGGAAGTCGTTGGCATTGGGCCCGAAGGGTTTCGCGGCACCACGATTGGAAACCCGGCGGACGTGTATGTACCGATTACGCTGCGCTGGCTTCTGCAGCCGCGATTACCTTCGGAATACGAAGACCGGACCAGTTATTGGGTGTATCTGTTTGGTCGATTGGCACCAGGAGTTGATGCCGAACAGGCCCGCACTGCATTGGAAGCCCGCTATCAGGCCATTCTTGAAGAGATCGAAGCGTCGCTCCAGAACATGTCGCAAGACCGTCTAGAGCAATTCATCAATAAGCCGTTACTGCTGACTGATGGCCAATTGGGTCAGAGTAACGTTCGGACGGGCAGTCAGGCGCCGATGACCATGCTGCTGACCGTATCCGCATTTGTACTGCTGATTGCCTGTGTCAACGTGGCTAACCTTTTGCTGCTTCGCGGCGCATCACGCTCTGCCGAACTGGCAGTCCGATCATCGATCGGTGCCAGCCGAATTCGCCTGATGCTGCAATTACTGACCGAAGCGCTGGTGCTGGCGCTGATGGGTGGCGTGCTCGGCATACTCGTGGCAGGCGTTACGCTGTATCTGATCGGCGGGTTGCTGCCACCCTTCGCGGCGTCTACCGTCGAGTTGACCATTTCTCCGGCAGTCATCACTTCAGCGATGGCCTGCTCGCTGATTGCGGTGCTGGTCTTTGGTTTGATCCCCGCGGTCCATGCTGCACGCGTTCAACCGGCCCTGGTACTGCGGGGTCAGGCCGGCCAACCCGGTGGTGGGCGCGCGCTGACCCGCTTCCGCAATGGGCTGGTGCTGGTTCAAATTGCGCTGGGCATGACGCTGCTGATCACCTCGGGCCTGTTCATCAAGAGTCTGAGCAACCTGCAAAATGCCGATCTGGGCATGCAGGTGGAGTCTGTGGTGTCGTTCGGAGTCAGCCCGGTGCGCAATGGCTACTCGGCTGAACAATCGACACAGCTATACGAACAAATTGAGGAAGAACTGAGCAATCTGCCGGGCGTAACATCGGCCACGGCATCCATGGTACCGCTGCTGTCTGATAGCAACTGGACCCAGAATGTTTCCGTTGAGGGCTTCGAGGGCGGTCCGGGCGTCAATACCAATTCGGCCCTGAACGAGGTCGGTCCCGGTTTCTTCAATACCTTGGGTATTCCATTGCTGTCCGGTCGCACATTTGACGAGACCGACCGCGATGATTCGCCAGCCGTAGCCATTGTCAATCAGGCCTTTGCTGAACAATTCGGCATGCAAGGCGATGTGATCGGCAAGCGCATGGCGATTGGCGAGACTCAAGAACTCGACATGGAAATTATCGGCCTGGTCGGCGATACGCGCTACGCCAACGTTCGGGACGGGATGATTCCGGTGTTCTATATGCCCAGCCGACAGAACAGCGGCATTTCCTACATGAATTTCTATGTGCGCAGCGCACTGCCGGCTGAACAGACCATGCCGGCTATACGCGAACTGATTCGGCGAATCGATTCGAATCTCCCGGTCGATAATCTGAACACGATGGACATTGTCGTTCGCGACAACATCTTTATCGAGCGCTTTGTCGGCATGTTGTCCAGTGGTTTTGCGCTGCTGGCCACGGCGCTTGCTGCGGTAGGTTTATATGGCGTGTTGTCGTATTCGGTGACTCAGCGGACGCGCGAGTTGGGTCTGCGCATGGCGCTGGGTGCGGCGCCGAATGGACTGGCTCGCAGCGTGCTGATGCAGATCGCGCGTATCGGCGCCTTGGGTGCGGTCATTGGCATCGCCGCCGCGTTGTTGCTTGGTCGCCTGGCGTCGTCCTTGCTCTACGAATTATCACCGTATGACCCGATCGTGTTTATTACAGCCATGCTGGTATTGGCCGTCGTCGCACTGGTCGCCGGTTACTTACCGGCCCGCCGTGTGTCACGCATTCATCCGAACGAAGCGCTTCGCTACGAATAGGAGCATTCATATGTTTATGCAAACGTCAGCACTTTGGCACTCCATCCGCCGGCTGGCCCGGGCCCCGGGCTATGCCGCCGGATTGATCGCGACGCTGGCCCTGGGCATTGCAGTTTGCATTGTCGCCTTCAGCGTGCTGTACGGCATCCTGCTGCGATCACTACCGTACCCGGAACAGCAGCAAGTGGTCCGGCTCGAATCTGCGAATCCGGTACAAGGAGTTTCGCAGGCCAACCTGACGCCGGCTCAGGCGGAAACATTTGCAGAGCTGGCATCGAGCTTCGATCACTTTGGGTTTTTCATGTGGGGTGGCGTCACGCTCATGCACGACGGCAGGCCTGAGGAAATTACCAGCAACCGGGTCAGTGCTGGCCTGTTTCCTGCACTTGGCGTACGACCGCATCTGGGCCGATTCATCGACGTCAGCGATATAGAATCCGATGCTGCAGTGTCGGTGTTGTCCTTCGATACGTGGCAATCCCTGTTTGGAGGTTCGCCGGACATCATTGGCCAGGTCATGGATACATCGAGTGGTGCGCGGGAAATCATCGGCGTGATGCCAGCGGCGTTTCAATTCCCGAGCGAGGACGTCGGTGTCTGGCTGCCATTATCACCTGCATCACTTCAGCCAGAAAGCCCAACCTACTGGAATGCGCGGTATATCGAGGGTGTCGGTCGCTTGTCGGCGAACGTGGATCCAGAAACTGCGCGCGCTGAGCTGGAAACGCTAGCCGAAGACGTGCGGATTCGTTTCGGCATGAATGATTCGGGATGGTCCATTCAGCTGCAGTCTGTACTGGACGAACTGGTAGGCGATGTGCGATGGGTGCTTTGGAGCGTGTTCGCGGTTTCTTTGTTGGTCCTGCTTGTGGCCTGCGCCAATGTTGCTGCGTTGGTCGGTGGCCGGGTGGCCGAACGTCGTCGCCAACTGGTGATTTCGATGGCGGTAGGCGCAACGCGTGCCCGATTGCGAATGGAACTGGCCCTTGAGCTGGCAATAGCGGCCATCGTAGCGTCGGTCATCGGCATTTTGATTGCGTTGGTCGCGGTTGATCTGGTGCGTGCCATGGCGCCCGATCAATTGCCCAGAATCGATGCCATTGCAGTGGACTGGCCAGTTGTAGCGTTTACCGTTGCGATTGCCGTTGGTATCCCGTTTCTTGTGCTGGCGCTCGGCGCAACCGTCGGCATGCCCAATCCGTCTGCCATCCGCGAAACGGGTCGCGGCAGCATGGGTGCAGGCACGCGCCGCACCTGGCTGCCCGTGATCGGACTCGCGCTGTCGACAACGGCACTCATTTCAGCTGCTGCACTTGCGCTGAGCCTGGTTCGACTGGCCCAGGTTGATCCCGGATACCGCACCGATGATGTACAGGCTCTGCAGCTGTTTCGCGGTGGTGGTCCGGAGGAATGGGGCCGCTTTGCCGTGCAGGTAAAAGAGGGCTTGCGTGCTTTGCCTGGCGTCTCGGATGTTGCAGTCACGACCAGCACGCCGGCCGCAATCATCGGTGGCTTTGACGTCGACGTACAGGTGCCCGGAAGAGAGCTGCCAGAAGCCATGCAGGCATCACTCCGCCGCATTGATTCGAACTATCTGTCGTTACTGGACATACCGCTGGAGGCCGGTCGTCAATTCGCGGCCACCGATCACGCCGATGCCCCTGCAGTTGCCATCATCAATCGAACGCTCGCCCGGCGTGTATTCGGTGACACCGATCCGTTGGGGCGGGAACTGAGCCTGCCGCTGGGCAACGGTCCGCGCGTGCCGGTACGTATCGTGGGCATTGCTGCCGATGTACGGAATGAAGGCCTTCGCGCTGATCCGGGACCCGAGATTCTGGTGTCGTTTGATCAATTTCCCTGGGTGGGCATGACCTTTATCGTGCGTGCACCGGACGGTTTGGCCGGACTGCCTGAGCAGATGCGCGAAGTCATCTGGGACATCGCGCCGGGCGAGGGCATCACCCGCGAATACAAGCTCGATGAGGATGTTGCTGCCCAGACCCGCTCGCTGGAATTCTTTACTTCATCCGTGTCGTTTTTTGCTGTCGCTTCTCTGGTGCTGGGTGCCTTGGGCATGTATTCGGTGCTGGCTTTTATCCAGCGCAGGCGGATGCCGGAACTGGGTATGCGACTGGCGCTGGGCGCGTCACCGCGACGCTTGTTCGGATCGGTCGTCGTGGATGCGGGCCGTATTGTGCTGCTTGGCCTGCTCGGTGGTGTCATTGGCGCCATTGTGCTACTCCGGCTGATGCAGGCCCAGCTGTTCGGGTTGGGTGCACTGCCCTGGTCTGCCATCGCCATAGGCACCCTGGTGATGGCCGGAACGGGTCTGTTTGCAGCTTTGTTGCCCGCCTGGAAGGCCGCGACGGTCAGCCCGGTTGAAGCCATGCGGTACGAATAAATCGAAAGGAGAACAACCATGAATGCAATCAATGACCTTCGCTATGCTGTTCGCCAGTTGCTTCGCCGGCCCGGTTTTCTATTTGCGGTTGTATTGACGCTGGCCCTCGGTATCGGTGCCAATTCGGCCATCTTCAGCATGATCAATGGATTGATGCTGAAACCCCTGCCGTACCCTGAGGGTGACCGCCTGGTTGCCGTCTACAACACCTACCCGAAGATGGGTTTGCCAAACGCCGGCGTGTCGATTCCGGACTATCTGGATCGCCGTGACCGGGCTGAGGCCTTCGAGTCCGTTGCGATGTACACCTGGGAGGCGGTCAACCTGACCGGTCATAGTCAGCCAGAGCGATTGCTGGCGTTGCGTGCCACGCCAAGTTTATTCGACGTACTGCAGATCTCTCCGGTATTGGGTCGAGTCATTGGTCAGGAGCATGCAGAGCCGGGCAATGATCGAGTAGTGGTCTTGAGTTATGGGTTGTGGCAACAGCTATTCGGTGGACGCGATGATGTGCTTGGCCGTGAACTGTTGTTCGATGGTCAGAGCTTTGAAGTGATCGGCGTGATGCCAGCCGGTTTTGTTTTTCCGAACCAGAATGTAAGGATGTGGATTCCGTTCGCATTCACCCCGGAACAGATGAGCGATCAGGAACGGGGTACGGAATATTCGCAAATGATTGCCCGGTTGGGTCCCGGAGCCACGGTCGAACAGGCCCAGCAGCAAGTTGATGGAATACACGAGGTCAACATGGAGGCGGCACCTCCCGAGGTGGCGGAGTTCTGGAGTAACGCTGGTTTTGGTGGCCGTGTGGTCGATTACAGAACCGAGTTGATCGGCGAGCTAAGAGCGCCGCTGATGTTGCTTCAGATTGCGGTCGCAATGGTCTTGCTGATTGCCTGCGCCAACGTCGCCAACCTGATGATGGCGCGCGTGACCAGCCGACATCGGGAGCTCGCCGTGCGGACGGCGCTGGGTGCCGGCAAACGCAGAATCACGCGTCAGCTGTTGGTTGAAAGCCTGGTACTGGCACTGCTTGGCGGTATTTGCGGCCTGGCTATCGCGCATTTCGGCTTGGAGTTATTGTTGTGGGCCGGTCTTGGATCATCCAACGCGCTGTTTGAAATCGGGCTGGATCCAGCAGTACTGGTTTTTGCCCTGGTTATCGCTTTGTTGACCGGTATATTGTTCGGCATTGCGCCAGCGGTTACGGCTGCGCGTGCATCCACCGCCGATGTCCTTAAAGAAGGTGGTCGCGGTAGTTCCGGCGGGCGCGCTTCACAACGCATCCGCGGGATATTGGTTGTGGCCCAGGTGGCCGTAGCGGCGATGTTGTTGGTTGGTGCCGGTTTGCTGATACGCAGTTTTCTGGCCGTGCAGAGTGAATCACCCGGATTCAATCAGTCAGGCGTTTTGACCGCTCAGTTGTCCTTACCTGACGATCCCTATGATGATGCTGCATCGGTGGATACGCTTCGGCGGGATCTGGTGCAGCGTGTTGCGGCCTTGCCGGGGGTTGAACATGTTGGTATGACCAGCGTGACGCCATTCTCTGGCAGCAATTCGCAGGGTAGTTACAGCATCGAAGGCTATGAGCCCGCTCCGGGTGAGAGTGCGCCTCATGGTCAGTTCCGCTTGGCCGATGCCGGTTTTTTTCGAGTCATGGAAATTCCAGTGCTCGAAGGGCGAATTTTTGAAGAAGGTGATGACCCAGGCGCACAGCTTGCCGTTGTCGATGAAATCATGGCGCAGCGGTACTTTCCGGAAACTTCAGCTGTCGGTCAACGTATTGGTTTCGGTTCGCCGGAAAACCGAACCTGGTACCGCATCATTGGCGTTGTCGGTACGGTGCGTCATGGCGGCCTTGATGAGCAGCCAAGCAAAGAAACCTACTACCTGCCGTTCGGCGCCCGCCCGGACCGCGGGCCAACACTGGTGGCGAGGACGACCCTGGCGCCGTCGGTGATTGTTGATCCGCTTCGCGCCGCGATTGCCGATATTGACCCTAACCTCCCGTTGACTCGCATCCAGACGATGGAAGAACTGATCGATGTGTCATTGCAAACTCGTCGAGCACCGATGCTGCTGTTAATGGTGTTTGCCGGTGTAGCGTTGCTGCTTTCAGCGATCGGCATCTACGGTGTGCTCGCGTACTCTGTTAGTCAGCGAACCGGTGAATTGGGTGTGCGCATGGCGCTGGGTGCACAAATTGATGATGTATTACGTCTGGTACTGCGACAGGGTGGCCAGTTGGTTGCAGTCGGACTGGTGCTGGGTGTCATCCTGGCGCTGACCCTGTCTGGCCTCATAGCCAGTCAGTTGCACGGTGTGTCGCGTTTTGATCCATTGGTGATTGGCAGTGTGGTCGTGTTTCTTGGCTTGATTGCGGCCATCGCCTGTCTGCTACCGGCCTGGCGCGCGGCGCGGGTAGATCCAATTGAAGCGCTGCGCCAGGAGTAAGCCAGCGGAACAGCGGCAACTTCGACCCCGGCGTCTCGACGCCGGGGGCATAATCGACAGCATGCCCACTGGCCATGAAGGGACCCGACCGTTTTTATGAGTGACTCCGTTACGAATCAGGCTCGACTAATGATCATTGATGATCAACGCGACGTGCTCGAAGCGCTGCGCCTGTTGTTCAAGCCTGAAGGTTTCCGCGTAGACCCGGTCCAGTCGCCGGCCGCAGCGCTCGAGGCTCTGAAAGGCAGGCACTATGACGCTGTGCTGTCCGACCTGAACTTCACCCGCGATACAACCTCGGGCGAGGAGGGACTCGAGCTTGTGCAGCAGCTGCATGCGTTGAATCCTGACCTGCCGGTCGTGGTCATGACGGCCTGGGCTTCGGTCGATGTCGCGGTCGAGGCCATGCGCCGCGGCGCGCGCGACTTTGTTGAAAAGCCCTGGGACAATCGCCGCCTGCTCAGCATTGTTCGTAACCAGGTCGAGCTGGGTCGGGCGCTGCAGCGATCGAAACGGCTCGAGGCCGAGAATGACCTGCTGCGCCACAGCGATCCTGATTTTATTGCCGAGTCGCCGGTCATGCGCGAGGTTGTCGATATGGTGCAGCGGGTTGCACGCGCCGATGTCGCCGTGCTGATTACCGGCGAGGCCGGCACCGGCAAAGGCATGGTCGCGCGTTTACTGCATCGCCATTCATCACGCGCTGAGCAGCCGATGATCAGCGTCAATATGGGCAGCGTGCCCGAAGCCGTCTACGAAAGCGAAATGTTCGGCCACGTCAAGGGTGCATTTACCGATGCCAGCAGTGATCGAACCGGTCGATTCGAACTGGCTGATGACGGCACGCTGTTTCTGGATGAAATCGGCAACGTGCCAATCAACCAGCAGGCCAAGCTGCTGCGGGTGCTGGAAACCGGCGAGTACGAACCGGTCGGCTCGTCCAGGACCCGCACGGCTGATGTACGGTTGATCAGCGCAACCAATGCTGACCTCGGGGCTTTGTCCGAGTCGGGCGAGTTCCGCAAGGACCTGCTGTTTCGGATCAACACCGTTGAGATCCCGCTGCCGCCGCTGCGTAAACGACGAGAAGATATCCTGCCGCTGGCCCGTCAGGCCTTGAGCCGATTGTCCGCCCGCCACCGTGATTCCGAGGCCGAGTTGGGCCGTGATGCAGCCGAAGCGCTGCAGGCCTATGACTGGCCGGGCAACGTCAGGGAGTTACAGCATGTGATTGAACGCGCCGTGCTGCTGTCGAGCAATGACCGCATCGCTGCGGCTGATCTGCGACTGTCACCTGCAACTCATCGCACGACATCATCCACCGCTCTCGGTGCCATGACCCTCGATGACGCTGAGCGCATGCTGATCCGTGACGCGCTTGAACGCGCCGACGGCAACATCCATCAGGCTGCAGATGCACTCGGTATTAGCCGTAGCGCTCTTTACCGCCGGATCGAAAAGCATGATCTGGGCGATTGACGGCCAACCGACTTCATGCCAGTGGAGTTTGTTGAGGTGACCCGGCCACCACCGCAACGCCTGGCTTTCGAAACCCGTCTGCTCTGGATGTGTCTGGCTGGTGGGCTGCCGGCGATTGTAATGCTGGCCTGGTTGCTGTACTCAGCGACGGCGATGGATGCTGCACTGAACGCGCTATTGATGACGATCGCGGTTGGCGCCTGGCTGGGCTTCGGCTTAGCCGCCCGGCGCTTTGTGGTCTTTCATCTTCAGACGCTCAGCAACCTGATGGAAGCCCTGCGCGAAGGCGATTATTCCCTGCGCGGAAGGCGCGCGCGAATCAATGATTCCCTCGGCGAAGTCGTGCGAGAGGTCAATCAGCTGGCTGAAAATCTGCGGGTCGAGCGGCTGGGTGCTCGCGAGGCTTCGGCGTTGCTCGGCAAAGTCATCGACGTGATCGACATTGCCGTGTTCGCCTTTGACAGCGGCCGGCGCCTGCGCATGGTCAATCCGGCCGGTGAGCGCTTATTGAAGCAAACGGGCGATGCGCTGCGCGGTGTCCGCGCCGACACTTTGGGCCTGGATGAATTCATGCAGGGTAAGGACCGACAAACCATCCGCCATCGGTTCCCGATCGGCCATGGCCAGTGGGAAATCCGACAGGCTCGTTTTCGCGAGGACGGCATCGCGCACGAACTGCTGGTCATTACCGACCTGAGCTGGGCCCTGCGCGAAGAAGAGCGGCGCGCCTGGCAGCGACTGATTCGCGTGATTGGTCATGAGCTGAACAATTCGTTGGCACCGATCCAGTCCATGAGCAGCTCGCTGGCCAGTCTGTTGCAGCGCGATCCATTGCCGGAAGACTGGAAGGATGATGCGTCCAGCGCGCTGGACGTCATCGGCAATCGTGCCGAAGCGCTGGGCCGGTTTATGGCCGCCTATGCCATGTTGGCCCGATTGCCGGCGCCGAAGAAACGAATGACGCCACTGCGTGCGCTGGTTGAACGTGCGGTTGCGCTGGACGATCGTCGAGTAGTGAAGATTCAAGGCGAAGACGTGTCAGTCAATATCGATCCGGACCAACTCGAGCAGCTGATGATCAACCTGCTGAAAAACGCGCACGACGCCGCCGATCAGACCGATGGGACGGTGGACGTTCGGCTGCACGAGCAGGGCGATGTGGTTGTGATTGATGTTATCGACACCGGCCCCGGCATCGCCAATACGGACAATCTGTTCGTGCCGTTTTTCACCACCAAGCCGGGCGGCACCGGCGTGGGCCTGGTGCTGTGCCGCCAGATTGCCGAAGGGCACGGTGGCTCACTGACGCTTGCTAATCGATCGAATCAATCGGGCTGTTTTGCCCGACTCCAGCTGCCATATGCCTGATTTGTCGATTATTCAGTTTCAAAGTCATCGGCAAATAGCCCGACGGGGTCTGTATCGGTCGCGCTGTTGTCGGCCGGGTTGATGTCGGTCTGGCCGGCGGCCAGCGTGATCGTCGCCGTGTTGCTGACCGAGTCGCCCTCGACCGCGGTGACCGTTGCAGTGAACTCGTACATCAGGCTGGCGCCGGCCGGCAGGTCGACATTCTCGCTGATGCCGCCGCTACCGCTCGGGTTGGCGCAAACGGCGCCGCCGAAGGCCGTGCAGGTCCAGGTCGCAACGGTCACGCCGGTCGGGACCGGGTCGCTCAGCGTCGCACCGGCAATGTCGGCGGCGCCGACGTTGGCGACATCGATGAACCAGGTGGTCGGCAGGCCGGTGTCGACAAAGGCCGCGCCGTTGGACTTGCTGACCGCCAGGTCCCGCGAGCTTCGCCCGAACACCACGTAGCTGCGGCCCGAGTAGAGGCCGTTCGGGTCGGCGCCAATAGCGCCGATGATCAGGTCATCGATGCCGTCGCCGTTGATGTCATCGGCGGCACTGACCGAACCCCCGGAGAAGTCATAGGTCGTTTCACCGTTGAGCACAACACCATTGCTGCCATCAAGGCCGGACAGCTCGAAGGGGCTGGCGAAGCCGGTGTCCGAACCGAACACCACGTAGCTGCGGCCCGAAACGTTACCGTTCGGGCCGGCACCATCGGCCCCGATGATCAGATCATCGATGCCGTCGCCGTTGATATCGCCGGCAGCGCTGACCGAGTAACCCGAGGAGTCCGATGCCGCTTCGCCGTTGATCACGAAGCCGTTCGTGCCGTCCAGCGCCGACAGTTCGAGCTCGGCCGGGAACGACTGGGCTTCGGCATGAGCCTGAACACCAAGCCCAAGTGCACTGGCCAAGGCGAGTGAGAGGGCGCGGCGACGGAAACGCAGCAGGTCGAATGACCCACCGTTTGCGGCGAGATGATCTAAGGCTTGGATGCGTACTTGCGTAGCCTAGGGCCTGAAGGCGTGAAAAGTCAATCAGAATAATGACGTATTCTTCAAATGGTTACTGCCCGGGCCAAAGTTGAAGACAATTCTTGTCAGATTCCAATTATCGACGGATAGCAACTATACGGTCGACTTTGCTCGAAATCAGCTCTGCGGTAAACTGATTTTTTTTGTCAGGCCGATTGTTTCTATGAATGATTCCAGGGGGGAACTGACTCAACTGTTGCGGCGCTGGTCCGATGGCGACACGGACTCGCGTGACCGTCTCATCGAAGGGGTCTATCTTGAGCTTAAGCAGATTGCGCGACGGCACTTGTCGCGCGAGGCCAACAAGGGCGTGCTGCAGCCCACCGCGTTGGTGCATGAAGCCTATCTGAAGTTGGCCAACGTCAGCGAAGTCGACTGGCAGGATCGCGTGCACTTCATTGCCGTGGCTGCGCGCGCGATGCGCCAGGTGCTGGTTGATCGCGGTCGACGGCGCAGCGCGCAGCGGCGAGACTTCGGCCATCGGGTGACGCTGATGACCAACCTGGAGGGCGTGCAGAGCAGCGTCGATCTGATCGAACTGGACCAGGCGCTGGAGCGGCTTGAGCAGATTGATGAACGCCAGGTACGAATAGTAGAACTGCGTTTTTTCGGCGGCTTGACCATTCCTGAAATTTCAATGGTTATGGATACCTCTGAAGCTACCGTCAGCCGGAGCTGGCGTGCGGCGCGGGCCTGGCTGTTTCAGCATCTCGAAATGCAACCATGAGCAACCCGGACCACGGCGTTGAGCTCGAAGCCGAAGCGCTGAACCTGTTTCTGGCCAGCCTGGAACAGCCGGAAGACGAGCGCGCCGCCTGGATCCAGCGCGAAACAGTGGCCCGTCCGGAGCTACAGGCGGCTGTCGAAGCACTGGCGCGTGCCGATGCACTGGCTGAAGGCTACCTGGAGTCCGGGCCGGTGCTACTGCAGAAAGACCGAACCGGCGAGCGCGTCGGTCGTTTCGAACTATTGGCCGAGCTTGGCCAGGGCGGCATGGGGACGGTGTATCGCGGTCGTCGCGCCGACGGGACATTTGAACAAAGCGTGGCCGTCAAGCTGTTTCGGGCTGAGCTGCTAAATGATTCAGCACGGCTGCGGTTTGATGCCGAGCGCCAGATTCTTGCATCGCTGGAGCATCCCGGCATCGCCCGTCTGATCGATGGCGGCATGACCGATGACGGAACGCCGTTCGTGGTCATGGAGCTGATTGAAGGGGTCTCGATAACCGAATACTGCGACCGCGAAGCGTTGGATTTGCGCTCGAGGCTGCAGCTCTTTCAGCGCGTTTGCGATGCGCTTGCACAAGCGCATCAGAAAGGGATCGTGCACCGCGATATCAAGCCATCCAATGTGCTGGTAACGCAGGACGGGCGGCCCAAGCTGATTGACTTTGGTATTGCCAAGGTGCTTGAAGACGCTGAGCTGGAGTCCACGACGCCGGAAACCCAGTTCGGCCTGCTGGCCCTGACGCCCGAGTATGCCAGCCCGGAGCAGGTGCAGGCTCAGTCGCAGTCGCCCGCCAGCGATGTCTATGCGCTTGGCATTCTTTTATATGAATTACTGACTGGCGACCGACCGTACCGGACAGCCGGCCAGACCCCGGCCGAAATCGAGCGAACCGTGTGTGAAACCATTCCGCCGGATCCCAGCACGCGCGTTGCGCAGCGCAATGTGTCGGCCTCGAACGGCCTGGCCGATGCGCGCAAGTTGAAGTCAATGCTGCGCGGTGACCTGGATCGAATCGTGATGACCGCCTTGAGAAAATCGCCCGCTCAGCGCTTTGTTTCGGCGGCCGATTTTGCCCAGGAGATCGACCGCTACCTGAATGGTCTGCCGGTCCGCGCTCGTGGTGCCTCTCGGTTGTATCGCGCCAGCAAGTTCATTCAGCGTAATCGAGGCGTTGTTGCAGTGACTGCATTGGCCTTTGTTGCGCTCAGCGTGGCACTGGTGGTTGTATTGCTTCAGGCCACCGAGGCGCAACAACAGCGTGACCGTGCGCGTGAGCAGGCCGCTGCAGCAGAATCCGCAGCTAATTTTCTGACCGAGATGATTTCGCGCAGTGATCCGTTTGCCAACGCTGAATCGGCAACGTTGGCTAACGCCATGCTGCAGGCCATTCCGACCATGGAAACGCGCTTTGAGGGGCAACCTGTACTGGAAGCCGATATGCGGTATGCGATTGGTTATGCGCTGCAGAATCTGGGTGAAACTGAACCGGCGCGGGCGCAGTTTGATCGTGCGCTGGTCCTGCGACAACAGCACGGCACACCGCTGGATGTTGCGGAGGCGCTGAGCGGGCTTGCGCTGGTCGACTGGTGGGACGGCGAATACGAGTCAGGCCACCGCCAGCATGAGGCGGCGCTCGAACTGATCCAGAATAATGCTGCCAATGCCAGCAGCCAGCGAGCGCTCAGGGTCCAATTCAATATCCTTTCAAACTGGTCGGCGATGCTGACGGAATCGGGGCAGCATACCGAAAGCATCCAGCGCGCCGAGCAGGGTCTGGCTCTGGCTGAAGGGCTGGAATTCATCAGCGATGAAAGCCGCGCGAATATCTGGGGCAATATTGCCACCGCCCAGGAAAGCAACGGTGATTTCGAACAGGCGCGGACTGCCTTCGAAAACACACTGCGGTTGTTGGAGTCTTCGGTTGGCATTCTGCACCCAAGTTATGCCATCGCGCTGAATAATTTTTCGTTCCTGTACTTTGCCCAGCAAGACTATGCGAGCGCAATTGACCTGCTCGAGCAGTCGGTTGAAATCCGACGCGGGACGCTGGGTGAATCGCACCCGCAAACCGCGACAGCCTTGTCCAACCTGGCCGGTGTGCAGACGCGCGCGGGTCTGTTCGATGAAGCTGAAAGCAACGGCCTGGAAGCGCTTCGAGTGGCCGAACAGGGGTATGCCTCGGGACACTGGCGAATCGGCAAGGCGCATCAGGCACTGGCGCGGCTATACGCCATGACCGAGCAGTTCGAGCCCGCTGTTATTCATGCACAAGCGGCACTGGCTATCTATCGGCAATCAGAAGGCGATTTCGAGGATGAGTTCACCGAAATGACTGGAATTCTCACCCGGGCCGCCGATGCTGAATAGGCTTGATCTGAAATGCGTCATGCATGAATCAACCGCTGGAAGAATGACCTGATTCTGCAAAGGTGGTATAAAGAGAGGTTATTGAATTTGCACTGATACGCATGAACATTGCACCCAAAAGAGGTTTGGCTCTGGTTGGCATTGCGCTGCTGCTTGCAGTGGTGACCTGGCTGCATTTTCAGTGGCTTGCACCGATCGAAAACACCCGCATTTGGACGGTAGGCGGTATTTCAGAAATCATTGTCTGGTTACTGTTAGCCATCCTGTTGGCGGCGGCGCAAATCTGGTCGTTGCCTGAACGCATTCGTGGCGCACTGACCCTCGGGCTGGCGCTCTGGCTGGTGGCCGCCACAGCCGACCTGCTCGATGAGCTCCTGGTCCAACCACTCTGGATGTCGAGTTGGATGGAAGACCTGATGCGCGTCACGGGCATGATGATCATCGCTTTTGCCTTGCTCGGTCTGTTTCGTCATACCAGTCGCGTGATGAGTGAGCTTGAGCATTTGAGTCTGGTCGATCCATTAACCGGTCTGGCCAATCGTCGATCGTTTCGTCAAACCATTGAACGGCGCAGCGAGGCCGGGTTTTCGATGATCCTGATGGATCTGGATCATTTCAAGCACGTCAATGATCGCTATGGACATGATGTCGGCGACCAAGTACTCAATCAGGTCGCCAGCGCGTTGTCACAGTGCAGTCCCGGCAACGGCGAGGTGTTTCGACTGGGCGGCGAAGAGTTTGCGCTGATTGCCAGGCCGATGTCGACCAATGACCTTCGAAATCTGGCTGAAAGCATCCGCAGACACATCGAACAGTTGAAGCCGATGCCTGATCTAGCGCTAACGCTGAGTGCAGGCGCAGGCACACTGATCCAGGGCGAGCCACACGCCGAATTGATGCGTAGAATCGACCAGGCGCTGTATGCCGCCAAAGATAAAGGACGCAACCAGGTCGAGATGGCAGAAATACGGCCGGCTGCAGTCGCCTGATTTATTGATCCCGAGACTCTGCGGCCTTTGGGTCTTCCTCTGGGTCTTCTGCCGATTCGGCCAGGCTTTCGGCTTCGGGGTCCTGATAGAACTCGCTCCGAAAGATTTGCCAGAAGGCAATAAACAATGCGGCAATCAGTGGCCCGACGACAAATCCGCTGATGCCAACCAGGGCAATACCCCCAAGCGTGCTGAGCAGCACCAGCCAGTCCGGTAGTTTGGTATCGCGGCCGACCAGGATCGGGCGAAGAATGTTATCGGCCAGGCCGATGACAACAATGCCATAGGCGATCAGCACAATAGCAGATACCCAGTCACCGACCGCCATCAGGTAAATTGCTGCAGGCAACCAGACCAGGCCGGCACCGACCGCGGGAATCAGCGACAGCACGGCCATGATCACACCCCAGAGCAGGGCGGCGGGGATACCCAGAATCCAGAAAATAATGCCGCCCAGTGCGCCCTGTACGATGGCCACGACCAGGTTGCCCTTGACGGTGGCCCGCATGACTTCGGCAAATTTCTGGAACAATTGCCGTTCGCGCTCGTCGCCCAGCGGCAGCGTGGCAATCAGGTGTTCGGTCAGCCGCGTGCCGTCGCGTAGCAGGAAGAACGCCACGTACAGCATCAGGCCGAGCTTCAGCACAAATTCGAAGGTGCCCTGGCCCAGCGCGAAGGCGTTGGTCGCCAGAAAGCGACTGGCGCCGACTGCAGCCGAGGCGGCCTGTTCCCAGATCGATTCAAAGTTCAGGTCGAAGCGGTCAAACAGCGACTGTACAACCGGAAAGCCGTTGCGGATGCGTTCGATGAACTGGGCCGGATCGATTTCCCCGGATTGAATGCGCTGATACAGGTTGACGCCTTCCTGCAGAAATTGGTAAAGCAGAAACAGGATCGGCAGCACCACCAGCACTACGCAGGCAAACAAGGTCGTCAGCGCCGTCAAGTTGGGACGATTGCCCCAGCGCTGATCCAGCCAGACCTGGACCGGATGAAACAGGATGGCGACGATGCAGGCCCACAGCAGTGGTGCGAAGAATGGCTTCAGCAACCACAAAAACAAAATGCTGACCAGGGCCAGCAGCAGCAGAAAAAACCGTTGCTCCATCCGTTCGTTCATGTCGTACGAATCGCTTGATTCAAACCAGAGGCGACTATAGCGGTTCCGAATCGGAGTCACAAGCGTCGATCAACCCGCCACGCAGGTCCAGCGTTTGGTTTAGCATGGCGCCTGACGCACCGTTTTCCCGGACCGTAGTGACCCACCCCAGCATTGTCATTCTGACCGAGTCGCCGCCGCTCGATCCATCCAGACTGGCCACCGGCTTGTCGGTGCGGCACACTCGGATGGCGCAAAGCTGGGCCAGCCAGGGACTGGACGTGCACTATGCCTGGCCACAGAACAATGGCTTATTCGAGCCATCCGACGCTGATCAGTTCTGTGCGGTGCCGCTGCATGATGCAGAACAGTTCGAGGCGTGGACGAAAGCGCATCCGCGCGCAATCATTGTGCTGGGTTACTGGGAACTGGCGAACTATCTGCCTGCAGCCATCGACGGTGTGCTGATTCTGGACCACGTTGCGCCGCGACTGTTGGAACGTCAGTTCGAACAGCCCACGCAGCTATCGCACGATCTGCAGCGGCTGGTGCCTTTGCTGTCACGCTGTGATCAGGTCTGGGTCGGCAATCGTCAGCAGATTCGACTGATGACTTCGCTGCTGAGGATGGCCGGTGTTGCTTCCAAGCCCGAAGCGTTCGTTCGCGTGGTGCCGATTTCAGCGCCTGTTGCCCATTCCGCCCGCAGGCCCGCCGAGGTCAACCCGCTGCGGATCTTTCATGGCGGTCGGGACTGGCCGTGGCGGAACAGTCAGCCCTGGATTCAGGCGCTGCAAGACGCGCAGCTTGCCGAGGTCGAGCTGATCGATGCCGCCGGGCCGGGCCGGTGGGACAGTTTTTCCGATTACCTGGCGGCTTATGAAACCATTCACCTGGCGCTGGAATGTTCCGAAGACAACATCGAGCGTCGCCACAGCCAATCGTTCAGGGCAACGGATGCGCTATGCCAGGGCGTGCCTGTGGTTGTGAATCGGTTTTTGCCGATCGCCGACTGGGTTGACCAGCACGGGGCAGGTTGGCTGCTGGATGAACCGGCGCAACTTCCTGAACTGATGCAGCACTTGATTCAGCACCCGGATGCGCTGCGCAAGGCCTCTGAAGGTGCCATTCAACTGGCGTCATTGCACCTGGATGTTTCCAGGCATTATGCATTGATGCCTGAGCAGATGATGGCCTTGGCTGCCCAGCCGCCGACGTTGCCGCGGCAGCCGGTAGCACCATTTGATTCACCGGAGACCGCCGTTGATATGAATGCGGCACGACTCGGTCCGGTAAAACGGGGTATTCATCGATGGATCGATCGGCGATTGCGCGACCGGCCCAGGCCCACAGCTGAACAATCGGCCTGGGTGGTGGTGAGCCGGGCCGATGTATTTCCAACCAATCACGGCGCCGCGGTCAAGATCGAGCGCACGGCCTGGGCGCTGTCCTTCCACGTCGATCGCGTGCTATTGCTGACCGACAACCGCTTTCATTTCTGGGAATACCGGGACGGCGTACGCACGCAGCGGCCGTTTCCATTCTGGATGCGCATTCCCGGCTGGCCCAGCCGCGTCAATCTGCTGCGGCTGATCGCTCGCGGGCTGCCATATTCCAACGCGTTTCTGTATTTGCCGCTGGTCGATCGAGGCCTGCATATGCGGCTGGCCTGGCTATTCAGTCGATATCCAGTCGCCGTGGTGCAGGGTGATTTTCCGGCCTATGCGCACCCGGCCATCTGGGCCTCGATGCAGTTCGGGGCGCGCAGTTTGCTGGTTGAACACAACGTCGAGTTTCTTCGTATTCGTGAGCAGGTGCCGGACCTGTCCGACTCCGCTGCGCGGTGGCTGGAGCATCAGGAAGTTGGGCTGGCTAACGGCTGTCAGCAGGTCGTGACCGTGTCGGATCGAGATCGTTCGCTGCTGATTGAAGCCGGTGTTCAGGCCGACAAGATCCGGACGATTCCGCACGGCGTTGACCTGGACGCCTTTCAGCAGGCCAGTGCGGTGGATGTGCATGCGTTGTACGACATCGACGTGAACCATCGCATTCTGGTCTACCACGGCATTTTCAACTATCCGCCCAACCTCCAGGCGGTTCAGGAGCTGTCGTCCAGCCTGCTGCCGCAGTTGAAACAGGCCGGCATTGCAGCCACCGTCCTGGCGATTGGCCCGAGACCGCCGTCGTCGAGTTTGCCTGGCGTGGTCTTTACCGGGCCGATCGATCCCTTGGCCGGTCATCTGAAAGCCGGTGATCTGGCCGTGATACCGCTGCGCGATGGCGGCGGCACGCGCATGAAGATTCTGGACGATTTTGCCGCTGGCGTGCCCGTGGTCACGACCGCCAAGGGCATGGAGGGAATTCCGGTCCGGCATGGCGAGCATCTGTGGATTGAAGACGATCCTCACGCCATGGCTGAAGCAGTCATCCAATTACTGAACGATCGGCCCATGCGTGATTCGCTCGCTGAAGAGGCGCTGGACTGGGTCAGCCTGTTCGACTGGAAAGCCATCGCCGCGCGTTACGTCGAGCTGGTCGGCTTGCCGGTCAGGGCAGGGGCGGCTGACCGACGCTCGTGCGAATCCTGATGAGCTGCAAGCTCATCTGCCAAAGTCGGGCGCTCGGTATAATCAGCCCATACTTTGATCAAGGTCATCACAGATCATGAGTGATCGGGAAATCATGGAATACGACGTCATCATTGTCGGTGCAGGGCCGGCGGGCTTGAGCTGCGCCATGCGCCTGCGACAGCTGAATGATGACCTGTCAGTCTGCGTGATTGAAAAGGCGGCCGAAATTGGTGGTCATATCCTGTCCGGTGCCGTCATCGAGCCTGAACCGCTGGATCGATTGATCGATGGCTGGCGCGATGACCCGCCGCCCATCTGCGTGCCGGCGACGACCGATACATTCCGCCTGCTGAGCAAGACCGGCAGCCGCAAATTGCCAACGCCGCCGCAGCAGAATAACCACGGTAATTTCATCGTTTCACTCGGCGCGATGTGTGCCTGGATGGCACCAAAAGCCGAGGCGCTGGGCGTCGATGTATTTCCCGGCTTCGCCGCATCCGAGCTGGTCTTCGATGATGCCGGTGCCGTGGCCGGTGTGGTGATTGGCGATATGGGCGTGGCGCGCGACGGTGAACACAAGGACAGCTATGTCCAGGGGATTGAAATCCGGGCACCGATCACGATTTTGGGCGAGGGCTGCCGGGGTTCGTTGAGCAAGCAGGCCATTCGCCATTTCAATTTGGACCAGGACAGCGATCCGCAGACCTATGGCATCGGCTTGAAGGAGCTTTGGCAATTGCCCGACGGGCGCGTTGATGCGGGTCATATTGAGCATACGGTGGGCTGGCCGCTGCCAAACTCGATTTACGGCGGTAGCTTTGTCTATCATCTGGACAACAACCGATTGGCCGTTGGCTTTGTCTGTGGCCTGGATTATCAGGACCCGGCATTCTCACCGTTCGAGGCCTTCCAGCAGTTCAAGCATCATCCGAGCATGCATGAATTACTCGAAGGCGGTGAAATTCTGTCGGCCGGCGCGCGGGCACTGGTCGAGGGCGGATACCAATCGCTGCCCCGCGTTGAAATGCCGGGCGCGATGTTGATCGGCGACTCGGCCGGTTTGCTGAACGTGCCCAAGATCAAGGGCACACACCAGGCGATGAAGTCCGGCATGCTGGCGGCCGAGCACATCGCAGAAAATGGTACGACCGAGGGTTTCGATACGCGCTTGCGTGCCTCCGATATCGTCGCCGAGTTGAAAAAAGTACGCAATATCCGGCCCGGCTTTCAAAACGGCCTGTGGAAGGGCATGGCCACAGCGGCCGTCGAAACCGTAACGGCAGGCAAGCTGCCGCGCACCTTATCGAATCACGCAGATCACCATCAGTATCGGAAGCTGGATCAAACCGGCTTTGAACTGGACTGGGTCGACCGTGAGCTTCCGCCCCGTGATCGCCTGGCCTCGGTGTATTTCGCATCCACCGAACATGATGAAGACCAGCCGATCCACCTGAAGATCATCGAGCCGGATATCTGTTTCAGCCAATGCGAAGAAGAATTCGGCAATCCCTGTACGCGGTTCTGCCCGGCCGGCGTCTATGAGAAAGTCGAGGATGAAGCCGGCAAGCGTATCCAGATCAATGCAGCCAATTGCGTGCACTGCAAGACCTGTGATATTGCCGATCCGTATCAGGTGATCAACTGGGTAACGCCAGAGGGCGGCTCGGGGCCGAATTACTCCAACCTGTAGCGCGCTCCGTGCGCCGCTGAATTACCCGGGACTCGAAATTCAGCGCGCGACATCGCCCAGCCGAGGACGACCCTTGGCGTTCAGAATCAGCAGCAGTTCCGCGCACGACAGCGCATCATCCAGTGCGTGATGCGCATGGCGCGGTTCCAGCCTGTACCAGGCGCGAAGGGCATCCAGCCTGGTGACATTGGCGGCCTTGTCGTCATGCTGATTGATTTGACGCCGACGATGCCAGGCCAGCGTATCGATCACCGGACTGAGCCAGGGTGTGTTCCAGATACGGCGGCAGGCGCGGTCCAGGAATGCCCGATCCAGCGGCGCGTGGTGAAACACCGGAATCCGGTTTTCCAGCGCTGAATACAACGCCTCCAGTGCCTGCTCCAGACCGAGCCCCGGCAGTCGATCACAGTCCCGAATACCGTGCACGGTTGCCGAATGACCAACGCCGCCCCCGGCCTCGGACAACACCAGCACGTGACCCGTGTTTTTCAGGTCGATCGACAGGCCATAGCGGCCCGGGTTCAACGGCACCCATCCGATACTGACGATTTCGCCCTCGCTTGCATTCAGGCCGGTCATTTCGAGATCCACCGCAAGCAATGGCGTTTCGGCCAGCGGCAGGCGTGCTGCTGGCAGGGGTTGCAGGTAATTCGTTCGAAGACTGGATTCGGGCATTGTGCCCGCGGCCTGTTGACGCCGTCGCTGCAGCCGCCACCACCGCCAGCGCTGCCACGGGCTCATAGCTGGTAGCGCTGGGCCAGGGCCTGCTGAGCCGACTGCACGACCGAAAAGGCCGATTTCAGATAGCCCTTATGCAGGCCCGACAGCTCGGCCGGGTCGACCAGATGATTCGGTTGTTCACCACTACGCAGCAACGCGGACTGATGGCTGAGCCGGATGCTTGAAATAAATCGCAGTGCGTGAATCAGATCCTGGGCATCCCGCTCGGCCATATGACCGGCTGCGGCACAGGCCAAGAGACGTTCTTCGGTGTGTATTTCGGTCAGGCCATTTTCCAGCGCGCGTACGCGCGCCATGTCGACAATCGGAATCACACCACGTTTTTTCAGGTTCAGGCCCTGGCTGTGTGCACCGTCTTTTTCCTGAACGAAGGTGCGAAAGAAGCCGATCGGCGGGCGGTGCGTTATCGATTCAGCGGCCAGGAATCGGCGGAATATTTCGCTGTCCTGGGCTTGGGTCAATACGTCGGCTTGCAGCTGATCGACCAG
Organism: uncultured Pseudomonadota bacterium; assembly: GCA_937138395.1. GTDB lineage: Bacteria > Pseudomonadota > Gammaproteobacteria > Xanthomonadales > Wenzhouxiangellaceae. The sequence continues at coordinate 39,876 of CAKZPB010000036.1, forward strand.
ATCCATGCGCCCATAGATGCCGCGCAGATCAAAAAAGATGCTGGTTTTCATAACCGATTCGGGCGTTGGCTCGCGCATCCACTGGGCAAAGCGCTCTCGCCAGTCGTCCAGGGCCATGCGCCATGCGCCCTTGGCCATAATGCCGCCGGGGCAGTGAATATAGCCGCACTCGTTCAAGTCATCGCAGACCTGAGTTGCCAACGATTCGAAGTAGCGCGCTGCGTCGTCATCCGGCGTTTCGGCCAGCAGTAGCCCGTTATCCTGATCGCTGATCAGACCTTGTTCCAGCCGGGCCTGGGAACCGAAGGCCAGCCAGGCATAAGGCATCGGTGCTGAACCCAGCTCGGACTCGGCCAGCTGCAGTAACCGGCGCGTGCAGGCATCGGTAATCAGGCCGGCAATGCGACCGATCTGGGTCACATCAGCCCTGGACTCGGCCATGCCGGCCAGTACCTCGGGGCCCAGATGGGCCAAAGCAATGACATCCGCGCGCCGTTCGGCTCTCGAGATATCCCGGACCAGGCGCAGCGGGTGGGGCGACTGCAACCGCAGGAGGTCGCCGGCGCTGACAACGCCGGCCAGGCCGCCCTGGTCGTCAACGACCGGCAGGTGATGCACACCAAGCCTGAGCATTTCGACCATGGCCGATTCGTGACGAGCCGAACGCGCGACCGACACCGGATTCGGGGTCATGATGTCGGCGACGGGCCGCTCGGCGTCCAGGCCTTGCGCAACAACGCGCGAGCGCAGATCGCGGTCGGTCAGAATACCGACCAGGCCTTCGTCGCCCACGATCGGCAGGCTGCTGACCTTGTGCTGTGACATTTGCTCGGCGCAGTGTCGGATTGAATCCTCCGGCCCGGCCGTACAGGGCGGCCGCAGATTCAGCTGGTCCAAGGTGTCGATTGGGCCGGATACCAGCGCATCGGAACGCAGCCGCTGTCCATGGTCGCTGGAGAAGTGGTCTGCCAGCTCCGGCTGTTGGTCCAGCAGCTTGGCCAGTGCTGGCTGCTTGAGCTGCCAGATCAACGCATCTTCACTGGCCTGCACGCGGTAGTCGATCTGGCTTGATTCAAATCGAATCGGGTGGCCGAACAGATCGCCTTCACCGCGAAGCTCCAACAGCTGATCATGTAGGTTATGCAAACCGACCGCACCCTTGCGAATGATGAACAGTTCATTCAGTGGGCCCGTCCCAGGAAAATCGCCAATTGCCTGCGCTTTGCGGAAATACAGAATCTCGATATCGCGGGCGATGGCTTCGAGTGTCGCCTGCTCGAGTCCTGAAAACGGTCGGACCGTTTTCAGGAACTGGGTGATGTCGGCCGGCACCTGGCTCATTGTTTCATTGTATCGAGCCAGGGTTCCACGTCGCTTGTGGCCATGTAACGATCAGTGTGAGTGGGCGTGGCCGGCACCGCGCGGCACGCGGATGTCTTCGATCAGCTCCTGGATGTGCTCTGGAGGAGCACTGGTCAGGCGGCTGACAATGAAGGCCACGCCGAAGTTGATCAGCATGCCGACGACACCGATGCCTTCCGGCGAGATGCCGAACAGCCAGTTCTCGGGCGTGTTCTCGGCCAGCGGCTGGATGAATACGCCCTTGAAGTAGATGATGTAGCCGAACGTGAAGATCAGACCGGTCAGCATGCCGGCAATGGCACCCTCGCGATTGATGCGCTTGGAGAAGATGCCCATGATAATGGCCGGAAACAGCGAGGCCGCCGCCAGCCCGAACGCGAAGGCGACCACCTGGGCGACAAAGCCGGGCGGGTTGTAACCCAGATAGCCGGCAATCAGGATGGCCACGGCTGCGGCCAGGCGCCCGACCATCAGCTCGGCCTTGTCGCTGATATTCGGCGCAATGACCGATTTGACCAGGTCATGCGAGACCGCGGCCGAAATGACCAGCAGCAGACCGGCCGCCGTTGACAGTGCGGCGGCCACGCCACCGGCGGCAACCAGCGCGATGACCCAGTCCGGCAGGTTGGCAATCTCCGGGTTGGCCAGCACCATGATGTCGCGGTCGACGTCGAGCTCGTTGCCGTTCCAGCCGCGTGACTCGGCAATCGGTGTGAACTCGGGGTTGGTGTCGTTGTAGTACTGGATGCGGCCGTCGCCGTTCTTGTCTTCGAAGCTCAACAGGCCGGTGTCTTCCCAGGTGCGGAACCAGTCCGGCCGCTCGTCATAGGCCAGGTTCGGCGCTGTGGCCACCGCACCGGGCTGAATGGTGTTGATCAGGTTCAGGCGCGCCATGGCACCCACGGCCGGTGCCGTGGTGTAGAGCAGGGCGATGAACAGCAGTGCCCAGCCTGCGGATTTGCGAGCGTCCGATACTTTCGGTACGGTGAAGAAACGCACGATGACGTGCGGCAGGCCGGCGGTGCCCACCATCAGCGCCAGCGTAATCGCAAACATGTCGATCATCGATTTACTGCCATCGGTGTACTCGCCGAAGCCGAGATCCTGGATGACCGTATTGAGTTTATCCAACAGATAGACCGATTCCCCGGTGACCTGGCCGCCGAGGCCGGTCTGCGGCAGCACGTGCCCGGTCAATTGAATCGAGATAAAGATCGCCGGCACGGTATAGGCAAAGATCAGCACGCAATACTGCGCCACCTGGGTGTAGGTAATGCCTTTCATGCCGCCGAGCACCGCGTAGAAGAACACGATGCCCATGCCGATGATCAGACCGGTCAGGATGTCCACTTCAAGGAAGCGCGAGAACACGATGCCAACGCCGCGCATCTGGCCGGCGACATAGGTAAACGAAATAAAGATCAGGCAGATGACTGCCACAATGCGGGCTGCGCTGGAGTAATAGCGATCGCCGATGAAGGACGGCACCGTGAACTTGCCGTACTTTCTCAAGTAGGGCGCCAGCAATAATGCCAATAGCACGTAGCCGCCGGTCCAGCCCATCAGGTACACCGAGCCGTCATAGCCCAGAAACGCAATCAGGCCGGCCATCGAAATGAACGAGGCCGCCGACATCCAGTCGGCTGCCGTGGCCATGCCGTTGGCCACCGGGTGCACACCCTTGCCGGCCACGTAGAAATCGCCCGTGCTCTTGGCGCGCGACCACACCGCGATGCCGATATAGATGACAAAAGTAAAGCCAACAACAATAAAAGTGAGTGTTTGCAGTTCCATGCCCAGCGCTCCTTATTCTTCGTGTACGTCGAATTCGCGATCCAGACGATTCATACGCCAGGCGTAATAGAAGATCAGAATCAGAAAGGTGTAGATCGAACCCTGCTGGGCAAACCAGAAGCCCAGCGGAAAGCCAAATAGCTGAATGCCGTTCAACGGTCCGGCAAACAGGATCCCAAGCCCGAACGAGGCAATGAACCAAACAGAAAGACAGACGGCCATGATTTTCAAATTGGCCTGCCAGTACTGATTGCGTTGTGTTTGTTCTGACATGCGGAGTGCTCCTGATCCAGGGTTTGACTTTATTTGTTGGGAGCAATGTAGCAGTGGGGGGAGGGGATTGCCTTTCGACTTTAGTCGAAGGAGCATTTTTTATCATTAAAATCAATGGCTAAGATCGATTTAGCCTCCGTTTTGAAGGCCTTAGACCGAATTCTTGGAATGGAAGGCAAAGTCAACGGCTTTCCGCCGCTCACTGCGTGAGCTGATGCGGATTACTTTTGTCGCGCAAAAGTAATCAAAACGCTGTGGCCGGTGTCGGTGCCCGGCTGCGCCGGGTTCCCTGTGGTGCTCGCCGATTGTCATAACAAGCGCGGGGCGCGCCGAACTCGCTGCGCTCAAACATGCGGCACCTCCTTCCGTGGCGCTCCTCGGCACCGTCAAGGCTCACGAACTTCAAAAGCAATTTCAAAACCAAACTTGTCGTGAATCGCTAGTCCTAGTAGTATCTTGACTAAGGATTTTAGTTTGGCTAAAGAAGTGGATTATTTCCGATTGCTCCAAGCTAAATCGGCAATTAATCAGTAAAGAAATTTATTCTTGAGATTTTGCTGGGTATTTGGAAAATCTATATATTGATTTGTTCATTAATAGTACCCTTCTGAATTTTTTTATAGTTTGAAGTTATATGTCTTAGAAAAAAATTAAGGAATACTTGGAAAAAGCTGTCCGAGCTAGTCTCGCGACTGAATATTTAGAAAAAGTCGATTACCAGCTAGAGGTAAACGTCTGTGGCGGCTCCCCTCTACGTGAGCAAAGTAAATTATGAGCACAGAAGGCAAATTTACAGGGGTAATTTTTGCATTATTAGGTGAATTCAATGTATGGCCTGCGCCACAGGAGGGTCTAATATTTCATGAAGAGTTGGATGAAGGGGTTATTGATTTTTTTGGGATTCCCAATTTGGCTATAAAAGTTGTATTAACTCAAAAAAATGGAGAGACATCGCAAGTTGAAACCTGCCCGATAATCAGTGGGCCGGAGATATCGTTGTTTATTTTTTCTGTCACTTGGGATTTTCCTGAAATAGATGTGCATATCAATGGTCATCATGTCGCATCGACTGATACAACGAAAGTCATTGAAGAAAATCTTAAATGGTCCGCAACTGAAAACGATAACAAGTCAATAATTTTCACCGATATAACTGTAGATAATGAACAATACAGGACTCAACGAATCAAAGAAAGTTGCTCTCTGCAAACAAGAGCAGATCGGTTGCCCGCTAATAATGAAAAGCCATACGAAGACCTGTCTAATGCACTGAAACAACTGCGAGACCAGATAGCCGCGATCAAACGCGGAGAAATGCATCAAGACACGGCGCTTGCCGCTCGATTACGTGCGCTCATATGTCGTTCCAAGAGTCAATCTCCACTTCTCCAAAGGTGTGCTGGAGAATTAAAACTACCCCTTATTTTTTATGGTATTCCGCCTCTGCTACCTCAATATTGGGATCCAATTCGAGATGGTGATCTTTCTTCTCCCATTGCTTTTTCTATTAAGTTGTCTGCTTCGCCTACAAAAACAATTGCTACACAAGTGGCGATGGATTTAGATTACTGGTTGCAAATGCAATCGGCCAATATGAATGAAAAACTATACACAAATGACGAAGTTGTCCGCGCTTTTGCTGATACGGAGGGGGCACACTATGACAATGGTGTCGAGCCATTAGTGCAAGCGCTAAAACGTATAAACCACTTCCGTGCAGAAATGACCATGTTGCATAAATTCTTTCTAATGACTGCTGAATGTGTCTTGGCGATCGGCGAGTACGTTCTCCAAGAAAAGTTAAAGTTAACTAACTAGTAAAACCATGCAATCTATTAAAGTGAAATATACACACAACAATCGGTTGCAGTGGACGAGCCGCTACGTGGCCCGCCGCTGAACAAAGCATTATGCGGGTTGACCCTGATTTTTCTTACACGAGCTAGGCTTCAAATTTGTATGGAGAGTTTTTTTGAACGCTGAACCAATCATCCGTCAGGCGTTACGGAATGATCTCCCTGATATTGTCCGGCTGCTTGCCGATGATGCGCTCGGTTCAGGGCGAGAAGAATGCATGTCGCCACAACTGTATAGCTACTACACGGCATTTAAGGCGATTGAGTAGGATCCGAACAATGAGCTGATTGTGGTGGAGTTGGATGGTGCTGTGGTCGGGGTACTTCAGTTGACGTTTATTCAAACATCACCTGTCGGGGCAGCTGGCGGGCGTTGATTGAGGGTGTTCGTGTTGATTCGTCGGTGCGGAACAAGGGAATTGGCCGCAAGTTGTTTCCCTGGGCAATCGAACGGGCGAGTCAAAATGGATGCCGGTTGGTTCAGCTCACCTCGGACAAGTCTCGGCCGGAGGCGATTCGGTTTTTCGAATCTTTGGGCTTTGTGGCGTCTCATGAGGGGTTCAAATTGCAGCTGGAGCCATCCAAGACGGTGCTGGAAGCGAATACAGAGCCGTAGATTCCCATTCATTTTCACGCCTGAGCCTAGTTTTCAGCTCTGTTTGGCGTGCTGGTGGCGTAAGGATGGCGTGTTCAGTTGGTCAGGAGTGTTGAACAATGGCTGAACAGATATCCATTCGAGAGAACGATCATGACGATTACCGTTGATACGAAAAAGCTGATAGTCGAACGGAAAAAGCGCGCTTGGACGCAGGAGCATTTGGCGGAAGTTTCAGATTTGGGGATTCGCACCATCCAGCGAATCGAGAAATCCGGCTCCGCCTCACCAGAATCAGTCCGCGCATTGGCCAGTTGCTTTGATCTGAGCGCGCCCGATCTGGTGGTCGATTCCTTATCAAATCAATCTCAGCCGAACGGGCTCTTCAGGTTTGGATATGCCCCGGTTGCGCTGGCGCTTGCGCTGTTGGTACTGATTTTCTTCTACGCGAACCGGCCCGCGGTAGCGAACGACATCAAGCTGAGTTTCAATGCAGTCGTCACCGCTCAGGATGATCAATATGAGCACGTCGGGGAAATGACGATTGAAAATGGGGAGGAATCGCAGTTCCAGATGGACGGCGTATTCAAGGTGCTGGTCTCTCCCAGCGATTTGGGCAATAACCAGGTGCTGATCGCGCTCAAGATCTTCACGATGACCGATGGCGACTATGCGCTGGTGAGTGAGCCAAGTTTGATTACATCGGACGGGAATGAGGCTGTATTCAGTTTGGGACTGAACGACGAGAATGGAAGCCAGATCCGAGTCGCAGTGACACCAGAAATGTAGTCCGCAACCGTCTAGGTTGATGGTATGTTGGGGCTTGGAGTGACTAGAAATCTTTTTGCGGGGATGGCTGCATGACCACATTGCATCGCGGATTCATACTGTTTAGCGCTGCATTACTGGCATTCAGTGCCAATGCAGACGAATCCAATCGCCTGGCAGCGGGTCATTCTCCGGTGCAGGCCGAGTTCCTGCAGGCCTTTATACCGTTCTGCGGCAACGCGTACGCGGCCACGATTGT
>CAKZPB010000037.1 GCA_937138395.1 uncultured Pseudomonadota bacterium
AGCAAGGGCAGGGCGCGTTTGAAGCTGGCGTCCAGCTCGGTCGGTAGCGTGACCAGGTGGACCAGAATGCCCGAGCCGAGCGCGGCCAGCCCGAACAGCAGCATCGTGACGCCGGCGGCCGGCAGTTTCAGGGCCAGCAGTACGACCGGCAGCAGCACCAGTAAAAAAGCACCCAAGCGCTGAAATTTCTGCACCGATTTGACCAGTCGTGTGCGAAGGGCCAGCGGCTGGTATCCATCGGCGTGCTGAATCGCATGGCCGACTTCATGCGCGGCCACGGTAATGGCAGTCAATGAGGCGTGGTTGTAGTTGTCCGGGCTCAGGCGCACCGTTCTTGCTTCCGGGTCATAGTGATCGCCGGCCTCGGTCATTTCGACGCCGACGGCTTCCAGACCCAGCCGATCGAGCAGATGGCGGGCCAGTTCGCCGCCCGTACCCTGATAGCGATCCTTTGGCTCGGCATAGCGCTTCATGACCCGTTTGACCCACCAGCCCGGGAGGAAAATGATGGCGCCGATCGCCAGCAGTCCGAACAACAAGAAGATCATGATTGGCGCAACTGTTCGATCAATTCAAAGGCCTGTTTGCGTGGCATTCCGCTGAGCCGGGTCAGAATTCGCGCGGCGCGCGCTGGTGGCAATTCGGCGGCCAACTGTTCGGCCAGTGCTCTGGGCTGGATCGGGTTCATCGAATTGGAATTATCCGCCCCGGCCGTCAACACCACGCATTCGCCGCGCAGCTGATCCGAATCGGCCTGAACCCAGTCGAGCAGACCGTCAACGGGTCCGCGCCGAATGGTCTCGAACTGTTTGCTGATTTCGCGTGCCACCGCGGCCAGGCGCTGGCCGCCGAACACGTGCTGAAGATCCTCCAGAACCTTGATCAGGTCGCGTGCCGGCACGTAGAAAATATGCGTTTCAGTGCGGTCGGCCAGGGCCTGCAGGCGCTGCTGGCGGGCGCTGCGTTTAGCCGGCAGAAAACCCTCGAAGCTGAAGCGGTCTGTAGCCAGTCCTGCGGCGGACAGTGCGGCAATAGCCGCGCTGGGGCCCGGCACCGGCGAAACGCGAATGCCGTGGTCATGCGCGGCACTGACCAGTCGGAAGCCGGGATCGGAAATCAGCGGTGTGCCGGCGTCGGATACCAGCGCGATGTCCTGGCCTTGCTCAAGATGCTTGATGAGGCGTTCAACCGCACTGGCTTCATTGTGATCATGCAGGGCAAACCAGCGCACCGGCGCCTTGCGGGCCGGCACCAGCTTCTGGCTGGTGCGGGTGTCTTCGGCGGCAATGATCGGGACCCGGCTGAGGATGTCCCGGGCGCGGTCCGAAACGTCACCCAGGTTGCCGATCGGTGTGGCAACGATCCAGAGCGTACCGGCATTTTCAAGAATTTGTCCGTCCGCGTGGTCCAAGGGCTCGGCTTGATGAAGATCAGCAGGTATTATTGCACTCATGAAACGGTTTCTGATCATCCTGCTGCTGGCAGTCGTAATGCTTTCGGGCTGTGCGCCGACCGGTCCAACGGTGCGTTCGGATGTTGATCCGGATGACCCGACCGTGTTGAGTGAGCGCGGCGAGCATGACCGTGCTGCCGAACGATGGCTCGAGCTGGCACAGCAGGCGGCGTTGTCCAATCCGGCGCGTGCAGCTGAGGCCCGGCTGGCTGCGGCGGAAGCCTGGTTGGCGGCAGATCAGCCGAACCAGGCGCTGGCTGTTCTCGATACGCTGGATCGAGCGCGGCTTTCACCGGCGCAGCGCATTCGACTTGACCTGGTCCAGGCTGAAGTCGCGCTTGTCAATGAAGATTTCGCGACCGCGCGCTGGATCCTCGACCTGCCTGCCGATCAGGTGCCGGTGTCGCTCCAGGCACGCTTCAGTCGGCTGCAGTCCGCTCTGGCTGCGCGCGACCCGGATTCGATCGATGCGCGACTGGAGCAGATGCGCATTGCACTGCAGGACGGCACCTTTGCACCGGCGCTCGCGCTTGACATGCTGCTTGAATTTCCGGTCTCCACGATCGAGCAATCGCTTCAGCAGGCCAGCGCCAACAGCGACCCCATGCTGCTGCCCTGGCTGGAACTGGCGTTGGTCAGTCGCGAGTTCTTGCTTGATGACGCTGCGCGTGCGGCAGGCCTGGCGCAGTGGCAGACGAACCATGCCGAATTGAACTGGACGGCACAGTCAGCCGAGCAAGCGGTGCAGCGCTGGAAGGCCAGCCAACCCAAACCTGCCCGCATCGCAGTGCTGTTGCCGGGCGAAGGCCGGCTGGAGCGGGCCGGGCAGGTGCTGCGCGACGGCTTGCTATCGGCCTGGTTGGCCAAGCCGGACACGCTGCGTCCCGAGTTGAATTTCTACTATCTCGAGGACCGGCCGGATGCGGCGGTCGGTGCATTGTTCCGCGCACAAGCCGATGGTGTCGAGGCGGTGATCGGACCGTTGGATCGGCAGCAAATCCGATCGGTATTGGCACTGCCCGATGGTGGCTTGCCGATGCTGTTGCTGAATCGTCCACCCGAACCGACCGCGTTGTTGCCGGCCATCATCCCATCGCGTTCGGTATCGATTCTGGCACTGCCGCCGGAAGAAGAGGCCGAGCTGGCCGCGGTCAGGGCGCTGGTTGAAGGCCATCGCCGTGCGCTGGTCGTGGCCCAGGGCAGCGATTGGGGGCAGCGCGTCAGCCAGCGCTTTATCGATACCTTCGAGCTGGGCGGTGGCCGCGTTCTGGCGCAGGCCGATTACGACAACGCATCGTTCGATCACACCGCGCAACTCGAGGTGTTGCTGGAGCTGGACCGGTCCAATCGACGGATCGAGACCCTGGCCAGCGTGCTCAACACCGAGCTGGAGGCCGAACCCCAGCTGCGGACCGACGCAGATCTGATCTTTCTGGCGGCGCCCGAAGGTGATGCGCTGCAGCTGATGCCGCAACTGCGTTTTCTGGATGCCGATGAGTTGAGCACCTACGCCACCTCGCACGCCTATTCGAGCCGCGGCAGCACGGATGATTTGCGGGGCATGGAATTTCCTGCGGCGCCGTGGATGATTCCGTCGACGGAATCGGGTCAGCTTCGTTCTCGTGTGCAGCAGCGCTATCCTGAACTGAACTCGGCCAGCCTGAGTCAACTGCATGCGTTGGGACGGGATGCGATTGAGCTGATGCCCTGGCTGGCCATGATGAAACAGGATCGGCAGCTGTATCTGGCCGGCCATGTCGGTCGTCTTCGGCTGGCCGACGGCATCCTGTTCGAGCGCGATCTCCCCTGGGCGCGGATTGATCAGGGCCAGATTGTGCTGGATTGAAACGGGGCCTGGCATGCTGAAGCGTCTGACGGGCCAGCGCGCCGAGCTCAAGGCCGAACGCCACCTGAAATCCAAAGGCTTGAAGCTGGTCGCACGCAATTGGCACTGCCGACAGGGCGAGCTGGATCTGATCATGCACGACGACGAGTTTCTGGTGTTTGTCGAGGTACGCATGCGCAAGGCTTCCGTGTTTGGTGGCGGTCTGGACAGCGTCGATCAGTTCAAGCAGGCCAAGCTTGGCCAGGCTGCCGCACTATTTTTATCCGGTCATCCAGCCTGGCAGCAGCACCCATGCCGATTCGATGTGGTTGCGATTGATCGCGCCAGCGGGCAGATCGAGTGGCTGCAGCATGCATTTGAATTGCAGGCCTGACGACGCATGGCCTCAAGATTGGTTGCGTAATGACGTGTAGGCTTCGGTAATATCGCGCTGCATGGCGTCCCGCTCGGCACGTGCCGCTGGAATCGAATCCAGAATGCGCAGTTGCACGCGACTGAAGAAGCCGCGATCGCGCTGCCGCCTGCGACCCGGCATGCGGCTGAACACACTCCCCCATAACCCTTCCAGCGCCATCGGAATAACCGGCACCGGGCGTCGCGACAGAATGGCACTGACACCCGAGCGGAACGGCTGGACTTCGCCATCCGGGCTGAGTCCACCCTCCGGGAAGATGCCGACCAGTTCACCGTTGGCCAACGCGGCGTCGACCTGTTCGAACGCGTGTTTCAACAGTTCCGGATCGACCTTGGCCGGGGCCACCGGTATGGCACCGGCCAGCTTGAACAGCCAGGTCAGGCCGCGCATGTTGTAAATCCGGTGCGTCATGACGAATCGGATCGGTCGCTGAATGGTACCGCCGACAATCAACGGGTCCATATAGCTCAGGTGATTGCAAACGACCAGCGCCGGCCCGGTTTCCGGTATCTGGTTCAGGCCACTGCCCTGGACATCGACCCGGTAAATCAATCGGCTCAGGACCCACATCAGGAAGCGCAGCACAAACGCCGGCACCAGCGTGAAGATGTAGAGGGCCACAAGCAGGTTCAACACGGCCACGATGCCAAATAACTGCGGGATGCTGAGGCCGATCACGGTCAACAACACGATGGCCAGAATACTGGCCAGCACCATCAGCAGCGCGTTCAGGATATTCATGCCCGAGATCACCCGCGCACGCTGATCGTCGCGCGAACGTGCCTGGATCAATGCATACAGCGGCACGATGAACAACCCGCCGCTGACGCCGATCATGACCAGGTCCAGAATGATCCGCCAGCTGCCGGTCATGGCGAGCACCTCGGCATAGCCGGCACCGCCGAGCGGCATGGACGGACTGGCCCACATCAGATCAAGCCCGAACAGGGTCATACCGGCCGCGCCAATCGGGACCAGGCCGATTTCGATGCCGCCATTGGATAGCTTCTCGCACAGCAGGGCACCGCATGAAATCCCGATGATGAACAGGGCCAGTAAACCGGCCAGCACGGTTTCATTGGCACCCAATACGCTTTGCGTATAGGCCGGAATCTGCACAAGAAAAATCGTGCCGTAAAACCAGAACCACGACACGCCCAGCACGCTGTTGAGCAGCGTTCGGTTCTGGCCCAGAATCTTCAGATTGGCCCAGGAGGCAGTCACCGGATTCAGGTTGAGGTTCAGCCCGGGGTCGCCCACCGGAACGGCAGGAACACGATAGGCCGCAGCCCAGCCGAGCAGCGCAATCAGCAGCGTCGCGACCAGCACCAGCCAGGGCCAGTCCAGTTCGACACCGGCCACAATCGGCCCCAGGATGGTGCCGGCCAGGATGGCGATGTAGGTGCCTGAAGCGACCAGGCCATTGCCGCCAGTCAGCTCCTGCCGCTCAAGCAACTGCGGCAGGATGGAATACTTGATCGGCCCGAACAGCGTCGACTGAAAGCCGAGCAGAAAGATCACGCTCAGCAACAGCCAAAGATTGCCGGTATACAACCCGACGCCGGCAAACAGGCAGATGAGCACCTCGAACAGCTTGACCAGCCGGATCATGCGCGATTTTTCATAGCGGTCGGCCAACTGCCCGAAAATGGCCGAGAATAGAAAAAATGGCAAGATGAACAACAGCGCCGCCAGATTGACCAGGCCATTGACGTCCAGACCAACCTCCAGCCCGATGCCGAACACAATCAATGTGGCAAAGGCATTGCGGAAGATGTTGTCGTTGAATGCACCGAGCGCCTGAACGGCAAAGAAGGGCCCGAATCGACGGTTGCCAAGCAGCTTGAATTGAGTCATCGAAGTCGATGGGGCGGTTAGACTGTCTTGCACTGTAGCGGGGAAGCTCTATCGTCACAACCGCCGCGAGCAGATTATTTCTTGATCCAGGTGTCGAACGATGCACAGCGAATCACCAACGGGACCGTCCAAACAAGCCGTTCGCGCACTGGCGCTTGAGCGGCCGACCGGATTTCTGGCCTTTGGTTTCGGCTCGGGTCTGAGCCCGCGGGCGCCGGGCACGGCCGGCACCCTGCTTGGTTTGTTGCTATGGCTGCCGCTGACGCCGTTGCCGCTGTGGCTTGGCCTGGTGCTGGTCGCGGCGCTGTTTGTGCTCGGTATCTGGTTGTGCGAGGTCAGCTCACAGGCGCTGGGCGTGCACGATCACGGCGGCATCGTCTGGGATGAAATGGTCGCAATCTGGCTGGTGTTGGTAGTGGTGCCTTTCGACTGGCGCTGGTGGCTGGCGTCTTTTGTGCTGTTTCGTGTATTCGACATCCTGAAGCCCTGGCCAATCGACTGGCTCGACAGGCGGGTTGCCGGTGGTCTCGGCATCATGATCGATGATGTCATCGCGGCGCTGTATACGCTGGCCGCGCTGTGGCTCGGTGTTGCTTTGTTGGGATGGCTGCAGGGCGTGATTTGAGTTTTGAATAACCAGTTTGTTAATTGATTGAATTAAAGCCCAAAGCATTTCGCCGCTCACTGCGTGAGCTGATGGCAGTCATGCTGTCTTAGCTTAATAAGTCAAAATCAAAGTCATTCCGCCGCCCG
>CAKZPB010000038.1 GCA_937138395.1 uncultured Pseudomonadota bacterium
CCGGCCACCGCGCTTTGATTACTTTTGCGCAACAAAAGTAATCCGCATCAGCTGACGAAGTGAGCGGCGGAACGTTTTTGACTTTAAAGCAAATCAATCAAATCAGTCATCAGCCGGCGCAGCCGAGCGGCGAAATACTTTTGACTTGAAATCAAACCTTTGCCGGTTTAGTCGTGCGGAGTCATAAGAAGCAAAAAAAACAAAACAAAATAATCTACGTTATGATTGCAACTTCTTGTTTTGTCACCATCTTGTAAATAGCAACAAGATGAATTGAATAGCGAATAGTTGATCTATGCAGCCTTCTGAAGAATTCAAACCACTCGTTGTCGCGATTTCATCGCGTGCGCTGTTCGATCTGGATTCGACGCACCAGATCTACGAGCAGGACGGGCTCGAAGCGTATGTGCACTATCAGCGCGAGCGCGAAGATGAGGTGCTCCAGCCGGGCGTGGCCTTTCCGCTGGTCAAAAAGCTGCTGGCATTGAATGATGACGATATGGATCATCCCGGTGTCGAGGTCATTTTGCTGTCGCGCAACAGCGCCGATACGGGTCTGCGAATCTTCAACTCGATCGAGCACCACGATCTGAAGATAGAACGGGCGGTGTTCACCAACGGCGCCAGCCCGAGCCTGTATATCGAGCCGTGTGGCGCTGATGTGTTTCTTTCGGCACATGCCGATGATGTGCGCCAGGTGCTGACGGCCGGCTATGCAGGCGCCACGATTCTGCCGCAGGCCACGCGCGAAAACCGGTCCGGTCAGCTGCGCATTGCCTTTGATGGCGATGCGGTGATTTTCAGTGACGAGGCCGAACGGGTCTACAAGACTCATGGCCTTGAAGCGTTCTCGTCGAGCGAGCGCGAGGCGGCACTGCAGCCATTACGTGCAGGGCCATTCAAGGCCGTACTGGAGGCGATCCACCGAATCCAGTCGGCCTATCCGATTGAAGAAAATCCGATCCGAACCGCGCTGGTGACAGCACGATCTGCACCGGCACACAAGCGCGTCATCATGACGTTGCGCGCCTGGGGTATCCGGATTGATGAATCCATGTTCCTGGGTGGGCGGGAAAAATCGACGTTCCTGCGTGCGTTTGGCGCCGACATCTTTTTTGATGACCAACAGTTGCACTGTGACAGTGCCAGTCAGGTGATTGCTACCGGTCACGTGCCGCACGGCGTCGCCAACGAAAAGTAGTGGTTGTTCATGCGATGCCCTCCAAGCCCTGCTGAATGACCTGGATTGTCCACAAGTTCGGTGGCAGCAGTCTGGCCGATGCCGAAGCCTTTCGCCAGGTCGGGCAACTGCTACTCGCCCGTCAAGAGCCCAGGCAGGCCATTGTTGTATCAGCCATGCAGGGCACAACCGACGTACTGATCGCGCTGGGTCATCAGGCTGCCCGGTCCGAGGGTCGATGGGCCGATGCGCTGGATGACCTGCGCCGGCGCCATCAGCAGTGTGCGTCAGATCTCGCGCTTGCAGAGCAGGTTCAGCAGGCCCTGGGCACGTCATTTGACCGTCTCAAGCATTTGCTGCAGGGCATCACGCTATTGGGCAGCCTGCCGGCAGAGGCGCTGGATCTGATCGCTGCGCTGGGCGAGCAGTGGTCTTCGATTCTGTTGACCGGCTGGTTCCAGGCTCAGGGCCAGCCTGCATTTCGACTCGATGCTCGTGACATCATCCGCATCGACATCGGCGAGCTGGGCCCGATGGCGCGCATCGACGAGAGTCGATCCAGACTCGACGCGGTTCTTGACAGTGCTGAAAATGAGCCTGGACGACTGGTCATGACCGGCTATTGCTGTCGTGAGGCCGACGGGCGCATCGCCACACTGGGTCGCGACGGCAGTGATTTTTCAGCCACCATTCTTGCTGCGCTGCTGCGCGCCGCTGAAGTGCATCTCTGGACCGACGTGCTGGGCGTGATGAACGCCGACCCGGAGCGTGTTCCGCAGGCCAGCATCACGCCCCGGCTTTCCTATCTCGAGGCCTTCGAGCTGGCCTATTTCGGTGCGCGCGTGCTGCATCCGCAGACCGTGGCGCCGATTCTCGAGCTGGACATTCCGATCCGGATCCGTGCCACGGCTCAACCGGAGCATCCCGGAACACGCATTGATCGCGCGGGCGCGACTGATCCGCCGGTCAAGGGCATCTCGAGTATCCGCAACCTGGCCATGGTCACTATCGAAGGAGCAGGATTGCTGGGTGTGCCGGGCACGGCCGAACGCGTGTTTTCGGCACTGAAGCAAGCGTGCATTTCAGTCACGATGATTTCCCAGGGCTCGTCTGAGCATTCCATCTGTTGCGTAGTTCCTGCGGCTCAGGTCACTCGGGCCAACGAGGTGTTGGCCGAAGTATTTGACCGGGAACTGGCTGCCGGACAGATCCAGAAGATTGCGCAACTCGATCAGATCGAGGCCCTGGCCGTGGTCGGGGACGGCATGGCGGGTTCGCCTGGCGTAGCCGGCCGCTTGTTTTCGGCCCTGGGCCGAGCCGGCGTCAATGTGCGTGCAATTGCACAGGGTGCCTCGGAGCGCAATATTTCCGTGGCGATCGACGCCTCGCAAGCCACGCGCGCCCTGCGCGCTGTGCACTCCGGTTTTTATCTGTCCAGACAGACGCTGTCGATTGGCGTGATTGGTCCCGGACAAGTCGGTCGGGCGCTACTCCGTCAGTTGCATGACGCTGCGCCTGCGTTGCAGAGCACGCAGCGGGTCAATCTGAAAGTGCGCGCACTGGCCAATTCGCGCCAAATGATATTGGCCGATAGCCAGCTCGACGCGTCCGGTTTTCGAGGCGAGCTGGACCAGGCGGCGGCACTCGATATCCCGCAATTCACCCAGCACGTCCGGGCCGAACACATGCCCCAGGCGGTCATCATCGATTGCACCGCCAGCGACCAGGTGGCCGAACACTATGCAGACTGGCTGGCTGCCGGCATTCACGTCATCACGCCGAACAAGCATGCCGGCAGTGGAAGCCTGCAACGCTACCGGCGGATCAAACAAGCCACGGCTGCGCGTGCAGTCCACTGGCGCTATGAGGCGACCGTGGGTGCCGGTCTTCCGGTGATTCAAACGCTGCGTGACCTGATCGACAGCGGCGATCGCGTGTTGAGCATCGAGGGCATCTTTTCCGGCACGCTGGCCTGGTTATTCAATCAGTATCAACCCGACATGCAGTTTTCCGAACTGGTGCGTAAGGCTCACGCATCGGGCTATACCGAGCCTCATCCCGGGGATGATTTGTCGGGCATGGACGTCGCGCGCAAGCTGACTATCCTGGGCCGCGAGATGGGGCTTGACCTGGCCCTGTCCGATGTAGAGGTCGAAAGCCTGGCCCCGGATGGCCTGGATCTGGATGGACCGGATCGCTGCAGCGTGGATGAATTCATGCAGCAGCTGCCGGAGCTCGATCAGGACATTGCAGCGCGCTGCAGGCAGGCGCACCAGCGCGATCACTGCCTGCGGTTTACCGCATCGCTGAGTAGCGATGGCACGGCCAGGGTAGGTCTTTCAGAACTACCCAATGACCATCCGTTCGCTCATCTCGCTTTGACCGACAACGTGGTGGCCTTTCGAACCGAACGCTACAGCGAGAACCCGCTGATCGTGCAGGGTCCCGGCGCTGGACCTGAGGTGACAGCCGCTGGCGTATTCTCGGACTTGCTGCGCATCGCCCAGTCGATCGAACCCGGGCCATGATCGCAGTGCCACGCAATGAACCTCAGCCATTTATCCTAATAAGACCACTCACTTGACGTAGGAAATCTATGATGCAGAGCCATCGATCCCTGTCTATCGCAACGCCGAAAACAACGACAGCGCTGGTTGTAGCACTGGTCGCACTGTGCCTGCTGGCTGGCTGCCAGACTGCCCAATACAAGGCGCTGGAGTCGGTTGGTATCGAAAAGCGCGACATTCTGGCCGACCGGGTTGAAGACGCACGCGACGCCCAGGACGATGCCAAGGAGCAGTTTGTGTCCGCGCTGGATCAGTTCCGCGCCACGGTCGAGTTCGACGGTGGCGATCTGGAGCGCATGTATGACCGGCTGAACGGCCAATACGAGCGCAGTGTTGATCGTGCCGAGCGCGTCAGCGACCGCATCGATGCGATCGAGCGCGTGGCCGAGGACCTGTTCGAGGAATGGGAAGACGAGCTGGACCAGTACCAGAACCCTAATTTGCGCGCGACCAGCCAGGACCTGCTGCGCGATACCCAGTCACGCTATCGACGGATGCTGAGCTCGATGCGCAGCGCCGAGCAGACCATGCCGCCGGTGCTCGAAGCCTTCGAGGACCAGGTCTTGTTTCTGAAGCACAACCTGAACTCCCGTGCCGTCTCGGCCCTGCGCGACGAGCTCGGCAGCATCGAAAATGAAACCGACG
>CAKZPB010000039.1 GCA_937138395.1 uncultured Pseudomonadota bacterium
AGCGCACCGCCGCAGCTCGAGCCCTGGCCTGCAGTGCAGCCGTAGCAGTGATCGGCAATCCGGATGGCGGTGGGATGTTTTTCCAGTGCAAGCAGGTCGCTGAGATGAGGTCGATCAGTGCTGGTTTCTTCGGCGCCCATGTCCAATGACAGTTTCAGCATCTGGTTGAAATCGCAGTCATACAGATAGCCCTGGTAGTCGACGCTGATCAGGTCGCGGCACATGACGCCGCTTAGATTTTCCCGACGGTAGCTGTCTTTTAACAGCGTCATATATTGCTCAAACTCGCCCTTGGCCAGCAGAATGGCGCCGAAGCGCTGGATCGGCATATTGGCCAGCGTGAACAGCTGGTTGAACACGATGCCGAATTCATCCATCAGCAGCTGCTTGTAATCGGCTTCCAGCGCCGACTGGTTCGGCGGCAGGGTCGGGCCGAGCGGGTTATAGACCAGGTTCAGCGTCAGTTCGGAGTCGGCTTTGCCATACCCAAGTCCATTGAGCTGCTGCAGCGCTGCAATGGAGGCTTCGAACACGCCATTGCCGCGTTGGGCGTCCACGTTTTCCTTCGAATAACAGGGCATGGAGGCGACGATTTCGATGTCGTGCTCGGCCAGGAATGTACCAACCCATTCATAGCCGGGCTCCATCATGATGGTTGGATTGAGTCGATCCATCACGTGGATGTTCTTGTCCCGGGCCTGTTCGACCAGCCAGCGAAAGTGAGGGTTCATTTCCGGCGAGCCGCCGGTCAGATCCAGCGTTTGAACGTCGTAGCGGTCGGCTACGTCCAGCGCAGTGCGCATGGTGGCCTGGTCCATCAATTCCTTGCGGTTCGGGCCTGCGTTGACGTGGCAGTGGATGCAGGCCAGATTGCATAGATAGCCCAGGTTCATCTGCAGGGTGTTCAACGAGCGACGCTTGATTGCGGGGAAGTCGGTTTTTTGCAGCAGCGGCCAGGAATCACGCATGGATATTGCCTGTTGAATTCAAAGATAAGCTTTGCATAGTCAAGATGAACGGAAAATCGTGAATGTTCATTCATCCATTGTTCAAAACACGGGCAGTTTATAGGCCGCACCGGACTGCTCACGCACCAGTCTGGGCACCAAATAGCCCGAAAGGCGTTCGCGCATGGCTTGCATCAATTCAAGCGCGCGTGGTTCACCCACTTCAAAATGCGCGCTGCCCTGTACTCGATCCAGCAGGTGCAGATAATACGGGATTGCGCCTGCTGCAAAACTGCGTTCCATCAGCTGAGTCAGGCTGTCGATATCGTCATTGACGCCGGCCAATAACACCGCCTGATTAAACACCTGGGCACCTGCGCGGCGAAGCTGATCCAGCGCACGCTCTACGTGATGGTCGAATTCATTGGCGTGATTGGCATGCACAACCACGACCGTTTGCCAGGGCAGGGACTGCAGCCAGCTCATCAGCGATGAGTTGATGCGGTCCGGCAGCGTAATCGGCATCCGGGTATGGATCCGCAAACGCCGGATATGAGGGATTCGAGACAGCCGGTCGCTCAAGGCCTGCAGGCGCTGGGTGCTGAGCATCCACGGGTCACCGCCCGACAAGATCACTTCAGAAATGTCGTCATGTTCGGCAATGTAATCGATCGCCGGGGCCCAATGACTCGGACTGGTATGTTCGGATGCATACGGAAAATCGCGTCGAAAACAATAGCGGCAGTGGATTGCACAGGCGCCGGTCGTAATCAGCAGCACGCGGCCCCGGTATTTGTGCAGCAGGCCGCGCTCGTTCCGGCTGGCAAGGTCACCGACAGGATCGGCGCTGAATCCATCCAGCGTATCCGCTTCCAGGCGAACCGGCAATACTTGTCGTAGCAGTGGATCGCGAGCATCGCCTGACCGCATGCGTTGGCTGAAGGCTTGAGGCACCCGCATGGGAAACGGGCTGTCGTCCATCCAATCGATGGTTTGCGGCTCGATCGACAGATGCTTGAGCAGCGCCTGAGGGCTTCGCCATCCTGCCTGCAGCTGTTTTCGCCAAGGCGGTCTGGCAGGCGCCTCGCAGGACTTGACCTGAATCGACAAACTCGGAGGTATCATAGCGGGTTAAATACAGGTCTCGTATTAGGGTCGTAAGTACGTAGTTAGTGTACGGCGATTCTGTTCGAACTCAAGTGATTCGACCGAACCTGGATGAAACCGATCTTTCCTGCGTGGGCGCTGCAGAAAAATACAGTCAGTGCCTGCATTCTGATAATGGAGCAACCATGGCTAATTACGGCGCAAATGACTTGAAAAATGGTTTGAAAGTGCTGCTTGACGGCGAACCATATAATATTGTCGAAACCGACTTCGTCAAACCCGGCAAGGGCCAGGCCTTTACCCGCATACGAGTGCGCAACCTGAAAAATGGCCGCGTGGTCGAAAAAACCTTCAAGTCCAACGAATCGGTCGAGTCCGCAGACATCTTTGAAAAGAATGTGCAGTACCTGTACAGCGACGGCGAATTCTGGCATTTCATGGATCCTGATACCTTCGAGCAGCTGGCTGCAGATGAAACGGCGGTCGGTGATGGCGCCAAGTGGATGAAGGAAGAAGACCAGTGCCAGGTCACGCTGTTCAATGGTGATCCCATCACGGTTCTACCACCAAATTTTGTTGAATTGAAGGTCGTCAGCACCGATCCCGGCGTACGTGGTGATACGTCCGGCGGTGGTGGCAAACCGGCTGAAATGGAGACCGGTGCCGTGGTCCGCGTGCCGCTGTTTATCAATGAGGGTGAGGTGCTTCGCATCGATACCCGGACCGGCGAATACGTATCGCGCGTCAAGGACTAGGTCACCTCGAAACGCCTGTGAGAAGAATGCGTTTGAATCGCACAACCGACTGTAGATTGTCATGAACGAGGTGAACGTGCCTGTCGTTACCACTGTAGCCGCGAATATTTCAGATCCGGCTTTTCGCCCAGAATCCATTGGGGCGGATTATTGCGGGCGCTCCGAACCGTTTCGGCCCGCTTGTTCGCGCGTACCCAACTGCGCGCACCGAGGCCGGTCCAGCGTTTCCCGTAGAACCTCCCTCGCGATCGTTCTCAAGGGAATAGAAATTCCGCTTGATCAGGCGCACTCCTCGTGAGCGCACCGGGTATTGCATTGCTCCCACGCTGGCTGGTGCCGGTGGTGCCTGAAGGCCGGGTATTGCAGGATTACGCGGTTGTCCTGAACGAGGATCGCATCGAGGCGGTGCTGCCTTGTGCTCAACTGCAGGCGGATTATCCCGATGTCGAGCGTCGAGTGCTCGACCAGCATGTGTTGATTCCAGGCCTGATCAATATGCACACGCACAGCGCAATGAGCCTGTTGCGCGGCGTGGCCGACGATTTGCCGCTGATGCGTTGGCTCGAAGATCATATTTGGCCGGTCGAGCAGCAGCTGATGGGCCCGGATTACGTGCGCGCTGGTACCGAACTGGCCATGGCAGAAATGCTCAGGGGCGGTACGACCTGTTTCAACGACAACTATTTTTTCCCCGACACGACGGCTGAAGCGGCCATCAAGGTCGGTATGCGTGCGGTGGTCGGCATGCCGGTGATCCACTTCCCGACCGCATGGGCGCAAACCGAAGACGAGTATTTCAGCCGCGGTCTTGAAGTCCACGATCGATTCAAGGACCATCCGTTGATCGGCATCAGCTTCGTGCCGCACGCGCCCTATTCGGTGTCCGATTCGGCATTCAAGCGCATGCGAGTCCTGGCCGATCAGCTGGACCTGACCATTCACCTGCACCTGCTCGAGGCGGCCGGTGAAATTGAAAGCAGCATGCAGCAGCATGGCAAACACCCTCTGGATCGGCTTGAATCCCTTGGACTGCTGAACCAACGGCTGCTGGCCGTCCACATGACGCAGATCAACACACGCGATGTTGCGCGACTGGCCAGAAACGGTGTGCATATCCTGCACTGCCCGGATTCCAATCTGAAGCTGGCCAGCGGCATCAGCCCGGTAGCCGCGTTGGATGCGGCCGGCGTCAACGTTTGCATCGGCACGGATAGTGCAGCCAGCAATAACGACCTGGACATGATGGGCGAAATGCGGCTGGCCGCAATGCTGGCGAAAGGCGCCTCGGGTGACCCCGAGGCTGTGCCGGCCGCGCGTGCACTGTCGATGGCCACCATTCACGGTGCAAGAGCACTGGATATGGACAATACGCTAGGCAGCATCGAAGCAGGCAAGCAAGCTGATCTGGCCGCCATACGGATGGATCAAATCGAGACGCAACCCCTGCACGATGTCATCTCGCAGCTGGTCTATGCAACGCCCCGATCTCAAGTGAGCGATGTCTGGGTCGCCGGCCAACAGCTGCTGGATCAACGCGAGCTGACGACATTGGATGAATCACTGCTGATGAAGCAAACGCAGCGCTGGGCGGGACGCATCCATGCAATCGATGCCGCAGCGAACACGCAATCCAATGCTGTTGAAGCGAGCGAGTAACACAATAACCTGACCTGAACTGCGATGAATACTACAGCTGAACCACAAGACGACGCGGCGGACGCGATCAACCATGACGCGCGCGAAACCGATGCATTCAACCGCCTCGCGTCGCGCTGGTGGGATCCCGAGGGCGAATTTCGTCCACTGCACGACATCAACGGTCCCCGCGTGGAATGGATCCGGTCCAAAGCATCCGTCAAGGCCAAGCGCGTTGTCGATATCGGTTGTGGCGGAGGTTTACTGACCGAAGCGCTGGCCCAGGCCGGTGCTGATGTAACCGGCATCGATATGGCCGAAAAGCCACTGGCCGTGGCCAAGCTGCATCAGGTCGAGTCCGAACTCGACATCAATTACCGGAAGATGACGGCCGAAGCGCTCGCTGCAGAATCGGCTGAATCGTTTGATGTCGTGGCCTGTCTTGAAATGCTGGAGCATGTGCCGGACCCGGCCAGCGTGGTTCGTTCCTGCGTGGAACTGGCCAAGCCGGGCGCGCATCTGTTTTTCAGCACCATCAACCGAACGCCGCTGGCCTGGACATTTGCCATCGTTGGCGCCGAGTATGTGCTGAATCTGCTGCCGCGCGGCACGCACCGCTATGATCGACTGATCAAACCATCGGAACTGGCTGGCTTCGTTCGAGAGGCCGGCGCAAACGTCGAACAGATCGTCGGCATGCGCTACAACCCGTTCTCCCGCACCGTGCATATTGGCGGCGGGCCCCACATCAATTACCTGATTCACGCGCGCAAGCCGAGTCCGGCGTCCGTGGCGTGATTCCCGTCCCGGCACTGGACGCCGTCCTGTTTGACCTCGATGGTACGTTGGTCGACAGCGCACCGGACCTGATTGCAGCGTTGAATCGTCTGCGGGCAACGCTGGGTTATCCAGCCATGCCGGCAGGGCCGTTACGGGCCGTTGCAGGCAAGGGCGCTGCAGCAATTCTGGCTGAAGGACTGCCCGAATTGAACGAGCAGCAGCGCGACCGCCACACGCAGCAGTTTCTGGACGATTACCATCATAATTGCTGGGATCAGAGCCACTGCTTTTCAGGTATCGAAGACATCCTGGATCGCATCGAGCAGAACGTAATTCCCTGGGGTGTGGTGACCAACAAGGTCATGCGCCTGGCTGCCCCCGTCGTCACTCAGGCGGGTTGGGAAACTCGTGCAGCGTGCCTGATTGCCGGTGATAGCACGCCGAATCCGAAACCGGCACCCGATCCATTGTTGGCAGCCTGCAGGCAATTGAACGTCAATCCGGCGAACGTGCTGTATATCGGTGATGATCTGCGCGATGTGCAGGCTTCCGGGGCCGCTGGCTGTCTGAGTGGCGCAGCGCATTGGGGGTATATCCCTGACAGTGAGTCGGCTAAGAACTGGCCTGCCGACTTCCACTTCGAGACACCTACTGACGTATTGAATTGGTTGCAAACCGTATGACACAGGATCATCTACAGCGTGTGCTGCTTGAGCAGGCCAACGCGCGCTGCGTCGTCGTTCACCTGGATTCGGTCTATCAGGAAGTGCTGGCGCGGGGTCAATATCCTGAAAATGTGGCCAGGATGCTGGGCGAAAGCCTGGTTGTGGCTGCCCTCTGCTCGAGTGGCGTCAAGTTCAGTGGTCGCATCAGCCTGCAACTGCGTGCATCGGGCGCACTGAAACTGATGATGGCGGACTGCACCGACCAGGGTGGTTTGCGGGGTTTGGTTCGGTTTGATGAGACCGAGGTCGAAGGCCGTGATTTTTCCAGCCTGACGCAAAACGGCGTGTTGACGATGACGATCGAGCGCGCGCAGGAAGCCGCCGGCAAACCCCAGACCTGGCAGGGTATCGTCCCACTGGAAGGCAACAGCATGAGCGAGGCCATCGGTCAGTATTTTGATCGATCCGAGCAGCTGCCGACGCGCTTGAAGTTATCGGTATCCGGCAGCCAGGCCGCGGGTGTCTTGCTGCAGCGGCTACCGGGGCCGGCCGAAGATCAGGATGGCTGGAATCGTCTGTGCAAACTGTTCGAGACGACCGAGTCCGACGAGTTACTGGACACCGATGCGGAGACCCTGCTGCATCGCTTGTTCCATCAGGAGCAGCGTCGCCTGTATCCGTCCCGTCCACTGGAGTTCTATTGTCCCTGCACGCGCGAGCGCGTGGTGAGCGTGCTGCGGGGGCTCGGACAGGATGAACTTGAATCGATCCTCGAAACCCAGGGCGAGGTCGACGTCAGCTGCGAATTCTGCAATCAGAAGTATGAATTCGACCGGCTGGACATCGCCCAGTTGCTGCACAGCCCCGCCAGCGGATCGATCGACGAACGTGATGAGGATGACCAGCCCACCGTCCACTGACGCCGTGACGCCCTCAACGGGGATCCAATGGTGTCGGAATCGCCTGCTGGTGCCCGGCAGTTCGCTGAGCCTCACATTACCCTATGCCGAAAGCGAGCTGCAGGACCCGATTCTTGCTCTTCGTACCGTCATTACTGAAATTGCATCCGTACCCGATGAAGTCAGCGATCCCGACGTGGCCCGCCGCAAGCTCGACTGGTGGCGACGAGGCCTTGAAGAACAGTTGCCACACCCGGCCATTACCGCATTGCTGGAAACCGGTGCGTATCAAGCGCTTCAATTGGCTGATTTTCAGCGTTTGATAACGGCGGTTTCATTCGCCATTGACCCGCCCCGTTTCGAGCGCCTGGAGGAGTGGGTGTCGCACTGCTTGGCACTGTCTGCACCCAGCGCAATGCTCGAGGCCAGGCTGGTTGAAAACCTGTCGGATTCATCGGTGCCGCGCGACAAGAACACTGATCAGGCGTTGTCCGAACTGGCCGCGGCCAGCTATCAGATTCGCAGCGTGCGCGACCTGGTGCTCGATGCCCGCCATGGGCGCTGGTGGTTGCCGCTTGAACTGCAGGCGGAGTTTCAACTCAACCAGGTAGCCGTGGCCAGCAGCGATCCAGGCGACGGGCTCAAATCACTGATTGCCCATTGCATGTCCACCATTTTGAGTCAGCATCAATTAGCGTTAAACAAGATAAGCGGAAATCAAGCCTGGTGCCATCGTCACCAGATGCTCAGTGCAGCGCTTGATCACAGGCTGGGCCAATCAATCCAACGCAATCCAGAAAAGATCACGAAACAGCGCGTATTGCCAACTGGAATCCTGGCCAGCGTCCAGCTCTGGCGAACAGCACGCTCACTTTCTCGGAACCAAAGCGTTTAATCTGGCGCATCGGCCTTGGTC
Organism: uncultured Pseudomonadota bacterium; assembly: GCA_937138395.1. GTDB lineage: Bacteria > Pseudomonadota > Gammaproteobacteria > Xanthomonadales > Wenzhouxiangellaceae. Next base: position 7,705 of record CAKZPB010000039.1, read on the forward strand.
ATGGTCCGCTGCATAACGCCTCGTTGAACACGATCTGCTAAAATAAGACTTAATTGGTACTAATTGAGAATCGTTCTGATTCAGCTCGATTTTTTCTTGACGCAACCGGCAGGTCACATGCTCCGAATCAGTAAATTAACCGATTACGCAACCGTCTTGATGGCGGAGATGCAGTCCAGCCTTGATGAGCCGCGGTCAGCAACCGTTTTGGCTGATCAGGCCCGACTGGAACTGCCAACTACGGCCAAGGTCTTGAAGATATTGGCCAAATCCGGATTGGTGCGATCGATTCGTGGCGTCAACGGCGGCTACCAGTTGGTTCGTCCGGCCCGGGAAATTTCGATTGCGGCCATTATCCGGGCCATGGAAGGGCCGATTGCGTTGACCGAGTGCGGACTTGAACCCGGCACGTGCCCGCGTGAGCAGGATTGCTCATTGCGCAGTAATTGGCGTCGCATTGGTGCCACCGTCGAGCAGGCGCTGGATGCCATGACGCTGGCTGATCTCGCTGCGCCTAACAGCACAACAGAAGATGGCCATATTGCCGAACGCAACGTTGATCAGCGCTTGAAAATCGTTGCACGAAACCAGGCCTGATTCATCGCCGTTGAATCAGCGCTATGAACACTGACGAGAAAACGTATGAGTCAAACACAACAGCAAGTTGAACAACTGATTCAGAGCCGCTACAAAGCCGGCTTCTACACGGATATTGAATCGGAAACCGTCGGTGCCGGTCTGAATGAAGACGTCATTGCCATGATTTCGGCCAAGAAAGAGGAGCCGGCCTGGCTGCTGGAATGGCGCCTGAAGGCGTTTCATCACTGGCAGACCATGGTCGGACCCAACTGGGCCAAGCTGAAGTTGCCGGCAATCGATTTTCAGAAGATTCATTACTACGCCGCGCCCAAGCAGGAAAACCGTCCGAAAAGCCTGGACGAAGTCGATCCCAAGCTGCTCGAAACCTTCGACAAGCTCGGCGTCCCACTGCACGAGCGTGCCCGCCTGGCCGGCGTGGCCGTTGATGCCGTGTTTGATTCGGTCTCCGTTGGCACCACGTTCCAGAAGGAACTGAAGGAAGCCGGCGTCATCTTTTGCTCGTTTTCCGAAGCGGCGCGCGAGCATCCTGATCTGGTGCGCGAACATCTGGGCAGCGTAGTGCCGTATCGCGATAATTATTTTGCCTGCCTGAACTCGGCAGTGTTCTCGGACGGCTCGTTCGTGTATGTGCCCAAAGACACGCGCTGCCCGATGGAGCTTTCGACCTACTTCCGCATCAACGCTCGCGACACCGGCCAGTTCGAGCGGACATTGATCATTGCCGAACCGGGTGCTGAGGTCAGCTACCTGGAAGGTTGTACTGCACCGATGCGGGATGAAAACCAGCTGCATGCGGCCGTGGTCGAGCTGGTCGCCCAGGAAAAATCGAAGATCAAGTATTCGACGGTCCAGAACTGGTATCCGGGCGATGAGAACGGCAAGGGCGGTATCTATAACTTCGTGACCAAGCGCGGCGACTGTCGTGGCGATGATTCCCGGATTTCATGGACCCAGGTCGAGACCGGTTCGGCCATTACCTGGAAGTATCCGTCTTGCGTATTGCGTGGCGATCGTTCGGCCGGTGAGTTCTACTCGGTCGCGTTGACGCATAACCACCAGCAGGCCGATACCGGGACCAAGATGATTCATCTGGGCAAGGACACGACCAGCAAGGTCATTTCCAAGGGTATTTCCTGCGGCAAGAGCCAGAATTCGTACCGTGGCTTGGTGCGCATGGCCAAGCGGGCGGACAACGCACGTAACTACACCCAGTGCGACAGCCTGTTGATCGGCAAGACCTGCGGCGCACATACGTTTCCGTATATCGAGTCGGCCAACCCGACGGCCAAGATCGAGCACGAAGCGACCACCTCGAAGATCGGTGACGACCAGCTGTTCTATTGCCGCTCGCGCGGCATGGATGAAGAAGAAGCCGTTGCACTCATCGTCGATGGATTCTGCAAGGAAGTCTTCAAGGAACTGCCGATGGAATTTGCCGTCGAGGCCAAGGCCTTGTTGGAAATTTCATTGGAAGGTGCTGTGGGGTAAACCAAATCAGTAACCGCAGATTACGCCGATTCGCGCAGATGAAACGAGATAAAGGCCTTGTCTTTACTGTTGTACTGTCTTTTTGCGCTCGTCCGCGTCCATGTGCGGCAATAAACATATGAAGAGTATTTGCAATGTTAAAGATCAATAATCTACATGTCCAAGTTGGCGACAAAGATATTCTGAAAGGCCTCAACCTTGAAGTCGGTCCAGGTGAAGTCCATGCCATTATGGGGCCGAATGGTTCGGGTAAATCGACGCTGGGCTACTCGCTGGCCGGGCGCGATGGCTATGAAGTTACCGATGGATCGGTCTTGTTTGACGGGCAGAACTTGCTCGAACTGGAGGCTGAAGAACGTGCCGCAGCCGGGCTGTTTCTGGCGTTTCAGTATCCGGTTGAAATTCCCGGCGTCAACAATGCCTACTTCCTGCGCGCTGCGCTGAATGCACAGCGCAAGGCCAGAGGTGAGGACGAAGTGGATTCGATTGATTTTCTACGCGCCGTGCGTGAGCAGCTCAAAGCGCTGCAGATGGATGATTCGCTGCTCAAGCGAGCCGTCAACGAGGGCTTTTCCGGCGGCGAGAAGAAGCGCAATGAAATGGTCCAGATGGCGGTGCTGCAGCCCAAGCTGGCTATCCTGGACGAAACCGACTCCGGCCTTGACATCGATGCATTGAAGCTGGTTGCCGAGGGCGTGAACCGCCTGCGCAATGACGAGCGCTCGTTTGTCGTGATCACGCATTATCAGCGCCTGCTGGAACACCTGGTGCCGGACCAAGTGCACGTGTTATCCAACGGCCGAATTGTCGAAAGCGGCGGCCGTGAGCTGGCCGAACGATTGGAACAGGAGGGCTATGGGTTCCTGTCGCCGGAGGAAGACGCTGCATGAGCGAATTGCTGGAACAATTCAGCGCGCCTCCGCTGATCGAGCTCGAGTCCGACCTCGAAGCCCTGCGCAAACACGCCCAGAAAGTGCTGATGCAGCATGGCTTTCCGCAGCGCAAGACCGAGGCCTGGAAATATACGCCAATCGCGGCGCTCGAGCGGCGCGACTGGTCGAGTGATGGTCCCGATGAATCGGCTGCGCGGACCGAGTCAATCGAGCTTCCTTTTGACGCGCACCGGATTCCGGTACATAACGGCCAGATCGATACGTCTCAGCTGAATGAGATTGATGGCCTGCACATCGAGCCACTGCGCGCCGAGCAGATTGATACTTCCGCTTATGTTGACCATGATCCGAGTGATGCGTTTGCGTGGTTGAACCTGGCGCGGCTGGAGCAGGGCATCTGTATACGCGTGACGCACACGCTCGAACGGCCGCTGGCGCTGCAGTTTTCGAGCAGCGATCAGTTCAAGCAGGCCGCGCACCCGCGCATCCGCATCGAGCTGGCCGAAGGCGTTGAAGCCACGTTGTTCGAACAGCATCGCTTGCACGGCTCGGGCCTGATCAATCTGGTGATGGATCTGCAGCTTGCTGCAGGCTCGAGCCTGCAGCACTTGATGCAAAGGCAAAACGATGAGTCGGCATTGATTGCTCGTACCGAAGCGCAGCTGGAGCAGGCCGCCCATTACCAGGCCTACGTGCTGGATCTTGGCGGCGCACTGACGCGCCAGGACCTGAAGGTGCATTTGAATGAATCCCGGGCGCGCACCCGTATTCATGGCGTGGCCGCGCTGAAGGATAAACAGCTGGTCGATTACCACACGGCCATCCAGCATCGCGTTGGGCCAAGCCATAGCGAGGAAGATTTCCGGATCCTGGCCGATAACCATTCAATGGGCGTATTCAACGGTCGCATCCATATGCTGCCCGGTGCCGATGACAGCCATTCGGATATGAATACCGCTAACTTGCTGTTGAGCGAACACGCGCGCATCAATACCAAGCCGGAGCTCGAAATTCATGCCGAAGAAGTCACGGCCAGTCACGGTGCTACGGTTGGCCAACTGGAAGAGGCCGCGCGTTTTTATCTGCGCTCGCGTGGCCTGAATGACGCCGAAGCACTTGCGTTACTGAAATTCGGGTTTGCCGCGGCCGCATTCGATGCACTGGAATCCGAACCGCTACGGCAGTGGTTTACCGATCGACTCAAACAAGCGCTGTAACGAAACCTAATTAACGAGACGATTCACAATAGACAATGATGATGAATGCACACGTTCTACCCAAGCAGCCTGTAACTGGACTCGACGTTGCCGCATTGCGCGCGCAGTTTCCGGTACTGAAGCGGGAAGTGCACGGCAAGCCGCTGGTCTATCTCGATAATGCCGCGACCGCGCAGCGGCCAGCATCCGTCATTGATGCCGTATCGGGCTTTTATCGCGACTACAACGCCAACGTCCACCGCGGCGTGCACCAGTTGAGTGCAGAGGCCTCGGACGCATTCGAGGGTGCCAGAGAGCGCGTGCGGGCTGGTGTCAATGCCCGTTCGACGCGCGAAGTCATCTTTACGCGCGGCACGACCGAGGCCGTCAACCTGGTGGCACAGAGCTACCTGCGTCCGCGCATCCAGCCGGGCGACGAGATCCTGGTCAGCCATATGGAGCATCACTCCAATATCGTGCCCTGGCAGCTGCTGTGCGAACAGACCGGTGCCGTGCTCAAGGTCATCCCGATCAATGAGCGTGGCGAATTGCTGGTTGACGAGCTGGAAAACCTGATTTCTGATCGCACCCGCCTGATCGGGTTGGTCCACGTGTCGAATGCCTTGGGTACTGTCAACCCGGTTCAGCAGGTGTGCGAGCTGGCTCGCAAGCATGACATTGCCACGGTCATCGATGGTGCCCAGGCTACGCCGCATGTCGCCGTCGATGTGCAGGCGCTGGGCTGTGATTTTTACTGCATGTCGGCACACAAGATGTACGGCCCGACCGGCATTGGCGCACTGATTGGCCGCGAAGAACTGCTCGAAGCCATGCCGCCGTGGCAGGGTGGCGGTGAAATGATTACCCGGGTCAGCTTTGATGAGACGACCTACAACGTGCTGCCGCACAAATTCGAGGCCGGTACGCCGAATATCGCCGGTGCGATTGGTTTTGGCGCTGCATTCGATTTCCTGAATGCGACCGGAATCGATGCAATCGCCGAGCACGAACATCACTTACTGCAGTATGCGACCGAACGGATGCAGGCCATTGACGGACTGCGCATCATCGGTACGGCCGAGGGCAAGGGGCCGGTCATTGCCTTCACGCTCGACGGTGCACACGCCAATGATATCGGCACCATTGTCGATCAGTTCGGCGTTGCCATCCGCACCGGCCATCACTGCGCCATGCCGGTCATGCAGTTCTTCAATGTGCCGGCGACTGCCCGGGTCTCGTTTGCGGCTTACAACACCACCGATGAAATCGATGTGTTCCTGAACGCGCTGGAAACCGCAAGAACCATGCTGCTCTAGCAATCGTTCCGTCTATACTAGGTTGTTCAGTAAATCTCCATTGCCGAATACTCGAGCAACACATTCGTCAATAGACCTCAAAGCCAGAGGAGCTTGATCATGATGAAAGCATCGTTCACTTGTCTATTTCTTGTCGCACTGTCTTTTTCGTGTTATGCCGAACAGGCGAATGCAGAATCGCATCAGAGTGAATCTGCAGCCGATGCTGCATCAACCAGCACGCACGCCGGCCAAGCTGATCGCGTTCGGTTTCAGGCGGGCATGCTGTATTACCGCGATCCTGAAACCGGGCAACTCACCTCAGTACCGCCGGCACTGATGAGAGGGTTGCAGACTGACGAAATCAATTTTTCCGATCAGGGTCTTGAAGTTGAAGTGATGCCCGATGGTTCCAGAATGGTCGACTTGCAAGGGCGTTTTCAGATGTCCTCGACTTTTCAGCACTCCAAACAAGGGCCTGTCTTTCAGTGCACCAGTCATCCACATCATCACCTTGCAACGCCGCATGTGCCGTCTGAGCAGACGGAAAGGGCGGTGCGCTGATGAGTGCTTTAATCAACATCACGCTGCGATTCGCTGCAATCGCACTTACTTCGGCCTGCCTGTTGTCGGCGGTGCATGCCCAGTCCACGATTACAGTGATTACAACGGCCGATGGGCCAACTGAGGGATTCAACGATCCGACGCCGGTCACGCCGGTCGGCGGTAACCCGGGGACGACGCTCGGTGCTCAGCGACTGTTCTTATTCGAATCGGCTGCCGCGGTTTGGGCCGAGCTGTTGAATAGCCCGGTCGAAATCATCGTGAATGCACAGTTCAGCCCGCAGTCCTGCTCTCCCATGGGTTCGGTCCTGGGTTCGGCCGGAGGTACGACCGTCCATGCCGATTTTACCAATGCACCGGTCGCGGGCGTCTGGTACAGCGCAGCCCTCGCGAGCAGCTTGGCCGGTTCGGATCTGAACGGTGGCACACCTGAAATCAATACCACGTTCAACAGCGCCATTGATACAGGCTGTTCCGGCTCTGTTGGATGGTATTACGGCGTTGACGGAAACCCGCCGCCTGATCGAATCAACCTGTTCCCGGTTGTATTGCATGAACTCGGTCACGGGCTTGGTTTTCAGACGTTTACCAGCGTAACAACGGGTCAATTTATCAGCGGTACGCCCGATATCTGGACGCAATTCATGTTTGACACGGAATTCGATGATTTCTGGATCAATCTGAGTCAACCACAGCGCCAGGCCTCTGCGATCAATGATCCAGACCTGGTGTGGGATGGCCCCAGCGTCAACGGTGCGGTGCCAGAAGCACTCGACCCGTCACAGCAGTTGACCGTTTCAACGCCACCAGCACTGGCCGGTAATTATCCGGCCATGATGGCCTCGTACGGGCCCCCGGTTCCGATCGATGGCCTGCCCGGTGATTTCGTCTTTGTCGACGATGGCACGGCCCCGGATGCCACTGATGGTTGCGAAGCTTTGACGCCGGCCAGCGCGGGTGACGTCAACGGCAATATCGCCGTGATCCGTCGTGGTACCTGCAACTTTACGGACAAGACCCTGAACGCGCAGGCCGCCGGTGCAACCGCGGTCCTCATTGCCAACAACGTGCCGGACGGCTTGCCGCCGATGGGCGGCGATGCGCCCGGCATCACAATCCCCTCAATTGGCATTTCTCAGCAGTTGGGCAACGATATTCAGGCTCAGCTACCCAGCCCCGGCGTGAGCGGCGTACTGGATTATGATTTCGTCAATCTGGCCGGAACCACCAACGGGTTCCTGCGGTTGCATGCGCCTAACCCTGTCGCGCCAGGTTCTTCGGTTTCTCACTGGACGACAGCTGCAACGCCCAGCCTGTTGATGGAACCAGCCATCACGCCGGATCTGTTTGATGACGTTGACCTTTCGCTGAACCTTTTTGAAGATATTGGCTGGAGCGTCAACTTTCCTACAGAGGAAATATTCAGCGATTCGTTTGAGACCATCTTGTAGAACGTCAGCTAGTTGGACGATTGAAGTGACTACACCAGAATCCCGTATTGAACGCGACAGCATGGGCGAGCTGGAAGTGCCCGCCCATGCCCTGTGGGGTGCCCAGACCCAGCGCGCCGTCAATAATTTCCCGATTTCCGGTCAGCCGATGCCGCTGGCGTTCGTGCAGTCGCTGGGCCGGGTCAAGCTGGCCTGCGCGCGCGCTAACCAGGCATTGAGTCTGATGGATGCAACCACCGCCGATGCCATCGCTTTGGCGGCCGAGCAGTTGATCAGCGGTGACGTCTACGAGCATTTCCCGATCGACGTCTACCAGACCGGTTCGGGCACCAGTTCGAACATGAACGCCAATGAGGTCATCGCGCACCTGGCGGCCAAGGCCGGAAATGACTCGGTGCATCCGAACGATCACGTCAACATGTCGCAGAGTTCGAACGACGTCATCCCGACGACGATCCAGGTATCGGCCTGCCTGGTCGCCCATGATGAACTGCTGCCGGCGTTGGAACATTTGCGCACGACGATTGATACCAAGGCGGAGTCCCTGCAGCAGGTGGTCAAGACCGGCCGCACACACCTGATGGATGCCATGCCGGTCACCTTCGGGCAGGAACTCGGCGCCTGGTCCAGCCAGATTCAGTCCTGCATGCAGCGCATTGCCTCTACGCTGGAACGCCTGAAGCAACTGCCGCAGGGCGGTACCGCAGTGGGTACCGGTATCAATGCACACCCGGATTTCGGCCAGCACGTGGCCAACGAGCTCAGTCAGTTGACCGGCTTCGGCTTTGCATCGGCCGACAACAAATTCGAGGGCATTGCGGCCCAGGATGGCGCGGTCGAACTGTCCGGCCAGTTGAAAACGCTGGCTACCGTGCTGATGAAGATCGCCAATGACCTGCGCTGGATGAATTCAGGGCCCCTGGCCGGTCTCGGTGAAATCGCGCTCGAGGCGCTGCAGCCGGGCAGTTCGATCATGCCGGGCAAGGTCAACCCGGTGATACCCGAGGCCACCTGCATGGTCGCCGCGCGGGTTATTGGCAACGACAGCACCATTACCATTGGCGGCCAGTCCGGCAACTTCCAGCTCAACGTGATGCTGCCGGTGATTGCTTCAAGCCTGCTCGAAAGCCTGACGCTGTTGACCAACATCAGCCGCTTGTTGGCCGACAAGGCGATCGCCAGCTTTGAAGTCCGCGAGGACAACATTCAGCAGGCGCTGGATCGAAACCCAATTCTTGTTACGGCCTTGAATCGCGTGATTGGTTACGAGAAGGGTGCGGCCACGGCCAAGCAGGCCTACAAGGAAGGACGCCCCATCATCGACGTGGCCATGGAAACCACAGGCATGAGTCGCGAGGAGCTGGTCGAACTATTGGACCCGCTGAAGCTGGCGCACGGCGGCATTACCGAATAAGTCGTCCAAGAACGGCAACGCGCACCATGGCATCTGAATCGCAATCCCTGCAGGCGCGCTACGCACCGAACAATGCTTGTTTTGGCTGCGGGCCGGCCAACCCGCAGGGCCTGCGGATTCGCTCCATTCCCGAGGGCGATCGAGTCGTCTGCGACTGGACGCCCGAGTCTCATCACGAGGCCTTTCCCGGCGTATTGAATGGCGGTATCATCGGCTCGCTGCTCGATTGCCACAGTAACTGGACCGCCATCTGGCACCTGATGCAGCAGCGCGGGCTCGATGAGGCCATCCCGATGGTGACGATGGAGTACAGCGTCAAACTGCGCCGCCCGACGCCGAGCACGCAACCGCTGCACCTGGAGGCCTGGGTCCATCACGTCGACGGCGATATCGTCACCGTCGAATCGGAGTTGTATTCCGGCGACAAGCTGTGTGACCACGGGGTCGGAAAGTTTGTCGTCGTGCGTCCCGGGCATCCGGCCTATTACCGCTGGTAGATTCCGGTACTCGCATGCAAAAACATCAACTGATTCGTACGCTGCTGATTCTCTGTGCCCTGGTGGTCGGCGCCTACGTGCTGTTGCCCACTTCGCCGGACGATTCGAGCCGATTTGACACCGGCGGCCCGAATGCGAGCTCATCGGTCACCTTCGATACCATTATTGACGATGTGGCCGTGCGCGATCTTGATGGGCGCGTTGCCTGGCAGGGCAGTGTCGACCTGCAGCCGACGCTGGACCGCATCGCGCGCGGGCAGGCCGATGGCCATCGTGGTGATGGCGGCGTGTTCGAAAATCGCGAGGGCCTGCTGCCATCCCGCCCCTCGGGCTACTACCGCAAATACGTGATTCGCACGCCGGGCATTCGCCATGCCGGGCCACAGCGCCTGATCATCGGCCGCAACGGTGATGTCTGGTATACGCATGACCACTACCGCAACTTCGTCGCCGTCCGCGCTGCAGATTCGCGGTGACTGGCATGGCCCATGAAGTCATCCAGCGGCTACTGCAACAACCGGGTGCGGTCGTTCGTGCGGGTGAACGGGGCATGTCCGAGAACAATCCAACGCCCATCGAACCGGAATTGATCGAACAGGCGATCCGGTCTGCCGGGTTTGAACCGGCCTTGATCGATCGCGAGTCAGTCACCGACAAGGACGGCCTGCTGCGTGCGCTGTACCGAGCGCTGAACTTTCCGAACTGGTTCGGCTTCAACTACGACGCTTTGCAGGATGCGCTGGAAATGCTGGAGCCGGTCGAAGGGCGGGGCTGGGTGCTGGTCTTTCAAGATTTTGATTCACTGGAACAGCACGAACCCGATTGTGCCCGGATTTTTCTGGACATCGTCCGCCAGGTGGCCGATCAGAAGCACGCATCGCTGCACAAGCTGATGCTCCTGTAGATCCTCCTGTAGATCACCGGCTGTTGACTCAGTCGTCGGCCACGTGGGCGGCTGAAGGAAACGCCTTTAGATAGGCCATCCAGCCGGCCAGACTGATCAACGGTGACACCATCCAGACCGTGTGCTGATCACCAAACCGGTAGATCGCGACCATCACCAACACCGCCCCCAGACCGCTGACGACTGAAACCCAAACCGGGTGTGCCTGGGCGCGATGCATGCGAAGCCCGCCGTGCTGAATGAAAAACAGCAGCGGCGCACCCGAGGCCAACAACGAGCCGAGGATGGCCAGTACAGGGCTGCCCAGCCAGAAGCCCGCCCATGACCCCAGCCAGATCACTGTCAGCACGGCCCAGTAGGCAATCAAAGCGATGGATTTCAACAAGACCGCACCAACACACCATAAAACTGGCCAACACCCATTATACGAAGCAAAAAGCCCGGCACGGGCCGGGCTCTTGACTGGATCCGATGAAGTGGATCAGATCAATCAGTCATTTACTCACTGCTGGTGCTGCCCAGCTCAATCAAGTCGCGGTTCTTGTCCACCGTCGCCAAACCAATGCCGCGCACGTTGACCAGTTCATCAATATGCTCGAACGCACCGTGGGCTTCGCGGTATTCCACAATCGCACGGGCCTTGCTTTCGCCAACGCCATTCAGCGTCTCGGCCAGCTGCTCGACCGTGGCCGTATTGATATCGACCGGCTCCTCGGCCATCACCAGCGTGGTTGCGCCAAAAACCAGAATCATTGCCAGTAGTAGTTGCTTGATCATGATGTTTCTCCTCTGTTGGTTGTCAATTAATTTGCTTGAATTTCGGCCGGCGATGGAATGGCCGCCAACCGTGACAACAGAATAGAAAATCAGCCTCGAATGGTCGATCGGACAACCGCCCTGGTAAAGGTCGGTAAACGGCATGACAATGGATCAGGCCGATTCACGCCGCGTGTCCTGAAAAAACTGACAGCGGTAGGAAATTGTCGGACAGGGTCACGAGGGGCAGGGCAGTGCAGGCATAAAAGGAAGGTGACCCCCAACCGCCCGATCCCGTCACCCACGCCATCGCTGCCGCTGCTCCCTTCCGGGCCTGACGGGATTCACGATTTAGTAGTGCGGGGAGACCGAAGAGGGCCACCAACCTACTATTGTCGCAAATTCCAGCCCGGATCGGCAAGTTTTCGCGCCAAATCGCCCGATTCCCTTCCACCGTATGGCGTGGATTGAAAATGCTCGTTATAATTACCGGCTGGATTCAGTGTTCAAAGATTCGCTGAAACTGGTTGGAGAGTAGCCCAGCGGTAAGCCAGCCACTGGTGTATACAAACCAGTTACCGAAAAGGGCAGCCGCGTGGCTGACCCGAGCGCAGCGAGCTCGATGGGCAAGTCGCAAAGCGACTGGAACAACCCGGAGC
>CAKZPB010000040.1 GCA_937138395.1 uncultured Pseudomonadota bacterium
TAGGCGCTGAAGCGGGGCTTCAGCGCCTGGTCGGACAGGTTTTTCGCTAGTCCAGGTCAGGCGTCCAACCGGACGATGCCATGAAGAGCCAGTTGCCGTCGCGACGGACCAGCGTCTCAGTGATGGCCGAGACCTCGCGCTCCCGTTCGCCTTCGTTGTTTTCCGAAACAACGGTCGCATAGTAATTCACCACGGCCGTATCACCGTTGATATCGATCGTCGCGGGCTTGATCTGATAGAAACGAGTCGTTGCCGATTCGTCGCCGAAACGCACACCGGCATCGCTTTCCGCCAGGTTGTTAGGCAGTGCATCGGTATCGCCCCAGCTCGAATATCCGTCGGCGGCGAAGCTGGTCGGCCACTCACCGGTTTCTTCGGCATCGTCGACCCAGGACTGCTGAACCACCGACCAGACCGCGGTTTGCTGCTCGGACCACTCCGCAACCGCCGGAGCCGACACCATCAACATTAATAAAATTCCAAGTACTAATTTCAAGACAAACTCCTCGTCATTCCGAGACCGCACACGCAAGTCTTTCAAGCGACTGGCTGTGAAGCCTCGATAGTTTTCCCACTCAGATTATTCTGGCGGTTGCTTACAGTAGCAGATTAATTGGACAAGAATGATTGGACAGTCACAAACTAAAAAAGGCTCTGCAGTTTAAATCTACAGGAATCAGACATCCACTGTTAAGTGGTAAGCAACAACAATTGCCTAGAAGCATCTGGGTCATTCGTGGTGTCCCGGCGTTACATTCAGCGAGAAGCGTACACTGGACACTTAATAACGGCGAGAGCCCGGAAATCTGTCGGCATTTGACACCGACAAAAAGCTCTATTTCTGTTGCATTTTCAATACTAGATCGTTCGTCCCAAAACGCATTTCTGAAAAAAGCTCCCTGGGACTAAGCCCTGTAATTTTCCGGCATTCTTTTACGAAATGGGACTGATCGTAATAACCAAAAGACAAAGCTTCGACCAGGCTTTTTGAAGGGTTTTTCTTTAGGTAAGAAGTCGTCTGATCAAAGCGGACCACATCTTTGAGTTGTTTCGGAGACAGAGAAAAATGTTTCTTCACAAACCGATAGAGGGCTTTGGGCGTCATATGCAGGGACCTGGATATCGAACTTACATCCTCATGGCCCAGATTGGTGAATTCTTCGAGTACCTTGGTGACTCTGGCATCGGTGGGGAGCGGCGCCAAAACCTCCTTGAAGAGTTCATCTAACCAATCGGCTTCAAATTCAGGCTGTTTTCTAGACCAGCGCTCATCAATCACCAGTTTGATTTCATCGGTATAAGGAAATGAAAAGGGAAAAAGTAGTTGGTCGGTGACTGGAAATCTGAAGTCAGGATGAGCCAATGTTGAGATTTTCAGTTTGATGTTTATGCACTTCATTCCTGCCTCGATTCGAAGCAAAGCAGATTCATTGCTCGCACGAAATAGGCCCGTCTTAGGCACCTCATCAAAGGATTTCCCATCCTGATCAAGTAGGCAAAAAATCCCATGGGATACATGATACGCATCGAATTTCCCATTGGGCACAGTTTTCAGATAGGCCGCTTTCTCGAAATCATAGAACTGATATCGATCGATATGCAAAGCCACAGTCGGATCCTGTGGGCTTATCTCAACAAGGTTCAAAATGTCCGACATTTACAATTAATCAGCGGCATGAACAAATAGGATAGAAGTCATATCACAGAAACTACGTGCTGAATCAAGAATGGATTCCAGCTTCGGGGCATCAGAACACAATGCGCTATTCCAGACCTGTTTGTGGTTTGAGTTTTACTATTCCGGTTGAATACCTGATAGTTGATTCGCTTTCGCCTGTTATTGTTCAATCGGTCGGCTAGTTACCATTCATACGGGTACCCCTTTGTTCAGCATGGAATCTTGTGATACCCATTTTTCTGTCAGGGATAGACCGGATTTATGAAGCAACTCTATTATGTATTCCTCGGTATTTTCTTTGTAGCCCAAGCATCGGCGCAAGTTGCTATAACCAGCAATAGCGTCGAAGGTAAGGCAAATTATTTTACAACAGAACACTCCACTTTATACTATGAGAGCTACGGCTCTGGCGCGCCTTTACTGATTCTTCATGGCAATGGGGGGTCCACTAAAAGCATGTATAGGTTGCTTCCTGACTTGATTCCAGAATATGAAGTCATAGCAATTGATAGCCCATGCCATGGCCAGAGCTCCTGCAATGAAGAATTATTGAGTTTTGAATTCATTGCCGAGGAGATTGGCAAGTTCATTGATGAGCTTGGTTATGAAAAGATGAAAATCTGGGGGCATAGCGATGGAGGGATAGTGGCTTTGATGCTGGGCTATACCATACCGGAAAAGATTGATCGCATGCTTGTATCAGGCGCCAATACTCGTCTCGATACGTCTGCTTTAATACCCGAGATAGTTGAAATGATACATAGGTACGACGAAATTGCCATACCTGAAATGCGAATACAGGTAAAACTGATGGCAGAACAAAATCCGATTCCTGATTCAAAGATTAAAGAAATCTCCGTCCCCACTACTCTTATGGTAGGCGATCGAGATGCCGTACGAATGGAACATACGCTCGAATTATTTTCGCTTATTCCACATTCAAATCTTTGTGTGCTACCGGGAACCAGTCACTTTCTTGAAAATCCGGGATATATCGTTACTCAATTAAAGCAGTTGAATCAACCATTCAGATCGCCATCCACCCTGGATATCGTTGAACAACTTTCAAAACAAGTGTTTTTAGAACCAGAACATCCCTGAATACGTCGGTACGTCCGCGACGGTGGTTTTAAGGGCGGCTATACAGGACATATAGGACCGCCCTCTCGTCAGCCGCTCCAGGGATTTTGATTTTTTTAAGCGTGATGGGCTTTGTCCCAAGCATTCAAGCTTAATCTGATTTCAGTTATTGCGATGAATAAAGAGTCTGGTGACACATGCCCTGGATCTTAATGCAGCGGCTCTTCAGCTGCTTTCCGAGCCTAATAAGGGTTGAGTTAGTTTCGTAAGCGCCGAGATCTCGGCGCGCAGCATAGGAATTCCTGGCGAAACCGCTACCCGCAGCACAATGATGATCCATAGGCAATGGTCGATGTTGGCGAATACGGTTGGGTATCTCTCGAAGTCAATGGTGTCGTTTTCTGCGGGGATGATTCGAGATCAATTGCACCTGGTGGTGGACGTACTACCCGTTAAAGGTGCGATAGGCGACAGGAATGTAGATGAGCTGAGTTGTCGCTGCGATGTCGACAACCTTTTTCGACATCACTCGGTTTTTGGCTTCATGCCTTCGGCTACAGCGCCCTTGATTTCGCAATGATGGACACGCTTAGGGCAACAATATTCGCTATCTTGAGGTTCTATTGTTCTGATACGGAGTGCCAATGAAAGCCAAACACACCTATGCTGGGATCGAGCGGGCAGTTGCATTGATGAGCCGCAGTTTGGGGCAGTCTCACGTTCCCACTCTGGACGAGCTTGCCAACGCTGCTTGCATTTCAAAATTTCACTTCATCCGTATCTATCAACTCGTAACAGGTGAATCGTGCAGCCAAACCATGCAGCGCTTGCGCTTAGCTCAGGCCAGCAGTGCATTGGCTCACGGCGGCACGGTAACTGAGGCCGCGATGACCGCAGGCTATGGATCCAGTCAAGCGCTAGCAAAAGCCCTGCGACGCTCGCTTGGGCAGTCCGCCACAGAGCTGCGGCGAGAGCCCGATCGCCTGGCCCGCACTATCGAGCAATTGGGCAGCGTACAGCAGCCGGGAGCAGACGCCCCGTTGTCGATTGAACTAGCATCGCTGGAACCATTCACCATAATTGCCGTGCGTACACAAGGGCGCTATGCCGAACTGGCGAGCGTGTATCAATCGCTGGCTGATGCCATAGGCGGCATGGGCAATATCAAAAATATTTTTGGTGTATCGATGAATAATTCTGACCAAGGTCTTGACGGTGACCTTGTGTTCCACTGCGGCTTTCAGACGCGCATTGAGGTTAATCCATTACCCGATGAGGCCGAAACGCTTGTGATTGCCGGTGATAAATTTCTGGTCGGACGCCACCACGGTAGCTATGAGCGCCTGGGTGAGAGCATGGACATGCTGTATTGGGGCCTGCTGGAACGCTCTGATCTCGACCCTGCAGACCGCCCGATGTTTATGCATTATCTCGATGATCCAGAACACACGGCGATCTCTGATTTACGAACCGACATCTACCTTCCTGTCCTAGCTGAGGAGCATTTACTATGACACTGCGTGCAACCACCATGGCGATCATTCTTTCTTTAACTCCCATCAGTCTCACCCTCGCCAGTCATCCACTTTTCTTCATCGGTCAATGGACCTCATCGTGTGAATTCTTCGGTGCACCGGCTCAATGTGAACTTGAATGGCGGCCCGGCCTCCATCAGCGTCTGGTTGAAATGCAATTTACTGTCTTGGATTCAACGGCGGGTGCCAGCAGCGAAGCAGAAGCCAACCTCATGTTTCAAGGTCGATCCGTTCTCAAACAGGAAGAGGATGCATTTCGTGGTTTCTGGCAGGCCAGCAATGGCGACATACACCCCCTGGTTGCTGGCCTGGAAAGTGGCACGTTGACTAGCTATTGGGGAGAAGCGTCGACAGAACTTGGCCGATCTTCCTACCGGCTATTGGACGATGGCAGGCTGCAAGTCAAAGACTGGGTTCTGACCGATGAAGGCTGGGAATTATTTTTGGAGGTAGAGTATCAACCGCGGTGAATTAGGAAATTAAAGAAACAAAATGGTCAGGCGCGATTTTTTGGATAACCGGGGAAATCGGAAATTGACTCGATTTTAAATAGATCTGTTTGCTACAAGATGCCTGTCCAACACGTTTCTC
Source organism: uncultured Pseudomonadota bacterium (assembly GCA_937138395.1). GTDB lineage: Bacteria > Pseudomonadota > Gammaproteobacteria > Xanthomonadales > Wenzhouxiangellaceae. Next base: position 4,885 of record CAKZPB010000040.1, read on the forward strand.
ACTGCGATGCAAGTGACGCCTCAAATGCGCGCAGCGCTTCGCTTTGACAATCAAACAAGGGATTGTTCGAAAAACAAGCTGCCGCGACGCCTTGCTCCGGCGATGCGATCATGTACGACGCACCGTCGATGTCACTGCCTGCGAACCAGACCGTTGGGGTGCCATTGAACTGGCCATGGACCAGTCCGAACGCATCATTTGATTTGTCATGTTCGAATTCGCGCGTTGAAAACATCAAGCTCCAGAAATCCTCACCAAGTTGCGTGTGAGTCAGCATGTCCTGCTGCCATTTCATCCAGTCAGCCATCGAGGTCAACACACCGCTACCACCATAGTGAGGCGCATTGCGGCGAATAATGATTGGCCCGCCCTGCAGGGTCGCCTCGACTCCGCTGGATCGCAACTGCTCGACCACGGCTGGAATGCGCGGCACAACGCCCACGGCCCGCTTGGGGATCGCTATTGTGGTGTCATCATTGATCAGGGTTGCATTCATGGATAGCCGGTTGAAGATCCTGTCTCTGGCAAGAACGCTAAACGGCTGTCCATAAACGCGCTCCAGTAGTTCTGCAATCAGCTGGAAGTTGATGTTGTTGTATTGCCAGACCGTACCCGGTTCAAAGCGCAGTGCGGGGACCGATAGGCTGGCGGCAATCGCATCATCGACCGTAAAGTAGTAGTGCGTTGTCCAGGGAATATTGCCTGGACGAGGCACTTCATAGGCTTCTGTCAAGCCACTGGTGAAATAGAGCAGATGCGCAATGGTCAAGCGCCTCCCATAGTGAGCAATTTCCTGAATGTAATCCGCTACAGGATCGTTCAATGAAACCCGCCCGGTCAGAATTGCATCGGCCAGAACCGCAGCGGTGAGTTGCTTGGATAAGGAAGCGATATGAAAAACAGTATTTTCGGTGACGTGCGTATCACTTTCTGGATCAGCCAATCCTTCCATGAAATAGCTGATTTCGCCCGACGTCTGAATGCCGGCCACGATATATCCGCCGACCGGTACTTCGGATTCAACATCGGCGAGCGACGCAAAAGGCAACAGGAGTGCCACAAGCAACGACTGGAGCCGAATGGATGTTGCGGTTATTATCATGCTTGAATTCCTGCTCGAGATCAGCACGAATCGATTTCTGTCGGCCTTTGATCTGACGGCCTATTATTCGTACGAAGCATCAAGATAGCAAGGCCGATGAACCAGAACATCTGAATTAAGGAACCTCTGAATACCTCTGCTCGGAGCGTGTTCCAGTCAGAAAAACCGCAGATCGTATGGTGTGATCGGACAGGCAGTAGCCGTGGCTATGGCCGAGGATCGCAGCGTGCGAGATACGGCTTTTCCGGCGAAACCCGTTCGGGACGGGCCTTTGCAGGGACTCCGTCTCGTTTGGACTCGTTATATCTGGAATATCCGATTGTTATGGCTATGGCACTCGCCCAGGCCAAGCCGCAGATCCTGCAAAGGTGCCGTCGAGGCCGCACTGAGGTATTCAGAGGTTCCTTAGACTAAATACAGACCTTAATGCAGACCATTCCGGGACCACGGTTCATACGAAACTAGCGGACACCCGTAGAGATTCCCACCGCCTCGGCTTCTACAAACCACTGATTTCACCTGGTTGCAACCAGCGAGCATAAACCTGCAACCTCCGGCTATTCCGGTTGCTGCGCGCTCGGTGCAAGATAACTGCACTTGTCGTCCCGGAGTTCGGCCATGCGCCATCGTTTGTATCGGATTGATCCTGTTCTGGCTGTTCGAAAAGCCCTGATTTTGCTATCTGCGCTGGCACTGTTGGCCGTTTCGATACCGGCAGCCGCCAGTAAGCCACCGCCTCGGTTTGAGGCCGTTACGGATGTGCCTGCACAGGCGGACTGGGTAGACCTGGTCGGGGATGGGGCTGCTTCAGGGCGGAGTTTTGGCGGGGCATCGGTGTTTACGCCGGGTTCGATGGCGGCGCTGGAGTACGACCGCGGGCGGATTCGGGTCGATTCGAGGGGACAGTCACTGGAATTGACGTCGCCGGCCACCGAGCTGGTGGTGCAGGTTGACGGCGGGCGCGTGGGCAGCGTGGTGGAGATCACCGCACTGGCGGGTGACTACGCCACGGGTTCTCTGCTGTACGCGCTTGACGGCAAACCGCGTGAAGGCGTGCTCCAGGCCGTGGATGGGCGCCTGGGCATCAAGACCCGTGAACCGTTTACCCGTGTTGAACTCCGCGTGGCGCATGCCCCCCGGGGCCAAGGCCGCGTTCGTATCGAATCGGCCTGGGTGCTGGATGCCTCGCGGGGATTCGACGCCAATGACGCGGCGCTGGTCTGTCAGGTGCCCCTGGGGCTGACCTATAACTTTGCCTTCGGCGCTTCGCTGGTGCCGTCCCCCCTCTCGCTGATCGCTCAGGGTACGGCCTATGCGGCGAATCTCGGGCTCAAGTTCTGCCTGCCGTTCTTTGAGGTGCCCGATCGTCGGGAACGCCGCGTGCCGGCCGGCACCTGTGACGCCACGTTTCGACAGGACCACATGTTCAACAAGGTCGAGAACGTGCTGGGCGTGAGCCTGGGCTTCAACAACAACTGGGGCGACCTGGGCTCGCCGGTGGCGTATCACCACAACACCGAACTGGACGTGATGATGCTGGTGGGCACCGGCACGCCGCCGGTCGCGCCGCGACTCGACCTGGAGTACTGGTACAACACGGCCAATTTCGAGCCGACCGATCGCATCTGGGCGCAGTGCGACGACGAGAACGGCACCGTTGCGTTCAGCCAGGTGGATGGTGCCGGCCCGCAGTATCGCTGTCCGTACGAGGAAGGCCGTGAACTGAGCTTCCCGATCGGCCAGACCCCGATCCGCTGGCGAGTCAACGCGCGCATGAGCCCGCTCGATTACTTCCCCGGCTTCCCGGGCCTGCCCGCGGGCGCCAAGGGGCAGCCGTGGAGCGGCCTGGCCCTGAACATCATCACCGAAGGGCTCCTGGTCGGATCCGACATCATCTTCAGCGGCTGGCGGACCGATAATTTTCGCGATCGCTTCCAGTTCGTGACGGTGTTCGATGAAGTGCCGCCGACCGTCATCGAGCAGCCGTTTTCGAACGATCGGATAACCGCCATGCTGGAGGGCCCGCCGGGGAACCAGCAAATCAACGTGACCATCGAAGCCGACGAGGCCGGCGGCGTATCGACCCGGCGCTATGAGCCGCTGTTGCGGCAGATGTATGACGTGATGGATGCCTGTGGCCGAAGCACCTCCATGTCGCCGAGCTATCCGACCGAAGCCCTGAAATCCTTCTGGCCGGTCAGCACCATCGCGAACCCGGCCGCCTTCGAAATTACCTGGACGGCGCGCGACCTTGGACCCAACCTGGATTTCGAGCGCAACGAAACCCCGGTCACGATGCGCGTCGAAGTGGTGGACACGCAGCCGCCGGTGATCGTGCCGCCGGACGATATCGTTGAAATCGATACGGGCTCGGTCGATGACCTGGGCCAGCCGCTGGTGTTCGACTTTGTCGATCTGGATCCGCTCGTCACCAACAACGCCGTGCTGCCAATCGGCTTCGGGCTGACCTTTGTGACCTGGACCGTGATCGATGCGTCCGGCAACAGCGACACGGCTACGCAGATCGTGAACATCAAGAGCAGCAATCTGGAACCAACACCCGTTGCGCAGACCGGTGCGAACCGGGTGGAGGCTGTGTCGTTCGAACCCACGCCGATTCGGCTGCAGGCCACTGACCCCGACGGCGATCCGCTGCGGTTCTTTATCGATGATGCACCGGACGAAGGTTTTTTCGTCGCGCCGCTTTACCCCTATTTCGTTGAAGATTTTCGCATCGAGCAATCCATCAGCGATGACGAGCTGGAAACACTGTGCGGACCGAATGGATCAGGCGATTCATTCAACTTGAATTTTCCTTCGCAGCCCGAGTTCTTGACGGTGACTGATGACGGTCGAACCTACGTGGTCGATAAAGGCTTGATCGTTTGCTCACCCATTTTCCCGAACGGGTTCGAGCGTCGTGATCGAATTGCTGTCATCGGCAATGACGGCTCGCTGATCAACGCGCTGGGGCAATCCGATTTGCGTGATGTCATCATCGATACCAATCGCGAGCGTATCTACTCCACCGCGGTGTTCTTCTTCACCGATGCCGGGGGTACTGAATTAAGAGTCTTCGATCTGGACCTTGAATTGCTGGTTGACTACGATCTCGGAGACATTGAAGCCCGCACAGACGGCAGTTGCCCCGATCTGTCCGACTTCGGCTGCACGCTGTTGGGCGGTCGAAGTGCCGTGATTGACGACAACCAGCTGATCTACGTGATGGATGTCGACGGCGAGATTGTGGTGCTGGACGGCACCCTGCCGCCGGATTTCGATTGTGCGGTGGACTGCCGGCATACACCAACCTTCGTCAGCATCCTGAACGGCGATGATGTCATCCCATTCAGTCGCGACGCGACCGGATTGGCGCTTGACGGAGAAGGTCAACTCACCGCCGGGCGGCGCGGCCGATTGTTCCGCTACTCGGCATCGTACATCGCCGATGATGGACTGGCTTATCCCGGCGAACTGGAAGGCTGGCTTGGACGCTGCGACATTGACCTGGCCCCCGGCGACCAGGCGGTCTGCGACGTGGGCAATCACCGTAGCCTCGGCTTTTCCTGCACCGACGACACCTGTGCGGTGGACGACACGTTCAACAACGATGAGCGCATCACCTGTGGTGGTAGCAGCGTCGACCAGGCCATCGCGGGACGTTGTCCCGGGCAATTCAGCGGTACGCCGGCCGTGGACGTGGCCCCGGACAACACCGTCTACGTGGCCGATACCGGCAACGCGCGTGTACAGCGCTTCTCGATCGACGGGTTCTTTGCCGGCCAGGCGGAATCGACCTGCGACGGCAGCTGCTTCGTGCTCGGCGACTTCGGCAACCCGGAAAACATCGCGGTCAATTCCAGCCGGTTCTACATCATTGACCCGGACACCAACCTGCTGCACATTTCGCTGCTGAC
>CAKZPB010000041.1 GCA_937138395.1 uncultured Pseudomonadota bacterium
TTCCGCGTGCTGAAATTCGGTGGCTCGTCGGTGGCCAATGCCGCCAACTGGAATGCAATTGCCGACCGTGTTCGAGACGCGCAAGCCGATGGCTGCCTGGTGGTCGTCGTGGTCTCCGCGTTGGCCGGCGTCACTGACCTGCTGGACGAAGCAGTACAACGGGCGGGGGTTGCGGAAGACGAAGACTGGATGTCCGACCTGGTCGATGAGCTGGGCCAGCGCCATCAAGCGCTGGCCTCGGCCCATGCGGTTTCGATCGAGTGCCTGCAGACTGAACTCGAAGCACTGAACGACACGCTGCACAACCTCTGCAAAGCGCCTGATGATATGGCCTTGCAGGCGCGAGTTCTGGCCTCCGGCGAACTGCTGTCGAGCACACTCGGGCAAGCCTTGTTGCAATCACTGGCCGTGAACTGCGGCTGGCTGGATAGCCGCGAACTGCTGTGCGCCAGCAACAACCCACGCAGCGATTCAAGAACCAGCGTTCTATCTGCCGACTGCAAGGCCCAACCCGATGCGAGCTGGCAGCAACGACTGCAGGCGCCCGAACAGGCCTGGATTGCGCCGGGATTCATTGCGCGCAATGCCAGCAACGAAACCGTCCTGCTCGGGCGCGGTGGTTCGGACACCTCGGCTGCGCTGATTGCAGCGCTGCTGCAGGCCGACCGTCTGGAAATCCATTCCGACGTGCCGGGCCTGTTTACTGCAGACCCAAGGCGCATTCCTGCCGCGCGCCTGCTGAAGTCCATCAGCTATCGCGAGGCGCAGGAGTTGGCCGCGATGGGTGCCAAGGCGCTGCATCCGCGGGCACTGATACCGCTGAAGCGTCATCGCATTCCGCTGTGGCTGCGCCAAACTACCCGGCCGGAACTGGACGGCACGGTCATTTCGCCCGAAGTGCAAGAACATGGCGCCCAGGTCAAGGCCATTGTGCAGCGCAAGAACATCACGCTGATTGCGCTGGAGGGCATCGATATGTGGCAGCAGGTCGGCTTTCTGGCCGATGTGTTCGAAGTGTTCAAGCGGCATCAACTCTCGGTCGACCTGGTTTCGACGTCGGAATCCAACATTACACTGACACTGGACCCGGGCGCAAACATTACCGATGCGGCCCGCCTGCAGGCGCTGTCGGCCGACCTCGAACAGCTCTGTCGCGTACAGATCCTGACCGACTGTGCCAGCGTCAGCCTGGTCGGGCTGGGCATTCGCACGATCCTGCACCGACTCGGCCCCGCGCTGGAGGTGTTCGAACAGCGCCGCATCTTTCTGGTCAGCCAGGCGGCCAATGATTTGAACCTGAGCTTCGTCGTGGAGGCCCGGCATGCCGATCGCCTGGTCCAGCAGCTGCATCAGCAGATCATCCCGGGCGGTCTCGGCGGCGATTCGGTATTCGGGCCAAGCTGGGAGCAGCTGTTCCGGGCCGATCGCCAGCAGGCACTTGAGATGCCGTGGTGGCACACGCAGCGCGATCAGTTGATTGAAACGCTGGGTGAGCATTCGGCAGCCTACGTGTACAACCCGTCCGGCGTGCGTACTGCAGCCGCGCGCCTGACCGCGCTGCCCGCCGTCGATCGCGTGCTGTATTCCATGAAAGCCAATCCGCACCCGGCCTTGTTGAATGCTGTTGTCGATGCAGGACTGGGCGTGGAGTGCGTCTCATTGGCAGAAGCCGAGCATGCGCTGGAACACGTGGACCAGCTGAATGCCGCCGACCTGCTGCTGACGCCCAACTTTGCCGAACGCGAAGAGTATCAGCGCGCGCTGAAGGCCGGCATTACGGTCACTATCGACAACCCGTGGATCCTCGAACGCTGGGGCGGCGATTTTGCAGGCCACGAGGTCTTCCTGCGGCTGGATCCCGGCTCGGGCCTGGGCCACCACAAGATGGTGCGCACGGCCGGCTCGAACGCCAAGTTCGGCGTGCCGTTGAACGAGCTCGAACGGGTCGTCAAGCTGGCGCGAGCGCACAACATCCGCATCATCGGGCTGCACGCGCATACCGGCTCCGGCATCATGCATCCGGATAACTGGCACCGAAGCCTGGAGGTCTTGAGCGATGCGGCGGCGGCAATCGACGATGTGCGCATCGTCAATCTCGGCGGCGGGCTCGGCGTACCGGACCGCAGTGACGAACTGCCGCTGGACGTGATCGAACTGGAAGCGGGTATCGCCAGAATCAAGAAAAGCCTGAGCCGACCCATTGATGTATGGCTCGAACCGGGGCGCTACCTGGTCGCGCAGGCCGGCGTGCTGATCGCGCGGGTAACCCAGGTCAAGGGTAAGGGCGATGTGCGTTACGTCGGCCTGGCGACCGGCATGAACTCACTGATCCGGCCCGCACTGTATGGCGCCTGGCACGAGATTGTCAATCTGTCGCGGCTGGATGAGGCCGGGCAATTCGTGTACAACGTCGTCGGCCCGATCTGCGAAACCGGCGACATTCTCGGCATGGATCGACTGCTGCCCGAATGCCAGGCCGGTGACGTGATCCTGATTGCCAATACCGGTGCCTACGGCGCAGCCATGGCCTCGCGCTACAACCTGCGTGAACCGGCGGTGGAGCTGGTGTTGGGTGATTGATGGCATGATGGCCCATCGCTTGAGCGATAATCCACGAATCGAACCCTAGTTCGCCTGCAAGCAGGCTCCTACAACCTTGATATTGGGCTTGCCGCCATCATTCCGGGGCCGA
>CAKZPB010000042.1 GCA_937138395.1 uncultured Pseudomonadota bacterium
GCGGAACGTCAACTCGGTATCGGCCAGCAGCCAGGTAAAGAGCGTCCAGGCCGCGACGTTTTGGGCCATTTCTTCGGGCACGATCTTGTCGAAGGTGTCGTTTGGCGTGTGATGAAATTCAAACATGTCGGTGCCATCCTGGCTCAGTCGTGCGACCGGCATACCCATTTGCTGCAGTGGAATCATATCCGGGCCACCGCTGCCGGCGTTCGGGCCGCGCAGGATGCCGAGGTGCTGCAGTTCAACTTGCATGGCGTCAATAAACGGGTAAGCGTGCTCTGCAACGTTCGAGGTCAGGCGCCACACCTTACGTGCACCAAGATCACTTTCTGATCCAATGATGTGATTGGCCAATGTGCCGTCCTCAACGCGCGCTTCGGCATAGGCGCGAGCGCCCAGCAAACCGACTTCTTCGGCACCGAACAGCACGACGCGGATGGTGCGTCGCGGGCGTTGGTTAAGATCGAGAATCTGCTTGGCTGCTGATGTGACAATGCCAACGCCCGAGCCGTCATCCAGCGCACCCGGGCTGTTGTCCCAGGTATCCAGGTGGGCGCCAATGATGATGATTTCTTCCGGCGCCTTGGCGCCGATGACTTCGGCAATCACATTTCCGCTGGTCGCCCGACCGCGCCAGCCGGCTTCGGTATTCATGCGAATGGTCATCGTTTTGCCGCGCTGATGGATGCGCTCGATCTGATCGGCATCGGGGTTGGACAATGCCATGGCCGGGATCCGCGCAGTGCGGCCCTCCGGACGACGCATCATGCCGGTGTGCGGGAAACGGTTGTTGCTGGTGCCTACCGACCGGATCAAAACGCCGGCCGCACCTCGATCTTCGGCTTCAACCCAGGCCATGGTGCGCTTGCGATTGGCGGGGCCGTAGCCTTCTGCCGTAATGGAGGCGACCATCCGATCATTGACATAGACAATCTTGCCGTCGAGTGCGTCAACGGAATCCTCGAATGCCTGTAGCGCATCGAAGCTGGCAAAGTAGGCAACCTCAGCTTCCAGCCCACCGTCTGGCGTGGCTGCCGAGCCGCCAAGCGTAGTCGCAACAAGCGGCTGTGGAAAAGGCGATACGATGGCAACCTGTTCCTGGCTCGGATTTCCTCGGGTCCAGACATCCATTTCGAATTGTTCGACGCGGACATTCTCGAAACCCAACTCATTGAACATGGACACAGCCCAGTCACGAGCACGTTCATCCTGTGCCGTGCCGGCAAATCGTGGACCGACTTCGGTGGTCAGCGATTCAGTCAGTCGGTAGGCCAGATCGCTATCCAATGCACGTTCAGACAACCTCTGAGCAGTCAGCAGGCTATCGGACTCAATGGTGGGGTTGGTTTGGGCTTGCGTACAGGAAGCAGCGAACAAGCAAAGGCAGCATAGGATTCGGGCGATCATTGGAAGAGTTCCTGAGTAGAGAAGCGTGGGCGCCGCAGCTGATCAGTCAAGCGACTGGCCAGTATACGTTCATGAATATAAGTTAAAGCAGATGCGGGCCTCGTTCGATACTATCTATCATCATTACTTTCAAGAGAAAACATGTTTAGGGACAACGTGTTAATGGACAATATGAGCGAAATGAATGATAAAGATCAGCGCCAGTACGAACATGTTCTGCAAAGCGAGCTGGATCGAGGAAAAAGCAAACAGCAAGCAAAAGAAATTGCTGCGCGGACTGTGAACAAGCAGCGCCGTGAGGAGGGTCGTACACCTGAAAAGACCACCGAGGGTACCGGCAATCCCAACTCACGGCTTGAGGATCGTACCGTACATGAGCTGCGCAATCGAGCGGCTGAACTCAACATCTCGGGTCGCAGCGACATGAACAAGGAAAAACGGATACAGGCTATTCGCGACCGAAACTGATCCGCCATTACTGGCGCCTATTTCGGGAGCAATCAATCCGGGCCGGCACGCTCGGCGAGCGTTTGCTGTGGCACCTTTCGTAAATCATCCAGGCTATAGCCCATGGCTTCAACCTGTTGAACCAGATGCTGATAGCGCGCCTCTTCAATAATTGGTGTGCGCGCCATGATCCAAACATAGTCGCGCTTGTTGCGGGCGATGATGGTTTCAGAATAATCTTCGCTGAGGTAGGCGATTCGGTAATCAGCCTTGATCGGCCAGATAAAACGCATGCCCCAGATCGCGTTTCCAGTCCCTTCTCGAACAAATCCTGTGGGGTTGTACTCCTTGAATTCGCCATTAAAGGACTTATCGTTGAACGTAAAGGTGGTCTTGACCTTGTCGGGCTCGACCAACTCATAGCGCTCGACCGCGTTGTAAGCTTCGTCCTCAATAAAGGTTGGGATATGGGCAATCACGTACCAATCACCCATGAATTGTTGAAGGTTTACGGACTCGACCGGTTTTACATCATCCATGGTTCCGCATCCCGCCAATAGTAATGCCAGCAGCAGGGCCGACAGTGCAATGAATCGCTGGTGAATGAACATCATTCGACACTACCCGCATGTTATGAATGCATCGTGAAATAATCCAGATCTGCTTTGACCCTCGTTGAGCCACAACAACCGGGCTTAGAAATGCACGGATTTACTGTCGATCGGCGTTTGCTTTGGCGGTGCAAACCTGGTCAGGTCAATGCCCTCGACGGCCGACTTGTATTCGTCGACGGTGGGCGTGCGGCCCAGGATGGCGGACAACACCACCACCGGCGTCGAGGCCAGTAACGATTCACCGCTCTTGGTGTCCGAGTCTTCGACCACCCGGCCCTTGAACAGGCGGGTCGAGGTGGCCAGCACGGTATCACCCTTGGCCGCTTTCTCCTGATTGCCCATGCACAGGTTGCAGCCCGGGCGTTCGAGGTACATGATGTTCTCGTATTCGGTTCGTGCTTCGTTTTTCGGGTCATTGTCATTGAACTCGAAGCCCGAATACTTCTGCAGCACGTCCCAGTCCCCTTCCTCCTTGAGCTCATCGATGATGTTGTAGGTCGGCGCGGCAACGACCAGCGGGGCGTTGAACGCCACTTCGCCCTGCGCTTTTTCCAGGTTGCGCAGCATCTGCGCCACAATCTTCATATCGCCCTTGTGCACCATGCACGAGCCGACAAAGCCCAAGTCGACTTTCTTCTCGGCCCGGTAGTAGGAAATCGGGCGAATGGTGTCATGGGTGTAGCGCTTTGAGACATCCGGATTATGCACATCCGGGTCGGCGATCATTGGTTCGTTGATCTGGTCGAGGTCAATAACAACCTCGGCAAAGTAGTGGGCGTTTACGTCTGGCCGAAGCGCCGGTTTGGTGCCGCTGCGTATTTCTTCAATGCGTTGGCTGGCGCGGTCGACCAGTCCTTTCAACATCTGTTGTTCGTTATCCATGCCGGCATCGATCATGCCTTGAATGCGCGACTGGGCAATTTTCAGTGATTCGATCAGGGTGGCATCTTCGGAAATACAGATCGACGCCTTGGCCTTCATCTCGGCAGTCCAGTCGGTGAACGTGAAGGCCTGGTCGGCCAGCAGGGTACCGATATGGACTTCAATGATGCGGCCCTGGAACACGTTTTCGCCAAACTGTTCAAGCATCTGGGCCTGGGTTGCGTGGACGACGTCGCGAAAATCCATGTGGTCGGCCATCTGACCCTTGAACGTGACCTTGACGGATTCGGGAATCGGCATGGAGACCTCGCCGGTGGCCAGGGCCAGTGCGACGGTGCCGGAGTCTGCGCCAAAGGCAACGCCCTTGGACATGCGGGTATGCGAATCACCGCCGATGATGATGGCCCAGTCATCAACGGTAATGTCGTTGAGCACTTTGTGAATCACGTCGGTCATGGCGTGATATTCGCCGTTCGGATCCCGTGCCGTGATCAGGCCAAACTGGTTCATGAACGCCATCAGCTTGGGCGTGTTTCTCTGCGCTTTGAGGTCCCAGACCGAAGCGGTATGACAACCGGACTGGAACGCACCGTCGACCGTGGGTGAAATGACGGTAGCCGCCATGGCCTCCAGCTCTTGAGAGGTCATCAAGCCGGTGGTGTCCTGAGAGCCGACAATGTTGACTTGCACGCGCACGTCCGAGCCAGCGTGAAGCTGCTGGCCTTTGGGTACCCCCAATGCGTTGCGGTTGAAGATCTTTTCTACTGCGGTCAGGCCCTGACCTTCATGCGAAATCAGCCTGGACGGCGCAAACACGTCTGCTGCATCGATGCCCAGGGTCTCGGCGGCCAGCGTCTGCAGTTTTTTACCGAACACGACGGCGTAAGAACCGCCAGCCCGCATGAATTCCATTTTTTGCGGTGTAAATGCCGAGGCGATATCCATCAACTCGGTTTCACCCGATTCATCCAGCAGCTTCTTGCTGCGCGTATTAATGGTCAGCACCGTTCCGGTGGCCACCGAATAGCGCTGTTCCAGCACAGGATTACCGGCATCGTCCAGTATCGGGTTGCCGTCGGCATCACGCTGCTTGGTCCAGTTTTTCAGATTGATCCCGATGCCGCCGGTCACGTCGACGGTCGTCAGGAAAATCGGGGAAATTCCATTGGTGCCGGCAACAACAGGGGCGATGTTGACAAACGGGATGTACGGACTCGCCTGCTTGCCGGTCCACAGCGCGACATTGTTGACGCCCGACATGCGCGACGAACCCACACCCATGGTGCCTCTCTCCGCAATCAGCATGACGCGCTTGTCCGGATGCTGTTGCTGTAGCGCGCGAATTTCGGCCTGGGCTTCCGGAGAAATCATGCACTGGCCGTGCAGCTCGCGGTCGGAACGGGAATGGGCCTGGTTGCCCGGCGAAAGTAGATCGGTCGAGATATCACCTTCGGCAGCAATGTAGGTCACTAACGGGATTTCTTCATCCAGCGCCGGCAGCTGGGTGAAGAATTCGGCGTTGGCATAACTCTGCAAGATTTCGGTGGCGATGGCATTGCCGCTGTCATGCGCTGCTTTCAGGCGATCGGTATCGGCTTCATACAGGAATACCTGGGTTTTCAGCACGTCGGCAGCCTGACGTGCGGTGTCAGCATCGTCACCCAGCGCGAGGTCCAGCAGCACTTCAATCGATGGCCCGCCTTTCATGTGTGACAGCAACTCAAATGCAAACCCGGTCGAAATTTCCTCAACGGTTTCACGACCGAGAATAATGTCCTTCAAGAATCGTGCCTTCTCTCCGGCTGCGCTGGTTGTGCCAGGCAGTGTGTTGAAGATGAAAAACTGAAGCGAATGATCCCGATGTTCATTTTGCGTGTCTTTGATCTGGTCTATGATCTCCTGTATCAACGCGCCATCGTCAATGGGTTTGGGATGCAGGCCCTGCAGTTTTCGGGCTTCAATTTCTTCGAGATAGGAGGAATACAGGTTCATGATGTACCGCGATAGTGAGTGTAAAAACAGCTTGGAGACGGGATGAACTGGTCCAATAAATACTTTATTCCTGGCACGGAATTATAACATTACTGTTGATTTCGAGACCCGATTGATGTTGATTGTGTCGGATCAATTGCTTCCGGTAAGGTGATTACAATGAGCTGTCGATCCGAGATTCGACCGCATTCCGGTACACTCTGAATCTGGAACACTATTTCGAGCCGCTGCTTTGATTCTCAATGAGTCCTTCAACTGCTGAAGAAGCCCATCTTCTGAACCGAATCCGACTGCAGTCTTTGGCCGAAACCGGGCTGCTCGACACGCCTGAGCGGGATGCTTTGGATCGGTATGCGCGTATCGCTGCACGCGCACTAAAAGCGCCCGTCAGCCTGGTATCACTGGTCGATGATCATCGACAGTTTTTCGCGGCTGCGCATGGCTTGGGCGAACCATGGAACCAACAGCGCGAAACGCCGCTGAGTCATTCGTTCTGTCAGCATGTGGTCAATCAACGCAGCGCGCTGGTCGTCGAGGAAGCACTGACCGATGAGCGCGTTTGTGACAATCTTGCAATACCCGATCTGAACGTGGCGGCCTATGCCGGCATGCCGATCTGTGACGAAGGCGGCAATGTGCTCGGTAGTTTTTGCGTCATTGATGACCAGCCACGCAAGTGGAGCGCAGAAGAACTACAGCTGCTGCAATTGATTGCGGATGCGGTAGCAGAAGAAGTCGAGCTGGCACGACGGGCTGCGTTAGCCGAAAAAGCAGAGTCCGACCTGGCAACCATCAATACTGAAATTTCAGCGGCCCATCAACGAGCGGCCAACCATAATGCAGCGATCATGCATGATCTGCGCACGCCGCTGCAGGTGGTTTCTGTTGCAGTACAGTCGCTAGCAGGGCATCCTTCGATACAAGCTTCAGATGCGCTGAACAGTACGGTCGATATGTTGGAACGCAACGTGGCACAGGCCTTCAAGCTGGTGCAGGCAGGTGGTCGATCGACTCTGGAAGATGATGTCTTTCAGCGTGTGGAGGTTGGCTTACTGGTTCAAAACGTTTGTCTGGACCTGGCTGCGGACAGTGAGATCAGCGTAGACGTTCTTGCCAAGCCGGCGGAGGTCTTGGCCGATCCGACCATGATCAAACGCGCGGTCCAGAATCTGCTGTCCAATGCGCTGCGATTTGCATCGACTAAAGTGTCCGTCACGGTTGCCAGCCATGATGATTTCGTTCGCATCGTAGTTGAGGACGACGGTGATGGCTTGCCTGACCTGGATGACTATCAGCGCGTCTGGGAGCTGGGCAAACGTTTCCATACCACCCGATCCAACACCGGGCTTGGGCTGGCGGTCACCCGTCAGTTGATCCAGGCTTTAGGCGGCAGCGTCCGCGCGCATCCATCGGATCTGGGCGGTGCTCGTTTCGAGCTGTTTCTTCCGGAAGCTGGCTGAGTGTCTTGACGAAACCACTCGTTCGGCCTGATTCGATGAGTGCTACCGACTACTGCAACGCTGCATGGTCTCATACAAACAACGAGTATCAAGCCTTCATCTTGGGCGTCAATGACCAGGCCGCCTGATCACAAGAGTTTCAATCAGGGCTGGCGCGCAACGCTTCCGGAACTGATTGGCTGTGTGGTTGCATTGATACTGGCATGGCACTTAGGCTGACAGACCGGCGATCTGATCTGGTCGATGTGGTTGGCCAGCCTGATGATTGGCTATAGCTTGATCCTGTGGAAATTGTTCAGCCCGGCTATCGTGCTGGTGCGGATGCG
>CAKZPB010000043.1 GCA_937138395.1 uncultured Pseudomonadota bacterium
ACTGGGATCAAGCGGACTGGAACTGATCAGGCAGTGTTCTGCTCTTCGATCAGGAATCCGTCGCCCGCTTGCGGAACCAGATCGAGGCCACAATAAACACGATGCCGATCGCAATGCCGATCCACATTTGCAGGCTGAACAGGGAATCGACGACCGAGCCGTAGCTCATGAACATCTCTTCAGCGGGACGCGTCAAGCGCTCGCTGCCGTCGGTAATTTGATCCCACTCGATGGTGGCCGGTACGACGCCTCGCCCGATGCGCTCGAGAATCGTGAGCATGATGTTCTCGGTCGAGAAGCGGAAGTCACTGAAAAAACTCCAGAACTGCTGGAAGATGCCGATCAGTACCGGCACCAGTACCGCAATCAAGATCGGCAGCCGCGGTGCCCAGGATGAGCAGAACAGGATCCAGGCATACAGCGGCAGCAGCCACAGGCCCTGGACCAGGCCGCCAAATAGCAACAGCAGCCACATGCTCGGCAGGTTGGACGGGCCCCAGAAGGTCGTGAAGGGGTTGACGCCGGCCAAAAAGCTGTAGCAGGTCGCAATCAACATGATCAGAATCTGGATCAGTATGGTGCCGGCCAGATAGACCAGGGGCGCAAGCACGATCGCGGTCAGGATCTTGGATGCGACGGTCATCGTGTCGGAAATCGGCAGCGACTTCCAGAACAGGATGGAGCGGTCGCGACGGTCGTCGTACAGGCAGCCGGCCAGGTAGAACACGACCACCACGAACATCACCTGGGTAAAGATGGCTGAAATCGAAATGGTCACGCCATACAGCAGCAGGCTGCGCTGTTCGACTGCCATCTCGGCAAATTGCCGGATGCCGTCTTTGGTAAAGACCATTTCGTTGTCGACTCGTGCACCGATAATCAGTGCCAGAATCGTGAACAACAGAATGAAGCCAACCACGATGACGGGCGTCCACTTGAACGAGAACGGGCTTTCCCAGACCTCTCGCCGCATCATGATCCACAAGCGGCTCAATGAATTCGTGTTCATGCTGCGCCCTCCACTCGTTCTTCCTGCGCTTCTTTATCGCCCATCAGCGCAACGAACAAATCGGCCACGCTGGGTTTGTGAATTTCACCAATCAGCTCGAGCTCCTCGCGACCGGCCTGATCGAACAACATGATGTGGCGGCCGAACAATACGCGCTCGTGGATTGGGTTCATGCTGCGCGCCTGTTCCAGCGATTCGGGGCTGACCATGACTTCCGAATAGCGATCATGGATTTCGTCCATGGAGCTGTTGACGATCAGTTTGCCGTCCTTGATAAAGATCAGGTCGGTCAGGATATGCTCGACTTCCTCGACCTGGTGAGTAGTAATCAGGATCGTGCGCTGTTGATCAAAATATTCATTCAGCAGGTTGGAGTAGAACTGCTTGCGAAACAGGATGTCGAGCCCCAGCGTGGGTTCGTCGAGCACCAGCAGCTTGGCATCGATGGCCATGACCAGCGCAAGATGGAGCTGAACGATCATGCCTTTGGACAGGGCACGAACCTTTGATTTCTGCTGAATCTTGGTTTTCGACAGGTATTTCATGCAGATTTTGCGCGAAAACCGGGGATGCAGCTTTTCGGTCAGATCGATGATCTGCCAGACCCGCGCCCAGCGTGGCAGTACGGCGACGTCGGCAATAAAGCAGACATCCTGCATCAGGTCGTCGCGATTTTTCGATGGATCCAGTCCTAGAACCTCGAGTTCACCCTCAAAATTGGTCAGGCCCAGAATGGCTTTCAGGGCAGTGGTCTTGCCGGCACCGTTCGGGCCGATCAGGCCGACAATGCGCCCGGCTGGTATGTTCATATCGACGCCGTCGAGGGCGCGCGTCTTGCCGTAGTGACGGTGTAAATTTTTCGCGTAAATGGTTGGTTTCATTGTGATCAGTGGCTCCCATTGGCTTTCAATTCAGGATCGGCATCGTTCGATTGATCGGATGATTGATCCAGAATTTTCAACAATTCTTCAACAGAAAGACCCAGCTGCTCAATGCGTGCAGCTACCTTGGGCCAGTCTTCATTCAGAAACCGGTCTCGTTCGGAGGCCAACAACTGGTCGCGCGCGCCCTCGATGACGAACATGCCGACCCCGCGGCGCTTTTCGACCAGTTCATCGTCGACCAGTGATTGATAGGCCTTTGAGACCGTCAGCGGATTGATCTGGAAATCAACCGCAACCTGCCGTACCGAGGGCAAGGGCTCGCCCTCGGGAAGTGTGCCGTCCAGGATAGCCGCGACCGTCCGTTCGCGCAGCTGCCAGTAGATGGGCTGGTTATCGTCCCACTGTCGGCTCATTGGCCATTCGGGCTCGCGGGCAAGAATAAAGGCAGTACAGGACTTGAACTCCATTGACTACTGGGTGACGCGCCCCCGCCGGAGGAAGCTTGCTTGGCCGAAGGCTCTGAACTGTCGTCCATGTTTGAATGTTCCGTGTTGACCACGGTAGAACTTATCCTGGTTGAATTCAGGTCGCTGGATCTGAAGTCCCAGCTGAGGGCGGCAACCAGCCCAATCAGTGCTGCTGCCAGTGCGATGGCATGCGGAATATGTACCTTGTGATTCGTAATCGGCAGCATGATGTTCTCCTTGCAGCGTGATCTTGGTGTACTACTATACTAAAACACCACGACGGTGTCAAGCCAAGTGTCCAGCCAATCGCAACACAATCTCCTGGCCATTCTGCCTACTACTAATGTATGCCAGACGGCAATCAATAAGCGGTTGTTCATCAGCGAATCTTTCAAACGGCCAAGGGCAAAGCTTTGGTATCATGCGCAGCTGAATCAAAACCCGGGCGATTGCTTGAAACTGGTTCCATAAATCGATGTCCTAGTTTTCGAACAAGCAGTATTCCTTTTGTGCATGGCATTGCCTGCACGCCACTCAAACACAATACCGAATCAACAACACATCGGAGATTATTCAATATGCGCAATCAAATCATTGCGATCAGCGCGCTTGCCCTGTCCATTTCGACGGCTGCGACCGCTCAAACGACGACGCTTGAAACCGATCAGGATCGTCTCAGCTACACCATTGGCATGGATATCGGCCAATCACTGTCCGGCCAGGATATGGATCTGGATATCGATATTCTGATGGAAGCGCTGCGTGCGACCTACATGGGCGAAGAAACCTTGCTGACAGAGGAAGAGGCGCTGGCCGAACGTGAGGCCTTTATCCAGCGACGTCAAGCCGAGCTGGAGCAGCAGCGCAATCGTGATGCTGAAATCAACGCGGCAGACGGTGCTGCTTTCCTGGCTGAAAATGCCGAGAAAGAGGGTGTGCAGGTGACCGAATCCGGTCTTCAGTACCGGGTCATCGAGGAAGGGGACGGCGAACGCCCGGCAGCCACGGATCGTGTCACCGTGCACTATCGCGGCACCTTGATCAATGGCGTTGAATTCGACAGCTCCTATTCACGTGGTGAGCCCGCTACGTTTGCCTTGAACCAGGTCATTCCGGGCTGGACCGAAGGCTTGCAGCTGATGCCTGCCGGCTCACGCTATGAGTTTTTCATTCCGTCAGAACTGGCCTATGGAGAGCAGGGCCGTCCGGGTCCGATCGGCCCGAACTCCACGTTGATTTTCGAAGTTGAGCTGATCGAAATTCAGTAAAATTGTGCTGGACCGGCTTTTGATATCGCGGGCAGCCCGCCTGCTGAGCCGGTTCAATCAACGTTGAATGCATGGCCGGACCTTCCGGCCATGTGCTTGATCGAGGGTAGTCATGGGTTCACTGCAAGATGCGCTGTTGAAATCCGGCCTGACCAGCGAAGATGAGCTGGAGCAGGCGCGCAAGAAAAACTCCAGAAAGCCGAGCAATCGCAACAAGCCCGGCAAAACATCAACCGCTTCGGGCAAGTCCGGAAGCAGGGGTCGTACAGGAAAACCCGGCCCGAGACCGCACCAGGCCGGTCAAGATCGATCGAAACAAAAGAAATCGGATCTGGAACGAGCCTGGATTGCCCGCCGCAATGCTGAACGTGCTGAAAAAGAACGCATCAAGCAGGCGCGCGTGGCAGATCAAGAAGCACGCCGCAAGCGCAACCTTAAACTCGACGCGATCGTTGAAGGCAAGTCGCTGAATCATGACGAGGCGGACACACCCCGGTATTTTGAGCACCTGGGCCGGATTCGACGCGTTCTCTGTACGCCGGAGCAGCGAGACCAGCTCAATCAGGGTCTGCTCGGCCTGGTCAATCTGCGCGGTCGTTATTTGATCGTAGCGCCCGAAGTTCTGGAGGCGTATCAAGCCATTGCCAGTGACCTGGTACCGGACCTGAGTGCCGCAGAACCTGATCAGCCGACTGAATCGGATGACTATCCGCCTGTGCCGGACGATCTGGTCTGGTAGGGTGGCTTGACGATGCATGAAGAAGTCAACGAAGAAAACTACAAGTCGCTGCTGCATGAGCTGAGTATTCAGCTGGTGACCCTGCAGCGTCACGTCATCGAATCAGGCGAACGTGTTCTGATCCTGTTCGAGGGGCGGGACGGTGCCGGCAAGGATGGTTCGATCAAGCGTATCGTGCAGCATCTGAGCCCGCGTGAGACGCGCGTGGTGGCGCTGCCGAAGCCTTCCGATCGTGAGCAATCGCATTGGTATTACCAGCGCTTTGTACATCATCTGCCTGCCGCTGGCGAGATGGTGATCTTCAATCGAAGCTGGTACAACCGGGCCGGCGTAGAGCCGGTCATGGGGTTCTGCACCGACCATCAGTACCGCCGTTTTCTGACCAGCGTACTGGATTTCGAAGCCATGCTGATCCAGTCCGGTATCCAGCTGATCAAGTATTACCTCGATATTTCGCGGGAAGAACAGGAAAAGCGCTTGCTGGCGCGTCGTGAAAATCCACTCAAGCAATGGAAAATCAGCCCGGTTGATGAAGTTGCCCTGGACCACTGGGATCAATACACGCAGCACCGGGATGTCATGCTGGATCGAACCCATTCTGCGCTGTCGCCGTGGACTGTGGTGGTCAACAACAACAAGAAGAAAGGCCGCATCAACATCATCCGTGACCTGCTTGAACGATCGCAGTACCAGAGCAAGGATCATGCGCTGCTGAGCCCGAATCGTGAACTGGTGTTTCGCTACACCGACGACGTAAAACCGCTGTTATCGACGTGACCCGGACCAGTCACTGAAATCAATCGATGTCGGCCCTCTCGACCGAGCAATACGCTTCGCTAGTACAGCTCCTACGGCATGAATAGGCTCGATCAATCGCAGCCTGCACCTCAGTGGGCTGTTCGTATGCAGCGTTTGACGCAGTGGCTGGTCGAGGATTGCCTTGGTGGACCACGGCCCTGGAAATTTTCCTGGGTAATCAATGTCCAGAAAGCCGGCACTCCGGTGTTTTTACTACTGTTGATGTGGTGGTACGGCGAGTGGGGCACCGCCGCTTGGATCTACTGGGCATTGCACGGCGGCTATGGCATGGTCTGGTTGATCAAGGATGTCGCGTTTCCCGATCCGGCCTGGCAAAAGCGCATCACCATTGTCGGTGGGATCAATGCGTTTCTGGGCGTGCTGGGGTGGTACTGGCTGTTTGGCTGGCTGCTGATTGCGGGTTACGGCGGTGACTATCCGCTGGATGATGCGCTCTGGCTGGGGATCAACAGTTTTGTCTGCGTATTGGGCATTGCGATCATGCTGGCATCCGATGCGCAAAAGTACTTTACGCTGAAATATCACTCCGGTTTGATTTCAACCGGCATGTTTCGCTACATTCGACATCCGAACTATCTCGGAGAAATGCTGATTTATGGCAGCCTGGCCATGCTGGTCTGGCACTGGCTTGCATTTATTGTATTGGCCTGGGTCTGGCTGGGAGTATTTGCGGTCAATATGCGGATCAAGGAAGCCCGGATGTCGCGTCACCCGGAGTGGGCGCAGTGGCGAGCAAACAGCTGGTGGCTGATTCCGGGCGTGTTCTGAGCGATTCAATCGCGACAGGCCGCCGATCAATCAACCGGCGGCCGTGATCCAAGGTTGATCAGTTATTGCGCCCGGAGCGCTGTTTGCTGACCTGTGCGGCCAGATCGATCACTTCCTGACCGGTCAGGCCATTGAGTCGTTCGCGCATTTTCGCGTCGTTGCCCAGTACGGCCGGGTCATAGACATTCAAAAAGCGGATAGCACTTTCCAGCTCGCGGTATTGTTCCGCCGATGTGTCCGAAGCAATCCACTGCAGACTCTCGTTGAAGGCGTTCGGGCTGCTGCCATCGATAATGCTCTGCAAACCGCCACCGGCTGCTTCAAGTTGCCCCTCGACATCCGGCACGAAGCGGTGACGTGCTCCGGTGCTGCCTGATGGCAGTTCTTCCATCACCGGCGCATTGGTCGTGGTCGACGGACGGGGTTCAGTCGATTCAGCTACGGTCTGTGCCGGCGTTTCGGGTTCAACAACGGCATCCCCGGTTGGCTCGGGTTCGGAAGAGCAGCCGGAAAGCAGGAGTGCAGCGATCATACTCAGTGTAAGAGCGGACAGTACAAGCGGTTTGCGAATGATAGGCATAGTGTTTCTCAGTGTAAAAAATTGATTATTGCGTGTTGTATGGTGGTGCCTGATGCTGATTCCAACAGGTCGATCTGGTTTATGGGATGGCTAAAAGCGCGCTTAGTTCCGCGGGCTTGCAAACAAGTCGTAGGCATCATGGCCGGTGATTTCGACTTCGATCATCTGACCTACGTTGATCGTGTCGGCGTCCTCGATAATGACCTGACCGTCGATCTCCGGCGCGTCGCCGTAGCTTCTGGCGCGTGCCTGCAGCGTCTCGCCGGTAGCTGACACGTCCACTTCATCGACTAACACGGTTTCAATCCGGCCAAGCCTTTTGCGCAGGCGCTGCTCACTGATGCCCTGCTGGTGCTGCATGAAGCGGTGCCAGCGCTCCTGTTTGACCTCGTCGGGCACCGGGTCGGGCAGGGCGTTGGCGGCCGCACCTTCAACGGCTGAGTACTGGAAGCAGCCGACGCGTTCCAGTTGGGCCTGGTCGAGCCATTCCAGAAGGTAGTCAAAATCCGCTTCGGTTTCGCCCGGGTAGCCGACGATGAACGTCGAGCGAATGACCAGTTCGGGGCAGATCGAACGCCACTGTCGAATACGTTCCAGCGTATTTTCCGAGGCCGCAGGGCGGCGCATGTTCTTCAGCACGTCGGGGCTGGCATGCTGGAACGGAATGTCCAGGTAGGGCAGGACCTTGCCTTCGGCCATCAGCGGAATCACGTGGTCCACGTGCGGGTAGGGGTAGACATAGTGCAACCGAATCCAGGCATCGAGTTCGCCCAGTTCGCGCGCCAGATCCAGCATGCGGGTTTCGATCTGGCGGCCCTGCCAGTAATCGGCTTGATAGCGCGTATCCACCCCGTAAGCACTGGTGTCCTGACTGATGACCAGTAGCTCTTTGGCGCCTTGTTCTACCAGTTGTTCCGCCTCGCGCAGCACCATACCGATGGGTCGACTGACCAGTCGACCCCGCATGGCCGGAATGATGCAGAACCGGCATTTATGATTGCAGCCTTCGGAAATTTTCAGATAGGCATAGTGTCTGGGCGTCAGTTTGAGCCCTGCGGGCGGCACCAGGTCGACCAATGGATCATGCGGGCGCGGCAGATGCTGATTCACCGATTGCAGAACGGCATCGGCCTGATGCGGACCAGTTACGCCCAGCACTTTCGGGTGGATCGTCGTGATGTCCTCGGTCTTGGCACCCAGGCAGCCGGTGACCAGCACCTTGCCGTTCTCCGACAGGGCATCGCCGATGGCCTCGAGCGATTCGGCCTTGGCCTGATCGATAAAACCGCAGGTATTGACGACGACCAGGTCGGCACTGGCATGATCGGCAGCCATCGTGTACCCCTGCTGGATCAGCCCGGTCACGATCTGTTCGGAGTCGACCAACGCTTTCGGGCAGCCGAGACTGACCAGTCCGACGGCTGGCGATGTGTTGTTGGTGCTGTTCATTGGGACGCTATTTTACTGCAGAAGTGAGCCGGGCCTTGAAATTCAGCGTTTCATGCACGCGTTGACAACGGACCTCAGTTTTTCAATGCCCTGCAGCACGCGCGGGCCCGGGCGGCCCAGCCAGGCTTCGCTGATCGGAATGATCTGTTGGTTGCGAATCGCCGGGATCGACGCCCAGCCGGTTCGTCGCTCGACAATATGCGGTCGATAGTTCGCTTCCTTGACGCCGCACCAGCTCATGATGATGGCTTCCGGGGCTGCAGCACAAGCCTGTTCATCCGTGATTTCCAGGCTTTCCGAGTCGTCGTTGCGCCATGGATTATGCGCACCGGCCAGTTCCAGCATTTCATTGACCCAGGATTTTCTGCCTGGCACGATGACCGGCTTGGGCCACCATTCAATAAGAATCGGAATGGTCGAACTGAATGCCGGTGCTTCCCGATAGTGATCGAAGCGTTCGACCAGAGCCTGGGCTCGAGATTCGGCAGCAAGGGCGTGACCAATCCGCTGAATATCGGATTGAATCTCCTTCAGGCTGTGCGGCTGGGTGACCAGGTGCGGAATGCCTGATTCCTGTATCCGCTGCAGGCAGCGCTCATGGCCTGGTACTGTTAGAGAAGTAATAACAAGATCCGGCTTCAGGTCAATGATTTTATTGATATCGATATCAAGATCAGGGCCAATTTTTGGCAACCTGGAGACGACATCAACCGGGTAATCGGAATGCTCATCCACGCCGACCAGCCAGTCGGCCCGACCGAGCGCACAGACAATTTCGGTGTTCGAGCACGTGTGCGCGATGACTCTCATGGGCACAGTGTACTGTTCTGCGAACCGTGGAGTACGCGCAAGGTTTTTGATGCAGAATATGACGATGAGTTTTTCCAATGCCATGCGGCGAACGCTGGGCAAGCTCGATGCCGTTCCGGGCATGCTGCAGGGCCCGCTGCGTAATTTCGCGATTCGCCGAACCATTCCATTTGTTGGTACTGCCGGTCTTTCGATTCAATCAATCAGCGCTGACGAAGTCAGAATCCGATTGAAGAACACCCGCAGGGTCCAGAATCACATCGGCTCCGTCCACGCTGCCGCCGCGGCGCTGCTGGCTGAAACGGCGACCGGCCTGGTGGTAGGCATGAATGTTCAGGATCAGTGCATTCCACTGATGAAGAAAATGACGATTCAGTACACGCGGCGATCCGAAGGTGACCTGCTCGGCGTGGCCACTCTGCCCGATGACGCCATTGCACAACTGCACAGCACCGACAAAGGGGCGGTCGTGGTTCCCGTTGAGGTGACCGATACAACAGGGCAGGCGACGCTGATCTGTGAAATGGACTGGGCCTGGATTCCGAAGGTCAGAAAATCCGATGGCGGTTGAGCCACTCTAAAGGATCAAAGGATGAACACGGGGTATTCCGGCACGCCACTGGCTAAAAAACTGGGCATCAAGCCCGGTTTTCGGGTCAAGACGGTGAATGCACCTACGCACTATCTGGACTGGCTGCACCCGCTGCCGAACGGCGTCAAAGTCTCTTCGCGGTTGCGCACTGATATCGATCTATGGCACATTTTTTCAATTGACCCGCACCCGCTCAAGCCCGTCCTGAATCGTGCCCGCAACTCGATCCCCCAAGACGGTGTGATCTGGGTATCCTGGCCCAAGCAGGCCTCTGGAATTGCAAGTGATCTCGACGGCAATGGTATCCGCGCAGCGGCCTTTGAAATTCAACTGGTTGACGTCAAGGTCTGTGCGGTGAACGACGTATGGTCGGGGCTGAAACTGGTGATCCGAAAGCAGTGCCGGGAGTAAGCAAACAGCAGGCCGGTGCCTGCTGTTTTGCTAGCTTGATGGGCTTGCCGGTTCAAAAGCTGCCGGAAGGCGGTTCAGGCCGTTGGGCAGGCTTGGGTGCTTCAGGATGGCGCTCAATATGAATATGACGCTGTTGACCAACCCCTGGCACATCGGCCGGTGCAGGCACCGTGCCCTGAACTTGAGTCAATGCGCCTTCGCGCATGATTTCGAGCGTGACGGTATCTCCTGCACTGCGGTTAGAAAGCCACTGTCGGCCCAGATCGACCGGATCATTGATGAGTTGCTGATTAATCCTGAGTAGCACGTCGCCAGAACGGAGATTCAGCGCGTTGTCCTCGTCTATCCGCAGCACCACAACGCCGTCAGAAGTACCAAAGTAAGGGGCAAGGCCGGCGTGGTTGCTGATCAAATCCGTATTTCTACCAAGTACTTCAGGTGGGAAAATATCAAGCCGGCCCAGCACTGGAGCGCCTGGAGGCCTCGGTGCACCAGGAGCAATCGGACCCCTGATATCTTCACTCTGCAAGTTGCCTGAGGAATCCATGACGATGTTCAGGCCCATGCCAGGCACCTGGCTAGCAATCGTATCCATAACCCACTCGAAGTGACCAAACGGCGAACCGGTCACAACATCCACAGCAAGCAATTCTCCGTCGCGTTCGATTTCGACCGTGACCGTGTCACCTGCAGTAAATTCAGACAGGAGATCGCGCACCGAGTTGGCGTCGATTGGATTGATCACCTGTCCATTGACGGCAAGCAATATATCGCCCGTCTGAATCCCGGCGTCTGCAGCACCGCTGTTCGGTGTGACGCCTGTAATCGTCAGTGCATCCTCCGATTCATCCAGGATGATCCCCAGCCGAGGCGGGAAATTGCCGACGCGGGCAAGATTGATACCTTCCAGTTCTTCCAGACGCGATCCAATCGCGTTTTGAAATGTCATTTCGGATAGCTCATGCAGATCGTCGATCTCAATGACTTCGTCGTTCATCTGAATGACCACGCGGCTGGATTGTTCAAGACCCAACTGTTCGGTAGCAAGCTCGCGACGGATTTCAGCCATTCTGCGTGCTGCTTCGGCCAGTTCAGTTTGAGCAACCGCGAGTTCTTCGCGCAGCTGAGCGAGCTGTTCAGCATCGCGGCTTTCGTCCTGGGCAATCACAGCGGATGTCCAGTGCAGCGCCAGCAACAGCAGGGATGCAATCAGTAGTTTTTGGTTCATTCGTTTACTCCATGAAATGATGTAGTCGACACTGAGACGGTTGGCCGATGCAATTGGTCGCAGCGATTTACAGGCTGACCTGCGCGACCTGGGCCTGCCAGTGACTGTTGCTGTAGCCCTGATTCATCTGGTCGAGGATCTTGATTCGCTGCTGCCACAGACGCGTATCGTCGGGCCGCTCGATCAACAGCTCATCGACCAGACCCAGTTCGTTTTCGAGCATCAGCAGCCCGGGAATCTGGTCTGCGCTCAGCGCCTGATTGCTGTTGAAGCGGAGCTGACGCTCCAGCAGGGCCGAGGCCCGTCGAGCCAACAACAAGCCAGAATGAGGCGCGGCTTCAGCAACGGGTACAAGCCCATGTGGCGTGTTTTTGCTGGCCAATGGCACGTCGGATTCGACTTCGATGTTTGTCGTTTGATTCAGGACCACAGCCAGGCCAATAACCAGCACGGACACGGCCGCTGCCATCGTCAGTGATACCCAACGATTGGCCCCATCCGGCTTGCTTTCTGGTTGTGCCGAAACAGATGCGTTGGCGCGGACCTCAAGCCGGGCCTCGATCACATCCCAAAGTTGGGCTGGTGGCTCGATCGACGGTAGTTGACGAAGATTGTTAGGGTCATCAGACATTGTTGGCACCTTGCATGGTCAAACCTGACGGCTCAACCTTTGTGAGTTCGAATTGTTGCTGTAATCGTTTGCGCGCGCGGCTGAGACGCGACTTGGACCAGGACTTTGTTTGTCCCGCCAGCTCGGCAATCTCGTCATGCGTCATGCCCTCAGCATCGTGCAGCCATACTACCCAGCGATCGCTTTCACTCAGTCGAGCCAGCGCGCGCTCGATATCCATCCAATTACTGATCGACGCCGAGGGGGCAGCCTCATCGGCCGTTTCGTCAGGCAGCGAGTCAAATGTGTGGCGATGCTGGTCCATGACCTGGTTGACCAGAATGCGACGCAGCCAGAAGCCGAAGCTGTTCGAGTTGCGCAACTGACTAATCTTCCCGAAGGCTTGTAAAAAGGCCTCTTGAACGGCGTCCCAGGCGCGCGCTTCACAACCGCTCAAGCGAACGGCCAGCGTCCAGGCCGGTTTGGCATAAGTCTGGTAGACCCGTGATTGCGCCTGCCGGCAGTCCTTTTTCAAGGCTTGCAGGGTTACTTCATCCAGTGCTTGGGCGAATGGAGACGACTTCATGTTTTGATTAGACGCTGGCGACCGTAGAAAGGTCGCAGAAATATCAAAAAACATCACATTGCTGACCTATTCTTGCACGGATGAACATTCCATCGGATCTATTGCCCAACTGGCTGAATTGGGCTGCACTGTTGATTTTCTCGGTGGCCGTTTTCTGGTCCGCGGGCGGTGCGGCCTGGCGTTTGCTGCGGCAGAACCTGCTCGAATGGGTGTATGCAGGCAGTTGTGCTTTGATGGGATTGCTGTGGCTGGCACGGGCCGAGGCCCAGGCTGGACTGGAGCTGCATTTTCTCGGCATCATGACGCTGGTGCTGATTTTTGGTTGGCGATTGGCGCTGGTCGGCGCTGCCGCGACATTGCTGGCGTTGACCGCGACCGGCCTGTACGACTGGGGCGCATTAGGCGTGAATGGCCTGCTCGGCGTCGTTGTGCCGGTATTGGTAGCGCATGCGTCTCAGTGGTTCATCTATCATTCGTTTCCACGGCATTATTTTGTCTACCTGATCATCACGGCCCATTTCGGGGCGATGTTGGTCATTGCCTCCGTTTTGATTTCGGTCGGTCTGCTGCTGATGATCACGGGGGTATACAGTTGGGATCGCATCGGCGGTGACTATCTGATCTTTCTGCCGATGGCCATGTTATCCGAGGGCTTTATCAACGGCGCGATCATGACGCTGCTGACCATCCTGCGCCCCGAATGGGTGCGCAGTTTTGACGACCGGGATTATATTGATGGGAA
>CAKZPB010000044.1 GCA_937138395.1 uncultured Pseudomonadota bacterium
GGCATTCTGGCAGCGCGTTGAAGCCCTGCAGCCCGACTACCGTGAACATCAGCAGGCCATTAAACAGGCCGCAGGCCAATTGCCGAGTTGGGTTTTGTAATGAGGGTTCGCCTAAAGGCGCTCGAGTAGTATCCGCAATCTATTCGCGACCCACAAAGATATCCAGCGGCAGAATCGCGGTTACACCCAGATTAGGAACGTCGACCAGCTGCCCAATACGGAAATCCACCGCCACGCTCGCAATCATGTAGGCCTGCGTGCGGTCATAGCCGTATTCCGATGCAATGTAATCGACCATGGCATCCAGTGCATTGCGCGCAGCCAGATGAACATCGGCTGATAGATTTCTCAACTCGGCAATCTTGGCAGATTCCAGATACGCCATATTGGCAGGAACCTGACCGGCCTCTTTCAGTGGAAACCCGGTAACCGCATAAAACCGTTCCGACGGAATGCCGAGCACCGAAGCCGGGCCTTCATAGTGCGGGCCGTGACGCAGATCGGGCGGGTCCTCGACAATCCGGGCAGAAACCGTTAACCGTCCGCCCATTTCGATGGCCGTTCCGGAAACCTCGCCATCGCCTTGCGCGTAATGAAAGTCGCCGACCGCCAAACCGCACCCATCGATCAGGCACGGCAGGTAAATGGTGGTGCCGGTGGTCATGTAGCGAATATCCAAGTTGCCGCCATGCTCACGCGGCGGTACCGTGCGCAGGCACTCGGTGGGATGGCTGCCATCGATGCCGCATACTTCGGCGGGCGCTGCTTCATCCGGATCCGGCGGTAGCACAACGCCACCGGCTTCAAGCAGCTGCTGCTCTCGGGCCAGCACGTCGGTCAGCAGGGCCCGATCCGGCAAGGTCGTGATCACCCCGGGAAAACTGTTGTTGGGTATGCGAACGCCCGGCAGTGCATCGCTGACCGCATATTCATTGTTGATGCGCCAGGTAATGAAGCGTGTGTCCGTACCGAACTGCTCGCCGGCAAAGCCGAACCCGGAAGTGTTGGTCCAACCGACGTTGGCAGGTTCCAGTTTCTCAATCGTTACAGCAATGACACTCCCGGCTTTGGCGCCATGGATAAATACCGGGCCCGTCAGGGCATGCACCACGCCGGTGCCTTCGCGCGGTATAGCGTCTGGGGCATAGGTTTTGTCGGGGTCCAGGTCGAGGTCAAATGCGTCTCGGCTGATGAATACGATCTTTTCTCCTGGGTCTGCATGCGCAACTGCAGCAATGTCGGGATGCAGTCGGTTCATGCAGGCCGGGTCTTCAGCGCAGGGCACGGAGATGTCGCCGACCACGACGTCATCGCCGCTGGCTTGCACCGTCCAGCCCATGAATAGAATGAATAAAGCAATTGCAGTGACACGAAATAGCATGCTGGCCTCCCTCAGGCGAACGATATTTATTCTTTCAGTCTAACCGAACGGCCTTTTTCCACCAACACATCCCCCAAACGCCGGTTTTCCGACATAATCCAAGTTGATGCTCAACGCCGGAAGCTAACCGATGTGCTCCATCTTTGGATTGCTTGAACTGCAGCCCGACCTGACCGACGATCAGC
>CAKZPB010000045.1 GCA_937138395.1 uncultured Pseudomonadota bacterium
GCTAGCAGCAGCGTACCCCATCGATTCAAGCCTGGCACCGCGACCGCAGGCCCAATTGGCCGGCCCTGCAGCTCAATCGCACCAATATCGCAAACCGCACCACCGCCCGAATCGAACGGACGGAGCAGCACGCGCTGATCGACTGGCTGGCAAACCCTGGCATCACCGACTGGCTGGAACGGCTGAACCGGCGCGGGATTGGCTGAATCGATCACGGGGCTTCCCGGCAGCGGCAAATGACTGAGCATGCCTTCAATTGCGCCACCGTTGTCGGCCAGGTCGTCGAGCAGCGGATCTACGCCAAACTGATCGCCGGTAACCGGAGCCAGGCCGCAGTTGGTCTTGATCAGGTTGTAGCCCAATGACTGCAGCAGGCTGTCCGGCAAACAATCGGACGGCACAGGATTATCTGGATCACTCAAATTCACGGTAACATTATTGGCTAATATGGTATTGGCCAGATTACCGGCACCGTTGAGTTCAATACCGCCGCTAAACGCCAGCGCACCGTTGAAACGGGCTCGATTTCGAACGATGGTATTGTTATTCAACGATAGAATTTGAGGTTCGTCGATCACAGCGAAAATAGCGCCGCCGCGAGTTTCGGCACCCGTTCCTGCACTAAAGGTTTGATTCTCGCTAAACGTGCTGTTCTGGATCAGGCCAGGACCGGTCAGCGCGCCAATAAACACGCCACCGCCAGAGCTATTGCCACCGGTTGAAATAGCGCCGTTAAACGACCATTCCGTGCGGTTGATGAATACGCTTGTGCCGTTTGCAACCCAAATGCCACCGCCGGTCACCGCGAACTGATCTGATTGATCAAATGACTGGGCAAAATTGGCCAGAAAGCGTGAATCTTCGATCCGGATCTCCATCGGATCCGGTCCGGCGTGAATGGCGCCACCGGCCGCTGAATTCAAAACCGACTCGGCCAGGTTATTAAAAAACGCGGTACGCGCAATAATCAGCCGCGATGTGCCTGCCCCCCCGGTAACACTATCACTGCTCGTCCGAGCTGGGACCGCCGGTGAACGGCCCAGCTTAATGGCACCCCCAAAACTCCCTGACACACCTGTATTGATGACCCTGCAGAAACGCAGCGTGGAATCATTGATCTCCAGCAGCACCCCTGCGCCAAACAGGCGTATGCAGCCGCCGCCCGTGCTTGCCTGGTCGAAGCCGTTGCGAAGCTCGAGGCCAGACAAGATCAGCTCAAGCCCTTCCCCGCTGGCATCAAGTATCCGGTTCTGGTCATTACCTGTCAGTTCAATTTGACTGCCGCCGCTGATCGATACGCTATCGGTAATATCCAGCTGCGGACTGATCCCTATAACGCCGGCTACGCTAAATGTAATTTCATCTGTGCCATAAGCGCCGGTGCCCGCGCAGTCGCTAAAATCAGCATCCGTATTGGCCGCTTCAACAGCTTCTCGCAGCGCGCACTGACCGTCAACGGCGATAACATCATCGAGCGTATTTACATTGATCTGTGCGGCCTGTCCAAGACTGGCAAACATCCACAGACTCAATCCAGCAACGACAGCGCGGATTGTGGAATCTAACATCGGCCTTCTCCGTTTAAATGGGTGTACCCCAATGAATGCTCAATGTTTCAAAAACCGAACGAACTACCATCGCTCGGTGCCACGCTATAGGCCGCTTTTCTATCTAATCGCGCTCCGAGATGCTTTACCCAACGGTTTCCAATATTATTTGTACCCAGCGCGATTCATCATTCCCCCTCGCCGACCGGCTCACGCATCGTACCGATATGTGAATTATTTCCGCCGGCCCCGATCCAGTAATTCAGCACCAGCGGTGTTTCATTACGCAATTGGTCAATCACTCCTTGCAGCCGTTCCCGCTTGTAGTACAAACGTATAACGCCGTCGATACCTTGAGCGGCTGCAGGCAAATCACCGGGCTTATCGACTGGGAGAAAGATCAAAATGCCAAAAAGCTTGCCACGCGTTCCATACAAATCGACACTGGCTTCGTCCGAACTGCTGAACTGAGCATATTGATAGTCAACGATGTCAATACTCATATACTGAGCATGAACAGGGGCCGATAAAGCTGCCCATATCAATGTAGCTATCAATATTATTAGCTTGACGCCGGAATTATTTAGTGTCTTTGCTTTAACACCGCATAACGATTTAAGCTGCATAATTTCTTCCTTGTGAAATGGTAAGTTTTAGTTTTCAGGTCTCTTCGCTACGCTGACGGCAAGCAGCTACTCACTGCCCAGCAGCCAGTGGCACTGGCATCAAGCGCCATCGACTCCAGTCGCTTCACAGTCGCTGAAATCCGCATCTGTATTGGCCACTTCTACGCCTTCTCGCAGCGTGCACTGACCGTCAGTGGCCACGACATCATCCAGGTTATTCACGGTGAGCTGCGCAGCCAGACCGTTACCAGTAACAAAATATGACAGCATCAGCAGCCTGAGTCCAATCGCTGCAGTGGGAATCGAAAAGATTGGCGTCCGGCTTCTCCAATTTAATTAATCCTACCCAGATCAATGCGAGAAAAACTGGAAACCGAACGATGATTACGTTTGTATTCGGAGGCTTTCGATCAGTTGCTGCAGCTGAACGGTGCGGGTATGTGTTGGTCCGAGCCGCTGGTTGGACTGTTTAAGCAGCGCTTCAGTCAGTACGCGGCTGGCCTCAGGTTGACTTGAATCTCGCAAATGCAGGGCGAACAGCAAACCGGCTTTAAGTGTCAAGGGGTCGCTCTCACCAAGTTGGGAAGATAGCTGTTGGTAACTAGTTCGCAGCAGCGATTCGGCCATTTCAAATCGATTCAAGTGACTCAAGCTGCCGCCTTCAAGATACATTGCGACGAGCGTAAACAGATGCTGTTCGCCAAATCGTTGCGAAAGCTCTGCATGCAGATCGGAAGCCAGCGAATGGGCCGCCTCAACTTCGCCAACGACCAACAGCGCGTCGGTTTTGTTCAGTCGGGTGATCAATGTAGTCGGGTGTTCCGAGCCGAGTGACTCATCGAGCACTGGCATCAGCCGATTCGCCAGCGCTAGTGCTTCTTCGGCTTGATCAGCGTCAAGTAGATAGCCGATCTGGTTGGTTTTCATCTGCAGCGCCAGTGAATTTAGAATTTGCTCGTCTTCGGTCAGCGCAGACAGCGATTGTCGGTTCTGGGCAAGCGCCTGTTCGGGCTTACCCTGACTGGACAGAATGTTGGCCAAGGTATCGCTTGCAGCCAGGCGCATGCGGTTGCGTGGACCCAACCACTCGGAGACCACCCGGTAATTCTCATGTGCAATCGCAGCAGCCGATTCTAGCTGAGCTGATCGGACCAGCGCTTCGACCAGGCTGACTCGAGCCGCCACGGTATTCGAGTTGCGCTCACCCCAGTTGGATAAATAGTACTCAAGCGCGGCTTCAAGCTGCGGCTGAGCTTCCAGTGGCTGGCCCATTCGCAGCCTCAACTGGC
This sequence comes from uncultured Pseudomonadota bacterium, assembly GCA_937138395.1. Classification (GTDB taxonomy): domain Bacteria; phylum Pseudomonadota; class Gammaproteobacteria; order Xanthomonadales; family Wenzhouxiangellaceae. The sequence continues at coordinate 3,463 of CAKZPB010000045.1, forward strand.
CGGCTTCAAGAGATAGCTGAGCCCACTCACTCGAGTTCCCGACCAGATCAGCCGCCTGGGCCTTGCCGAATGCTTCGGACAACGCGGCCTGGGCCTGATCAAAGTTCGATTCGGCAATCAGAATTCGAATCAGCCCCAAGCGACTCAGCAACTGCATGCGTAGCGAATCTGGGTCCCGGCCGGTGATGGCAGTCAGCGTTTCCTGATGCAACCGCCTCGCCTTTTCCTGATCTCCTTGCATTCGGTGAAGTTCGGCCAGCTGCGCTCGCGCAAAACCCGCCGAAATATCATTGCTATTCGCTTCATGCAACGCGATCGCACGCGTCAGCAACGGCTCGGCCTGATCGAACTGAAGTAGTTGTCGATAACTATGGCCGATTGAGGTCAGTACGTCCGCCAGCGCTTCCGGCTGTTCGGCAAAGGCCTCCTCGGCTCTGCTGGTCGCATCGTTGAGTACGGCAGTTATTGGCAGATCGGGCCCGAGGCGAGTCGGCCTCGGCGTTGCCAGCACGCTGGCCAAAAATTCATTGACCGCAACGGCCTGTTTCCGCGACTGCTCGGACGATTTCCAGGCATTGAGCGAAAAACCAAGCGCTGCTGCAAGCATGAGCATCACTGCGGCAATACTCGCACGACGGCGGCGCCGTGCAGGCGTGCCGCGGATATGCTCGATCTGCTGAGCCACTGCACTGAGTTCAGGCCGTTGCTCCGGATCAATCGACAGCAACGACAGAATCAGCTGCTTAAACGCGCTGGGTGTGGACTTGTCAAATGCTGGTTTCCGCTTTTCTTGCCAAAGCTGCTGAATGTCCTGAGCCGTGTTGCCGCTCATCGGGTAGCGGCCTTCGAGCAGGTAATACAGTACGACGCCGATGCCGAATGTATCAACTGCAAACGATAACGGTGCACCGGCAAATCGTTCCGGCGCCATTGCCAGAGGTGAACCGGCCTTGTCCATCGTGCTCTTATCGGATCGAATGTGTTCGCTGGCACCGAAATCCATCAGTATCAAACGCTGGTTCGACTCAAGCATGATGTTGGCTGGCTTGATATCGCCATGCACCAAATCAGCCTGGTGGACCGCACGCACGGCCGCAACCAGTGCATCCGCGATATCCAAAAGCCGTTCAAACGGCAACGGGCCCTTCAAAGCCAAATCAGCAAGCGTTGCGCCTTCAATTCGATCGCACCACAATCCCGGTATTCCATTATGAACATCAGCACCGTGAACGGCCAGTACGTTTGGATGCTGCACGCGCGCAAGCCGCCTCGCTTCCCTGATCCATTCATCGGTTTGTCGGGTAGAACCAATGCGTGTATTAAGTTTCAGCGCAACCGGTCGCTTGAGTACTGGATCAAACGCGCCATACACCACAGCAAACGCACCAAAGCCGACTAATTCATCGAGCTCCAGATGGCCCCATTGCTTCAATTCAAGATCGGCAACCGGATCCGCACTGGTTTTTTGCAGCGTCTGATATAAAAGCTCCAGCGTTTTCATGCTCTCCAGCAGCGCTGGATCGTCACCGGGCAATTGCTGCTGTATGCGGGGCCAATCGACGGACTCACCGTCGGAAATTCGTGCCGCCAGTTCAATCAATTCAGGGCGTGGTGAATCATTCATCGCATCAGTTCAGCCAGCTTGACCAGGCCGCGCGCGACCAGCATGCGCACCGAATCCGGGCTGCTGGCAGCGAGCTCGCGCGCCATTTCCGGGTAGGTCATTCCAAATTCAATCCTCAGAATCACGGCTTCGCGCTGCTCCTCTGTCAGTTTCAGCAATGCAGCCTCGTAGCGTTCGATCTGTTGCTGGCCAATTACACGCTCGACCACGCTGCTTGTTGGATCGGTCAAGTCACGACTGAAGGGCGACACCATGGAGTGGCTTTTCGAGCGCCGTATTTCTTCGCGAACCGCATTCATTAAAATAGTGCGAAGGTAGCTGAGCAATGCGCCTGGTCGTCGCGAGTCGAACCGCTTCAGGTTATTCAATGCACGCATCATCGAAACCTGAACGAGATCATCGGTTTCGGCCAGGGAGCGACCGTAATTCGGCAGGCGCCCATGCGCCCATCGACGCAATATAGGCAAACAACGCTCAATCAATCGATCCCGCGCGCTGACATCACCACCTTGATAAGCCTTGACCAGCTCGACAGTGGCTTCTGGCAAAGGCCCAGGCATTATGTTGGAAAGGAATTGCGCATCGTAGCGGGATTATCAGTTACCGTCCGAGCGCAATCAACCAGCGCCGGGCTGCTGTGCTGATTCAGAACCGGGATCACCAGGACACATCAATTGAACTGCCACGCAAGTCGTTTTCCGCCGATCTTAGGGCCATTATTCCTGCGCAAAGACCCCTGACTCGGGCTCCATCTGCGGCTTTGCTGCTTTTCGGCCTCAAGAAGGCAATAAAGCATTGATTCCGGACATGACAAGAACCGGAACGGATCGGTCCGGATTTCATCGCATTCAAACTCGTATCAGGTGCGGCGGTCGCGCAGGATGCGCTTTGCTTGGTCTGCGGCGACGCCCCTCATCCCGTTTGGGCCGGAGGCGCCCGCCTTCTTCATCAGCGCTTTGGCCGAACCGATGACTCGTTAGTAATATTCCCTATTCAATGCCCGTCCTGGTTTGCTCCTTGAATCAGTGCCTCAATAACTACGGGCGTCAAAAATGCTTTGCCGGCAATTTCCTTGTCCATATCGATGATGCTGGTCTACACCTCCTTCTGTTCCGGGCGCACCTGATCGAACTGGTCGCGAGCAATTTCGGGCGATGAGCGCGCTATCATCAATAGGCTCCGACCCTGTTCGGATCCTCGGGATCGAGTTCCACAGTCCCGACCGCCGAGTTCATCTTTTTCGGATTTCCTGATGATGTTTGGCCTCAGGGCCTGATAACAATGAATCTGACGGTTGTTTCTGGAAGCTGGCGAGAACTGCCTGAAGAAGAATTATCGATAAATGTGATCGCGGCATCTGCTTC
>CAKZPB010000046.1 GCA_937138395.1 uncultured Pseudomonadota bacterium
TTGTCCTTGCCGTTCCACCAACTGGCATCGTGGGTCTTGTTGAGCAAACGCATATCAACCGCGCGCATGCGGCGCTCTAGAAATCCCAGCTCCGCTGGTCCATCGATATCACTGATGTTGTTGTACGGCGCATTCAGGCCCATCGTGTTGAGGTCGCCAAGAATCAGCAGGTTGGCTTTTTTATCATTCGAAAAGCGCTTGTCGAGCGCACGCTTCAGGCTGGCGGCATGTTTGAACATGTTGTCGCGCAAGCCCCAGGCACGTGGATCGGGAAACGACTTCAGGTGCAGAAACAGGAAGCAATAGTCCTGCCCGCCCTTGCGCACGGTCGCCAGCGCGCCGGGGCGCAGGCTGGGCACCTTGGACTTGAACTCCTCGCGCTGAGTGACAAAGTGCTGAATGCTGCGCCGCACGCCAATCAAAGTCTCGGTGGCCAGCGGGTTGGTGGTGTTCTCGGTGATGGTAAACGCGTGATTGGGCATTCGGTCCATCAGCGCGTCATACACGGTCCCGCTTTTGACTTCGTACAACGCAAAGACGTCTGGATTCAATTCGTCAAGCAGCTGAACCACGCGATCCACGCGCGATTGTTTGCCGGAAAAATGCTCTACGTTCCAGGACGCAAACGATACGATCTTGCCCATGACAGTGCTCCTGAAGGGCCGAACGCACGCCAGCATCATGCCTACGGTCTAACGTCAGCCCCCACAGAAAAGTATAAGCAGCCCGCGGTCGATTTTCAAACGATGGTGAGGCCAATCATTTGATGATGGCGAGTATGGAACCGATCACGTCAGGCAGGCAACGGTCCTCGGTCTGCGGATACCTGAAAATCATAATAACGAATCCAGGCTTTCAGGGATATCAGACTTGTTAAGCAGAAAATCTCCCAACACCGCTCACAGTCGTGGCTGAGCATTCCAATCGACCTCGATCAGTTTCTGATCCCGCTCAGATTGACGCTGCCGCTACCATCATCGAGCAGCCTGAAATCTTGCGCATTGCGAACGGTGATGCTGCCGCTACCGTCGTCTACTGATACCGTGCCAGCAACATCGATGACCGTGATGCTGCCTGATCCGTCGATAATCATCACGTCGCCGCCGACATTTTCGATCGTCAGCGAGCCGGAACCATCGTCGATGGTAATGTCACCCTCTACAGATGAAATCTCGAGACTGCCCGAGCCGTCATCGATGTCCAGGCTGGTGCCGAGATTGCGAATGCGCATGCTGCCTGAACCGTCATCAATGCTGATTCTGACGGTACTCGGCACCAGGATCGACAGATCGATGTAGTCGCTGACGCCAAAGCCCGATGATGTGGTTTCTGCGATTAATCGCGCGCCTTGGTTCCCATCGGGATCCAGTTCCAGACGATAGTCGTCACTGGCAACGGTCTGGTAAATTTCGGCCTTGACGCGGATGGAGTCGCCGTCATCACCCTCCAGCACCAACCTTCCAGCACCGGCTTCGATCTGAAGGCTGGTGTTTGCAGGCCCCGCAAGCTCGAGTTCAACCGTATCCTGCAACGTTGGTTGTGTCAGCGAGCAAGCGCCTATAAGCAGCCCGACAAACACAATAGCGGTGCTGCGGTAGAAATTTGAAATGACGGGCATTTCTGGCTCCCGATTGGTCTCAGCCAATGACTATATTCGGGATCCCCGGAGATTTCCAGGGCATGTCCAAAGCTTCTTTTGATTCAAGCTGCGACATATCGCGGCCTTGATCTGCATTTACAACGCCTAAACGTGGTGGGGTGCGATCACTCTTCGTGGTTGCAGTTTTCCCCAATCAAGCGGTTGGACTGCATGCGCGCACTCAGCGCGTCCCACCGAACCCTATTCGATCGAATGACGGCGTCGTTCAACCACATGGTCACTGATGGTCTCAGTGGCTGGGTGCAGTGCCAATGCAAAGAAGTGCCAATGCCGAATAGGGCTGCCAGGCGACTTGCATGGTCATCTAGACAGAAAAAACCCCGGCCGCTCAGGCGACCGGGGCTGCGTATTGGCCTCGAAGCGGTTGCTTAGCTTTTGGCGGCTTTGCGCTCTTTCTCGGCTTCGATGACTTTCTCGGCAATCTGCGCTGGGCACGGCAGGTAGTGGGAGAACTCCATTGAGAACTGACCACGACCTGATGTCATCGTGCGCAACTGGCCGATGTAGCCGAACATCTCGGCGAGTGGCGCTTCGGCCTTGACGCGGATGCCGGTCGGATTGATTTCCTGGTCCTTGATCATCGCGCGGCGGCGGTTCAGATCACCAATCACGTCACCAACGTTGTCTTCCGGTGTGAATACGTCGACCTTCATGAATGGCTCAATCAACTGCGGACCGGCCTTCATCATGGACTGACGGTAGGCACCTTTTGCAGCCAGCTCGAAGGCCACTGCAGACGAATCGACCGCATGGAAACCGCCATCATACAGCTCGATCTCGACATCCAGCACCGGGAATCCGGCTAACGGACCTTCTTCCATCATGCCGGCGAAGCCTTTTTCGATGGCCGGGAAAAATTCCTTCGGCACGTTACCACCGACCACAGTCGACTCGAACTTGAAGCCGGAACCCGGCTCGCCCGGGCGAATGCGGTAATCGATCTTGCCGAACTGACCAGAACCACCGGACTGTTTCTTGTGCGTATAGCTGTCGTCGACCGGCTGAGTAATGGTTTCACGATAGGCAACCTGCGGTTCGCCCACTTCCAATTCGACACCGTAGGTCCGTTTCAGAATGTCGACCTTGACGTCCAGGTGCAGCTCGCCCATGCCCTTCAGAATCGTCTCGCCGGAATCCTGATCGGTCTCGACGCGGAACGACGGATCTTCTGCAATCATCTTGCCGATCGCTATACCCATCTTTTCCGAGCCACCCTTGTCTTTCGGCGCCACGGCAATCGAAATGACCGGCTCCGGGAAGACCATCGCTTCCAGCGTGCAGGGATGCTTCGGATCACACAGCGTATGGCCCGTCTGAACGTTCTTCAGGCCAACACAGGCGAAGATATCACCGGCCTGGGCACGGTCGATTTCATTTCGGTCATTGGCGTGCATTTCGACCATACGACCCACGCGCTCGGTCTTGCCGGTCGCAGAGTTCAATATGGTGTCGCCCTTGTTGAGCGTGCCGGAGTAGACCCGAACGAAGGTCAGGGCTCCAAAGCGGTCATCCATGATCTTGAATGCCAGCGCGCGAAATGGCTCATCGGCCGATACGACGGCGTGTTCACCGGTCGGGTTGCCTTCCTCATCGGTCAGGTCCTGCGGGTCCACTTCGGTCGGGTTGGGCAGATAATCGACGACCGCGTCGAGTATCAATTGGATGCCCTTGTTCTTGAATGCCGAACCACAATAGGTCGGGAAGAATTCAAGAAGGCGTGTGCCCTCGCGGATGCAGCGCTTGATGTCATCAATCGCAGGCTCTTCACCTTCCATGTACTGCATCATCAGGTCATCATCCATCTCGACCGCAGTTTCGATCAGCTCCTGGCGATAGGCTTCCACGTCATCGACCATATCGGCCGGCACATCGGTAATTTCATAGTTCTCAGGCAGTCCGGAATCATCCCAGATCCATGCCTTGCGCGTGAGCAGATCGACCACGCCCTTGAACTCGCTTTCGGTGCCGATCGGCAGCACCATCACCAGCGGCTTGGCACCCAGCACGTTCTTGACTTGCTTGACGACGCGATAGAAGTCGGCGCCAATGCGATCGAGCTTGTTGACGAAAATGATGCGTGAGACTTCCGAATCGTTGGCATAGCGCCAGTTGGTTTCTGACTGGGGCTCAACGCCGCCGGAACCACAGAACACACCGACACCTCCATCAAGCACTTTGAGCGATCGATACACCTCCACGGTAAAGTCCACGTGTCCCGGCGTATCAATAATATTCAGGCGATGGTCTTTCCAGAAGCAGGTCGTTGCTGCTGACTGGATCGTGATGCCGCGTTCCTGCTCCTGCTCCATGAAGTCAGTGGTAGCAGCGCCGTCATGCACTTCACCGGTCTTGTGAATCTTGCCGGTCAGCTTCAGAATACGCTCGGTCGAGGTGGTCTTGCCAGCGTCAACGTGCGCGAAAATGCCGATATTGCGGTAGTGAGAAAGATCACTCATTTCAATTCGTCCAAAGGATAAGGTTCGTGAAAAAAACTACTGCACGCCGTCCGTGTGTTGGCAATGAATCGTGTCATGCCGAACAGGCGGAATACCGCCTGGACACTTGAAGACGCACAAAACGGCGCACACCGTTGGGTGGCACCGTCTGAAGAAAAAGCCCTAAGGCGAGTGCTTTATACACGAAACCAGCCCGTTTGCCAAAGGATTTCTTCGTTTTTTTGCTGATTTCCGCCCATTGGCGGCAGCATTCACCTAGATATTGGGTCTTTTAGTCCTCAGGCAAGGCACTGAAGGGTCGATTCGAAATCCAGACTGACCGGCGGGCTTACGTTTGACCCGATGGGAGTTGGCCCGATGGAATTCAGGCAGCTGCTGCCATGCGTATTGATCGAGCCGGGTGTTATGGAATCTAGCGCTGCTCCAGCCGATGAGTCATGGCCCCGCCGCAGCATGACCGAGCCTGAATGACCACTGGTTCAGCGCACGCAACAAGCGATTGTGCAAGGAAGTTTGGAAATCCCGAAATAAGCCGCATATACTGCTGAATTCCCGCTGTTTCCGGAGTACACCATTGTCTTCATCCGAGTCCGCCGAATCCGCCCCCGCGAGTAGCGGCGAGGGCTTCAGCTTTGTTGATGCCGAGCTGGACGTACTCGAATTCTGGAAGCATGAGCGCATTTTCGAGCGCAGCCTGGAGGCAACCCGGAACGGCCAGCCCTATATTTTCTACGACGGCCCGCCGTTTGCAACCGGCCTGCCGCATCATGGCCACCTGGTGGCCTCGACCATCAAGGACATCATCCCGCGCTATTTCACGATGAAGGGCCGCTACGTCAGCCGCCGGTTTGGCTGGGACTGCCACGGCCTGCCGATCGAGCAGGAGATCAACAAGCAGTACGCCGCCGAAGGCATGCATGCGCACGACGTGGTCGATGAACTTGGCATTGCCGGCTATAACAATGCCTGTCGCGCCATTGTCCAGCGCTTTACCAGCCAGTGGCGTGAAACGATTACACGACTCGGTCGCTGGGTCGATTTCGATCACGACTACAAGACCATGGACCCGTGGTACATGGAGTCGGTCTGGTGGGTGGTCAAGCAACTGTGGGAACAGGACTTGATCTACCAGGGCCAGAAGATCGTGCCGGTCTCGACCGCGCTGGGCACCGGCCTGTCGAACTTCGAGGCCAACCTGAATTATCAGGAAGTACAGGACCCGGCCATTACCGTGCTTTTGCAGCTTGAAGACGAAGACGCCTACCTGGCGGTCTGGACCACGACGCCGTGGACGCTGCCGTCGAACCTGGCAGTGTGCGTCGGGCCGGACCTGAACTACGTCAAGGTGCGCGATACCGAGCGCGAACTGACCTTCTACCTGGCGGCCGACCGCGTGGAGCATTACCAGAAACGCCATTCGCTCGAAGTGCTGGACACCGTCAGCGGATCCGCGCTGGAAGGCCGCCGCTACCAGCCGCTGTTCCCCTATTTTGCCGATCAGGTCGACCAGGGCGCGTTCGTCGTCATCACCGGTGATTACGTGACCGCCGACGATGGCACCGGCCTGGTGCACCAGGCGCCGGCTTTTGGAGAGGACGATTTCGAGGCGTTTCGTACCGCAGGCATTGATGCGTTTGCCATGCCGGTCACGCTGGAAGGCATCTTTACCGACGAGGTCACGCACTTTGCCGGCCAGCACGTCAAGGACGCCGACCGCGACATCATTCGGCATTTGAAAGACGATCATTCGCTGTACGAGCAGGACGTGATCGTGCATAACTATCCGTACTGCTATCGCTCGGATACGCCGCTGATCTATCGGGCCGTACCGAGCTGGTACGTCAAGGTCGAGGGCATGCGCGACCGGCTGCTGGCCAACAACCAGCAGATCAATTGGGTGCCTGACCATATGCGCGACGGCCGCTTCGGCAAGTGGCTGGAGGGCGCGCGCGACTGGGCCATTTCTCGCACGCGCGTGTGGGGCACGCCACTACCGCTGTGGGTTAATGACGAGACCGGACAGGTACGCTGCATTGGCTCGATGGATGAACTTGAGCAACTGACCGGCGTGCGTATCGACGACCTGCATCGTGAACACGTGGATTCATTGGATTTCAGCATCAATGGCGAAGCGGGCACCTATCGCCGCGTACCTGAAGTGCTCGACTGCTGGTTCGAGTCCGGCTCCATGCCCTACGCACAGCTGCACTATCCGTTTGAAAACACGGATGTGTTCGAGGCAGGATTCCCGGCTGAATTCATCGCCGAGGGCCTGGACCAGACCCGCGGTTGGTTCTATTCCTTGGTCGTGCTTGGCACCGCACTGTTCGATCAACCCGCGTTTCGCAATGTCATCGTCAATGGCCTGGTGCTGGCCGAGGACGGCGCGAAGATGTCGAAGTCGAAGCAGAACTTCACCGCGCCGGATCTGATCATGACCGAGTATGGTGCCGACGCGCTGAGGCTGTACCTGATCAACTCCGGCCTGGTCAAGGCCGAAGAACAGCGCTTTGCCGATGCAGGCGTGCGCGACATGACCCGACGCGCATTGCTGCCCTGGTACAACGCGTTCAATTTTCTGGTCACCTATGCCGACATCGATCAATGGTCACCAAACGATGGCCTGACCGAAGCCGACAACGTGCTCGATCGCTGGATCCTTTCGCGCCTGCAAACGCTGAAAGCGACCGTGGCTGAAGAAATGGAAGCCTATCGGCTGTACAACGTGGTGCCACGCCTGTTCGAATTCATCGAGGATTTGACCAACACCTACATCCGCTTCAACCGGTCGCGCTTCTGGGGCGAGCAGGACGATGCGGATAAATTTGCGGCCTATTCAACTCTGTATACCTGCCTGCTTGAACTGTCCCAGACCATGGCGCCGTTTGCGCCATTCCTGTCCGAAACACTGTACCGGCGCTTGCTCAAACTGGGCGGTGCAGAAGACACATCATTGCCCGTGTCCGTTCACCTGTGCACTTACCCGCTGCCAGACGAGGCTCGGATCGACGCCGCACTCGAAACCGCCGTCGACCGCATGAACCAGGTCATCCTGCTGGGCCGGCAGAAACGCGAAGAGCAAAAAACCGGCCTGCGCCAGCCGCTGCCACGGTTGACGGTGATTCATCGCGATGATGCCCTTCTGACCGAGATTGGCCGACTGGAGCACTACATCGCTTCCGAGCTGAACGTCAAACACATCGACTACTCGACCGATGAGGCCGCGTTTATCCAACTGTTTGCCCGACCCAACTTCAAGCGTTTGGGCAAACGGCTGGGCAAGCGCATGAAAGAATTTCAGCAACTCATCGCCGGTCTGGATGCCGATGCGATCGAAAACCTGCTGTCATCTGGCTCGGTCGAGCTGAACGGCGAGACCTTCGACACCGACGACATCGACATTCTGCGCGAAGCCCAGCAAGGCACCGAAGCCCTGTCCAATCGTTTTATCAGTATCGATATGGATCTTGAAATCACGCCCGAGCTGGCTGCCGAAGGCCTGGCGCGCGAAGTCGTCAACCGCGTCCAACGCGCGCGCAAGGAACTGGGCCTGAACGTGGCCGATCGCATCGGCGTGACGTTCCAGTGCGATGAAGTTTTGCGCTCGGCCATCGAGACTCACAAGGACTACGTTGCTGGCGAAACGCTGGCCACGAAGTTTCGCTATGAAACGATTGACAACGCGCCCTTTACCGTCAGCGTGGACAATCGCAGCCTCCATTTCACTATTCAGGTAACCAGCCCAGCAGGCTGATACTCCAGCTGCAGCTCTTGATTCAGCCGATCGAAAGCTGAGAACGCTGAAGCCCTTGACACACCGTCGTTGTCTGCAATCGAGCGCATCGGCATCGCCTGAAAACAGCCAAGCAAAGCCATGTCGACCGCCATTGAATCACAACCAGGCCTGATCGCCCAATTTCGACCGTTGCTCACCTACGGCCGGCGCGCGCTGGCGCTGGTTTGGGCAACCAGCAAGTGGTTGACTGTCGCACTGGCCTGCTTGACGCTAGTAGCCGGATTACTTCCGGCCGGTGTTGCCTGGGTAGGCAAACTATTGGTCGACAGCGTCGTTGTGGCCATTGAGCTTGGCGAAATGAGCGATGAAATCTGGCTTTGGCTTGGGCTGGAAGCCCTGTTGGTCGCAGCCATGGCCGCCAGCCAGACGGGGCTGAACATTGCCAATAGCCTGCTCAGAGCGCAGCTCGGGCAACGCGTCAACCTCATGATTCTTGAAAAGACGCAAAGGCTGGAACTGGCGCAACTCGAGGACGCCGAATTTTACGATCGCTTGACACGGGCCCGACGCGAGGCGTCCTCCCGACCGCTGGCACTGGTCAAGAAAACCTTTGGCGTGATGCAAAACGGCATCTCGATATTGAGTTTCAGCGGACTGTTGTTGGCGTTCTCACCCTGGGCTGTGCTGCTGCTGGTGCTGGGTGGACTGCCCGCGTTTTTTGTTGAAGCAAAATTTGCCGGCCAGGCGTTTATGTTATTCCGCTGGCGTTCGCCCGAGTCACGTGAAATGAACTATCTGGAAATGGTTCTGGCGCGCGATGACTTCACCAAGGAAGTCAAGTTATACAACCTGGCGCCGACCCTGCTGAAGCGCTATCGAACGATTTTTCGAACGCTGTTCAAGGAAGACCGGGCGCTGACCATCCGGCGTGGCTGGTGGGCTTTTGGATTAGGTCTGCTGGGCACTGGCGCGTTGTATCTAGCCTTTGCCTGGGTGGTGCTGGCCACCGTAGCCGGTCATCTTTCGCTCGGTGAAATGACCATGTACATGATGGTCTTCAAGCAGGGTCAATCGGCAGTCAGCGCAAGTCTAACCTCGGTCAACGGCATGTACGAAGATCACCTGTACCTGTCGAGCCTGTATGAATTTCTGGAACTGCCCGATGCAGCGCGGCGTGGTCAACTGACTCAAGGCAGTGAGCCCGGCAGCGGCCTGGCAATTGTCGATCTGAGCTTCACTTACCCGGGTACAGATCGAAACGTACTCAGCAACATCAATCTCGCGCTGAAACCGGGCAGTTCGCTGGCGCTGGTCGGTGAAAACGGCTCCGGTAAAACCACATTGACCAAGCTGATTGCCGGCTTGTATGAGATCGATCAGGGCGATATTTTCTTCGACGGCAGCTCGCTGAAACAGTGGGATCCGCGCGCGCTGCAAGATCGAATCGGCGTGATTTTCCAGGATTTTGCGCGCTACCAGTGGTTGGTCGGTCAGAATGTTGGTGCAGGCGATGTCGAGCGCTTCGACGATGTCGAACGCTGGCAACTAGCGGCTGAAAAAGGCCTGGCAGACGATTTTATCAATGCGCTGCCTTCGGGCTATCAAACACAGCTGGGCCGCTGGTTCAAAGACGGGTATGAGCTGTCCGGTGGGCAGTGGCAAAAAATTGCACTGGCCCGCGCTTTCATGAGACAGCAAGCCGATATTCTGATTCTTGATGAACCGACCTCAGCCATGGACGCTCAGGCCGAAGCGGCCGTGTTTGACCATTTGCAGGAGACGGCGAAAGATCAAATCCTGATCCTGATTTCACACCGCTTTTCTACGGTTCGCAGGGCTGACTGTATTGCCGTCATGAGTGAAGGGAAGATCATCGAATACGGTAGCCACGACGAACTGATGGCCCTCGGCGGCCGCTATGCAACACTTTTCAGGCTGCAAGCCGAGGCCTATCAGTAGCGTTCAAACAGCATCATCATCCACTCCAGCTGTAGATCAGAGAATCCGCTTCCCTGCGAATGACGCGAGCGCCGTATTGGCCATCACCGACATTGAACTGGGTTCGCGTCCAGTTGCCACTAGTCACGTGTCTACCAACTTGTGATGTTCACCCGAAGTTCGATTGGCCGAAACCCAATCGATCGACCAATAAATTGCAAATCGCTGATCTGACTTGTATATTCGTTCCCTTGCATTCAGCTTTGAGCCGGGGAACAAATATGAGTCTTACCAGAGGAATCATGATCGCGCTGCTGCTCGCTGCATCGCACAGCGCTTCAGCCAACCTGATCGGCGAAGAAATCACCTATCAACGAATTACTCAGGATGGGAAAAATCCTGCTCTGCCCGACGATGCCACCTTCATCGCCGGCCCAGGCATCGACTTTACCCAGGCGTTCGGTAGCTACGAGATTGATATATCCGACGACTCGATTCGCTTTGAATGCATTCGGGAGTCGGGCTGTGCATTTGGCAACTCACCACCTCATGAAATGCGTTTTTTCATCCCGCTGCCAATACTCGGCACTACAGTAGAAAGTCAGGATATTCCTGGTTTTAATGCTGGCAATGTCAGCTTCACGCGGCACAAATTGACGGTGGATGTCAATGGCTTGACCGGTATAGCCGATGGCGGATTTTTCGAAGTAACAGTAATCCTGGGTGCTCCAGCAAAAGCCGTCCCGCTCTGGTCGCCCCTCTCCATCACACTGCTGGCGTTGGGGCTATTTGCTATATTTGCCTGGCATCATAGGGCGTCATCCAAGCCAAGCTGAGCTGAGCACTAGCCCACCTCTTATATGATATCGAACGTCTTGCGCTATGCAAAAAGTATTCAGTTTCATCACACTCGTTGCACTGATTGCTTCGGTTTACGCACAGCCGGTCGAGGATCCAAATGGCCAGGCCACCGGTTTTTCGGTCGACTGGTCATCGATTTAGCGGTTCGTTGTGAAGGAAGACCGGTGCAGCTGGCCTACAGCCGCGACGAACGATCGGCACCCAGCGTAATACTCGGTGTGCCTACCGGACCCAGCCGATACGGGTTAGTCGACATTCAAACCGAAACCGACGAAATCTACATTGGTGTCGAGCCGAGCAATGAGGGTTTTCCAACCACCTTTGCCGTAGAAGCCGACGATATCTCGATCGAGTTGACGCTGGACTGCAGTTCATCGGAATAGACAAAGTGCCCTTGGCGCTCGATCGGCTTTAGTCGTTTTACGATCCGATCTTCCTGAAACGGACTTTTCTCTGAACTAGATCCACCAATCATCTGTATGGCCTACTGGAGCGGATGACCGGCTCTTGGCGATGGCGATATACTCATCTACGGTCTTACGGATTTATCTTCTTGATCACGCTTGAGCAAGTCGCCAAGAGCTACCAGCACCAGTACGATGCGCTGGCACCACTGTCGCTGGAAATCGCCGCTGGCGAGTTCGTTGTACTGCTGGGCTCGTCCGGTTCAGGCAAGAGCACGTTGCTGAAGCTGATCAACCGGTTGCTGGAGCCCGATCAGGGTGAAATCAGGCTGCAAGGCCGCCCCGTGCGGGATTATGATCCGGTCTCGTTGCGGCGTAACATCGGCTATGTATTTCAGGGTATCGGCCTGCTTCCGCATTGGAGCGTAGTCGACAACGTACTGACCGTTCCGCGGCTGCGCGGTGATGACGAAGACGAGTCGTATCAACAAGCATTCGACTGGCTGGATCGTGTTCAGCTTGATGCCAAACGCTACGCACAACGCATGCCGGACGAACTGTCCGGTGGTCAGCAGCAACGCGTTGGCGTCGCCCGCGCTTTGGCCAGCGGTGCTGATCTGCTGCTGATGGATGAGCCGTTCGGAGCATTGGACGCCATTACTCGAGATGAGCTACAGGGAATGCTGAAAGCGCTGCAGCAGTCCCTGAACAAGACCATCGTGTTTGTCACGCATGACCTGTTCGAGGCCATTCGCCTGGCCGACCGTATAGTCGTACTGCATCAGGGAAAAATCGAACAAGTTGGATCGGCCCGTGAATTGATCAATGAACCGGCAACCCCGTTTGTCGAGAATTTGTTCAGCAAGCCGCTTCAGGCACTTGATGATCTCCGGTTGCGATGAACCAGCTGTTCGCCTTTCTGATTGAACGTGGGCCAGCGCTTATTGAAAAGTTGGTACAGCACTTTGTGTTGACTGCCGGTTCGACCGGTATTGCGATCATCATTGGATTGACCATCGGTATCCTGCTCAGCCGGCGGCCTGCAGCGCAGGGTCCGGTCATGGCCGTCATCAATGCGCTGCAAACCATTCCCAGCCTGGCGATGCTCGCCATCCTGCTGCCGCTGTTTGGGATCGGCACTTTGCCCGCTTTGATTGCACTGACACTGTATGCGCTGCTGCCCATCGTTCGGAATACGTTGACCGGCATCGACGGCTTGCCGGCTGATGTACTGGAAGCCTGTCAGGCGCTGGGGTTTACCGAGCGCCAGCGACTCATTCAGGTTGAACTGCCGCTGGCGCTACCGACCATCATGGCGGGGATTCGTACCGCGGCAGTCATCAGCGTGGGCGTAGCGACGCTGGCGGCATTTATCGGCGCTGGCGGCCTGGGTGACTTTATCGTGCGCGGGCTGGCGGTCAACAACAATGCCTTGGTCCTGCTCGGTGCCGTGCCGGCTGCATTACTTGCACTTGCGCTGGATCGGCTGTTGTATATCGTCCAACGAAGACTCGAGCGACGACGGAACCAGGCAGGCGCTTCAACGCATCCATTCAAGCGCAATCCAGTAGCGTTGGGCGTTGCTGCAATTCTTTCTGCGGCTTTGCTGATCGGGCTGTTTGCCTGGCACATGGCTGGCGATGCCCGCCCGACAATACGCGTAGCCAGCAAGAATTTCACCGAGCAATATATCCTGGCCGAACTGATGGCCCAGATGCTCGAACGGCATACAGACCATGCCGTCGAACGAAAACTCAGCCTGGGCAGTGTGCATGTCGTCCATAACGCGATGATTCAAGGCGAAGTTGATGTTTACCCCGAGTACACCGGCACCGCCTGGCGTGCGATTCTGGGTCAGCAGCAAACGCTTGATTCGGCCACGACCTTCGATCGAGTTCAACAGGCGTACAGGAACCAATACGATCTCGACTGGCTGCCGGCCTTTGGTTATGAAAATACCTATGCCATCCTGGTCACTGCCGAGCTCGCTCGTACACACGACCTCCAGGTAATCAGCGACATTGAACGCATCGCGCCAGAACTGGTCATGGGCTTCGCTTCCGAATTCTATGAGCGGGCCGATGGTTTCCCGGCGCTTCGCGACACCTACGGGCTTGATTTTGCCGACACGGCTGAAATGGATATCGGCCTGCTTTATCAGGCTCTGAGAGAAGGTCGAATCGATGTGGCTGCGGGCACCTCCACCGATGGCCGAATACCAACCTATGACCTGGTGATGCTGACCGATGATCGGGGCTTTTTCCCGCCCTACGACGCCGCCCCGGTCATTCGCCGAGGCTTAAGCCAAACGCAGCCTGACGTAGTCGCCATCCTGCAGCGCCTGTCGGGCCAAATCGACGCAACGGCCATGCGCGAAATGAACCGTCAGGTCGACCAGGAGCAGCGCTCGGCCGCATCCGTTGCCAACGAATTTCTCCGTAACAAGGGCTTACTGGAACCGCGCATCGATCGGTAATTCAACCGAGCCGGTGGTCACTCGTATTCTCGATGATTAATCCAACCCTCGATCGGCGAGCACCTGCTTCAGCGCTCGATTGCGCTCCGGCTTGTGCAGCATCCTGAATACGAAGTACAGGGGAATCAGCGTAACCAGCCCGATCGTATTGTGAGCAAAGCTGAAAATAATGATGCCGAGCATGAATCCGATCATCAGCGCATACCCGATGGAAGATGACTTCATTTGCTTGGCAAGTTCACGCAGTTCATCATCCGATAGCTGTGCCAATTCCTTTTGATTCATGGTTCATCTCATGCATGGTTCATCGGTCCTGAAGTCCTTCGCGAATCGCTGTTCACGCAAAGGTTCCGGTAAGCCTGGCCTATATCCTTTCTAATCGATATTTTACTGCAAGCTCGCCAGGAATAGATCAATATCCGACCACGTCGAATGACCGGGATCGAATTGCAGCGTGTTGTGACCTGCATCGGGTTGGCTAACGTGAAGCATCAATCCTTGATGTTGCTCCAGCAGCGGTTCGGCAAACTCGGCGGGCACGATCTGATCGTTGCCGGCAGTGACAATAATGAGCGGCCGATCATAATCAGCCAGTGCATCGAGATTGTTAAGACGATCCCTGAGTAGCAGTCCCGCTGGAAGAAAAGGCATGTGATGGCGAGCCAGGTTGACCAACGAATCAAATGGTGTGATCAATAGGAGTGCTTCTACTGCGCTCGAACGGGAATCGGCAATGGCCGAGGCCATCCCGCTGCCAATGGATTCTCCAATGATCAGAACAGGCGCCGGGTCTTCGGCCATGAGCTGATCAATGGCCTCCAGCGCCCTATCGACAAACGCGGCTTCGCTGGGCTTGCCGGGTCGGGGACCGTAGCCAGGATATTCAAAGATATACACCTCCCAGGGCCCGGAAGCCTCGAAACCCGACAGTAAGTCGGCGTAATAATCACGGTTCAGCGCCATGCCGGCATTGCCGTGAAACACCAC
>CAKZPB010000047.1 GCA_937138395.1 uncultured Pseudomonadota bacterium
GGCATTGCCGCTATTGAAGATTGCGCCACCGGTGCCGCCACCCTCCAGCGCCTGATTATCGATCAATGCGCTGCGGCGGATCGTCAGCTGACCGCCATCGTTCCAGATTGCGCCGCCAATGGCCGAACGCCCGTTTTGCAGCAACGCATCTTCAATGACCAAGGTGCCGCGGTTGGTCACCAGGCCGCCGTTCAGTACGGTTGATTCGGTACCGGTCAGGCTCAGGTCACGCAGCGTCAGAGCCCCTCCGGTATTGACCGTGAAGAGTGGCTGATCGGTATCGCTGATGATTTCGGTCTGCCCAATGCCCAGGCCGATGATTTCGACTGGAGATTGTATTAATAGTGCACCTTGATCAAGCCGGTACAGGGTGGACGACAGCGCGATCGTGCGAGTGCCGCCTAGCGCAGTCGCCTCCTCCAGCGCCGCGCGCAGGCTGCAGTTGCCGTTGCTGTCTGCACACAATCCATTGCCGGGATTGGCGTTGGGCGTATCGGCCGGATTGCTG
This sequence comes from uncultured Pseudomonadota bacterium, assembly GCA_937138395.1. GTDB lineage: Bacteria > Pseudomonadota > Gammaproteobacteria > Xanthomonadales > Wenzhouxiangellaceae. The sequence goes on from CAKZPB010000047.1 coordinate 509, forward strand.
TTGACGATGAAATCGGCTGTAGCGACGACAAAGCGCTCCATGGCCAACTGGGTCGAGCGGTTGCGATTGTCCGGATCGGCGGTTAATTCAGCTTGCGAGCGTAGGGTCGTGCCAACCGTGACCGAGGCGTCGGGTAACGTGGTGATGATGACCTGGCGATCGACCGGTGGTACACCATCGGGTTGTCCACGACCAATGGGATTGAGATCCGGGATGGCACAAACCAGGGTTTGACCGTCCTGGGAGCAGGGCGCACCGCTGGTGCTGAGTATGCTCAGGCGAGGATCAACGTGTACTTCCAGCGTGGCGCCGGTCGCGACTGTTCCAAAGCCTTCCACGCCTTCGAAATTGCTCATGCCGATGGCATAGACAACCGGTTGCCCGTTGGCCACTTCGCGTACCGGCTGGCTTTCGAACACGGCCAGATCGGTCATCGGCACCACCTGAACGCTGATATCACTACAGGTTTCTGTATTGGTTGAATCCGCAACGCAGACGCGCGCCGTGCGTGATCCAAGCGCCAGGTACTCGTGCCGTGCGTTCAGCACACCATCACCGCTGCGGTTGAAATCGAGTAATGGGCCGGTCAAGGTACCGTCCTCGAGGATTTCGCCTTCGCTATCGAAATTCCCGTCACCCCAGTTGATTTCCAGCGTATGGCTGTCATCGTCATCGGGGTCAAACACGCCGACGTTCAGTTCCCACTCGTAGCCCAGGCCGGCAATACCGTCGTCTGGATTGGACGGCGGGGTTAGTGCCGGTGGATCATTCACTGGAAGCACTGCAATCGTGACCGTTTCCGGTGCCGAAGTGGCTGTGCCATCATTGACGGCAAATTCGAACTGGTCGATGCCGTAAAAATCCGGATCGGGCTGGTAGGTCGCCTGCAATGCGCTTACGCTGACACTGCCGTGCTCAGGCTCTTCAACAATGACCGCTGACAGGGTTTGTAGCGGCTCCCAGGGATAGACATCGCCGATGTCCGGATCACTGCCGTCCAGCAGGATTTGAATCGACTGGTCCTCCAGGCCTTCGGCCATGAGCCCCTCCGTCGCAAACGGCGGTCGCTGGTTCTCGGCGACGTCCACCTCGGCGGTAGCTACATTGCTGCGCACCAGTTCACCATCGATGCGCAAGCCGTCGCTGGCAAAGTAGTCGAAAGTATCGAGGCCGATAAAGTTGTTGTTGGAGCGATAGATGACTTCGCCGGTGTCGGGCCCGGTCATCGTCACCGGGTTGGCGGTGAAAATATGCAGGATGTCGGTATTGGAGTCGAGCACGAAGAAGCTGGTGGAGTTCACCGTGACGTCTTCTGCGACGCCAAACTGGCCAATGATGAAACAGTTGACCGATTCGCAGTCCGACTGTGCCTGGCCTGCATAGAAGCCTTCGGGCGTGAAGCGCTGGATACGATTATTCTGGCGGTCGGCAACGTACAGGATGTCATTCGGATCGATGGCGAAGCCCTGCGGGCGATTGAACTGACCGATCTGATCGCCAGCGGTCTGGCTCCAGCCGCAGGTCGCGTCGGTGCAGGAATAGCCGAGACTGCGTTTGCGGGCGACGTCGCACACCGCCGCATCGCCGGGTGCATTGTCGCTGTCGCAACGGCCGAGCCAGCCGATCAGGTCACCCGGTGTGAACACCGGCGGCGACACACTGCGATCGATGGTGGAGGTTCCAAACTTGTAGATTCGGCTGTTGCCCCGGTCACTGATGTACAACGCGTCGGTCGAATCGATGTCCATGTCCCAGGCCTGACCGTAACTGCCGGTGCCTGAACTGAGTGGCGCGCCGACGCGGTCGAGAAACGCCAGCGCATTGCTGGAATCGCGTTCGAGAAAATCAAACGCATAAATTCGTCTTGTATCGGTGACGTAGGCGACGCCATTCAGATCGATTACCGCGTCGACCGGATCACCTTGGGCCGGCGTGCCAGGCGGCACGAAGTCGATCACGATGACCTCGATGCTGCCGCTTAAATCGGCATCAAGCGTAATCAGCCGGTCGGTGCCTGGACTCACCCAGTACATGAACGGGTCGGGATATCCGGGCAGTCCGCCCGGATGAAACGATAAACGGTCGACCTGGCTGGCTGAACTTCCACTGCCCAGTTCATATTCGCCGAGCAATTCACCGTCGGGGCCGAACCGTGCGATGCGGCTGCTGCTGGTATTGATTCCGGTCCCGCTATCGGTGCACTGTACGATTCGATCAATCACGTAGGTGATGCCGTCATCGTTGGTGGTCACGTAGCGAGGGTCCCACAGGTAATCTTGAACGGGCAGCGTGCCACCGCCAAGGCATAAGGGGCCTGGATCGAACTGGGCCTGGACGCGCAGATCATCGACAAACGTGGGCAGCAACGGCGCGACAAAGAAGCCTTCGTCGGGCTGGCGGTCGATATAGAAATACAGCTCGTCGCTGTCGGCGTCGGTGGCCGTGAGCGGTACGGTAATCTCCTCAAACGAAGCGCCGCTTGCACTGGTGTTATCCGCAACAGGCGTATTGTTGCTGCCGGTCAATTTGACGTTGATGGTCTGCTCGACCCAGGGTGAGATATTGCCCGAGGCATCGGTTGCGCGCCAGCGAACAGTGGTAACACCGAACGGATAATCGGCTGGACCGTCAAATTCGATGGTGGGTTCGAGATCCACCACGTCGAACACCTGGGGTGAAGCCGTATCGACCTGGATCGGCGCAAAGTCGCTTTCGATCACGATTGAAGGGGGTGGCGCAATCTGCGGCGGTTGAGTGTCTTCAACAATCACGGTTTGGGCAATCTGGGCCTCATTGACGCCGCCCGCGGGTGTTGGGCCCTGATCTCGTGCCGTCCAGATGATGGTATGGCTGCCCAGCGGCAAGAATGGTGGAATCGGCGCCGTGACGGTGGGCGTTCGGTTACAGGCGTCCGTAGCCACCACAGAGTCGCGCAATGCGCCGCGGAATGCACGCGTCGACTGGCCGCCCGGCTCTTGTGCCTCGACCCGAAAGGTCTCAAGCACAGGCGGTGAAAACGCCAGTTCAGGCTCGGTGGTGTCAAAGACTCGAACCGTTTGCGTTTCAATATTCACGGCACCGGTTGGATAGCTTTCCAGGAACGAACCGGCCACCGTGCCGGCAAAGGCCTCGTAAATGTTCTCCAGTACTTTCTTCGCAGCTTCTTTTTTGGAGCCGGGCGGTTTGCCGGGGACGTAAATCGGCGGCAGCGTATCGAGCAGCCCGACTTCGGTCTCTGCGCGCCAGAAGAGCGTATGCGTGCCGACCGGCAAACGAATTTTTCGGTCCAGGTCGATCGGGCAGGGACCGCCTTCGTTGTTCAACGGCGTGGAGCCGTCGAGCAGACAGCCGAGGGTGGTGAATAACTCGTTATCGGGAGCGCGAATGCCAAACGGTCCGATCTCCGCAACGAACTCCGGCGCTGGGAATTCCTGCAGAAAGCCCGGTGGTGATTCACCCGGTAGCAATAGTCGAACATTGGCATCGGTGTTGTAGTGAAACACGCTGGGTGTGCCCAGGCCGATCGAATCGTTGCTCGACGTGAACGTCCAGTCGCCCAGCACTTTCAACGGCAGGCCCATAAAGTCCGAGCGAGTCCCTGCAATGATGGGCTGGCTGAAATCATAGGCGCAGCTCAAGCCATCATCGGTATTGACATTGGGGTGGACCCCGCGGGCATTCGGTGCCTCAAGTACCGGCGGACAGAATTTCAGGCCCAGGTTGGCGGCATAGGCCGGGACTTGGCCGAGTAGATAATCCCAGGGCGGATTCGGCACCAGGCCAATGCCGAACGCGACGGCAAACGGCACGCTGAGTGCACCGATACAAAGCAGGTTGTCGTCATTGTCGGTGCGTTGCCCGGTGTGTATATTTTGAACCAGCTGATCGATCCGGGATGGAGACAGATCTGGCGAATCGATGGTCTGCAGGCGCTCGACCGATTGCTCCCAGGCAGCAGAAAGCGGCTGCTTGCTCGAGCTGAAATCGACCTCGCGTTCCAGTCGTGTCTGTGCACAGGCCAGTGAGGTTGCCCCCAACAATAGCAGCGTTGATGCGATAAGCTGATTCTTCATCCCGGTTCATATCCAAAGATCGTGTGTATTGATCTAAGCGTGCTTTTGGCATAATCGAATCATTCTGGAACTCGATCATCCATGCCTGAAACTCAAGCAACGCCACTGACCGAACTGCTCCATCGCTCGATCGACGGCGATCAGCATGCCCGCGATCTTGCCTGGCAACAGCTGCACAGCGAGCTGAAAGTGATTGCCCGCAATCGCCTGCTGAGGGAGCATCGGGCTGAAATACAGGCCACCGAGCTGTTGCATGAGGCGTATTTAAAGTTGGCGAATAACCAATTGAAGCCTCAAGATAAAAGTCATTTTCTGGCGCTGGCCTCAGTTGCTATGCGCCAGGTATTGGTAGACCAGGCGCGCGCCAGGCGAAGCCAGAAGCGGGGCGGAGGACTCCCTCCGCTGACGTTGGTGACCCAGTTCGAGGACCCAGATAGTCAACGTTCTTTCGATTTAATCGATGTGCATGAGGCCATTGAGCGACTGGAGTCATTCAACGCTCGCAAGGCACAAGCACTGGTCATGAGCTATTTCGGCGGCATGAGCGATACGGAGGTGGCCCATGAACTGGCGATTTCTACGGCAACCGTCAAGCGTGACCTGCGTATGGCACGCGCCTGGCTGGCTTCGGAATTGACGGGCCAAGTAGACAAAGCCATCGATGGATAGTCAGCAATTCAAGCAGCTCGAAGCATTGTTTGATCAGGCGGTCGCACTGTCGGGTGAGGCACTGCAAACCTTTCTTGCACAAGTCGAGAACGACCAGCCTGCACTGGCTTCTCGGCTTCGCGCCATGCTTGCGGGTGATCAAGAGACTGCGGATCCGGTGCGTCAGTTGATTGAGGACGGCGTGGTCCAAGAATCGGCCGGTCCTGATCGTATCGGCCCGTTTGAAGTGATTCGTAAGCTAGGCGCCGGAGGAATGGGCACGGTGTATTTGTGCCGAAGAAGTGACGGCGATTTTGAACAACGAGTCGCAGTCAAGCGATTGTCGTCCTCGGTCGACTCGGCATTTGGTCAGCAGCGCTTCAGGCTGGAGCGAAAGTTGTTGGCCAATTTGCGACATGCAAACATTGCTCATCTGATCGATGGTGGTGAAGACGACCAGGGCATGCCTTGGGTGGCGATGGAGTACGTTGAAGGCCAGTCGATTACTGAGCATGTCGCCAGCGCCAAGCTGGATCACAGCGAGTGCGTACGTCTGTTTTTGCCGCTGTGCGATGCCGTGCAATTTGCCCATCTCAATCTGATCATACATCGAGATATCAAGTCTTCAAACGTTTTGATTAACTCACAGGGCCAGCTCAAGCTGCTTGATTTTGGTATTGCCAAGCTGATGGACCGTGATGCTGATAATGAAGATGCAATCACGGTAGCGAGCAGCATGACGCCGCACTATGCAAGCCCGGAGCAAGTGCGCGGCGATCCGATCAATCAGGCATCGGATATCTATTCGATGGGGGTTTTGTTGTATGAGATGCTTGCAGGACGGCGCCCGTACGAGCTCAACACGCGTCGCCCGTCGGAAGTCGAGCGCATCGTATGTGAAACGGAGCCGGCAAAATTGCTTGGGCGCAATGCGGATGACCTGAACGGCATACTGGCCAAGGCCATGCACAAGGAAGCTTCCAGGCGCTATGCGTCTTCAGCTGAATTCGGCCAAGATCTGGAGCGATGGCTCGGTGGTTTTCCGGTGTCAGCGCGGCCCGACAGTAGTATGTACCGAATCAATCGCTGGATTCGGCGTCATCCCTTTGGTGCATCAGCCACCGCATTCATTGCGATTTTGATTGTAGGGTTTGGCTCGCTGATGGCCTGGCAGGCTCATTTATTGGCAATCGAGCGCGACGCAGCGGCCCGCGAGGCCTTGGTTGCTACTGAAACAGCTGATTTTTTGATTGATGTGTTCGCGGTTTCGGATCCTCGGGTAAGCAACCCGAAGGATGTTCGTGCAAGCGAGCTGCTTGACCGCGCAGCTGAACTGATCCCATTGGAAATGGAAAGCGATCCACTGGCACGTGCTCAATTAATGCACGTCATGGGCCTGGCCTATGCCAATCTTGGTGATGACAAGCGTGGGGTTGATTTGCTTGAACAATCGCTGGCCATCCGTCTTGAAGAGTCGGGTGAAAACAGCCCACTGGTGGCCGATTCACGGAATCGATTAGGCAATGTGCTCCGCCGATTTGGACGTCTTCAGGAGGCCGAGCCTTTGTTGGTGGAGTCACTCCGCTGGCGAGAAGCCAACGGGCCGGTCGATTACGACCTGGCCGACTCGTTCAATAACGTCGGTCTGCTGCAAAATGATGTAGGAAATTATGAACAGGCCATCCAGACGCTGACGCGCGCGATCGAACTGCATCGGCAATCCGATGGAGCGGATACTTTGAACGTTGCTGCACCACTGCACAATCTTGCGCTGGCACACCGTCGATTAAGCCAGTTTGATCTTGCCGCACAGTCCGCTGAAGAGTCGCTGGCGATCAAGCAGGCTGCTGGAGATTGGAGCCTGTCGTCGATCGCAGTCACGATGGCGGTGCTGTCCAATATCGAGCGACAGCGCGGGAATCTTGAGCAATCACTCGGCTACTCGGAAGAGAGCCTGGCGCTGCGCGAGCAGGTGTTTGGTCGCGATAACGTCATGATCGCCAGCGGGTTGTCTACACACGCCAGAATTTTGATTGAACTGGGTCAGCTGGAACAGGCAGAGGCGTTGATGCGCGAAGCGCTCGGGTTGCATCGGGCCGATGGCAGCATCGACAGCCTGCGAGCGTCGTATCATTTTCTGGGTCTGGGTCGACTACTGATGAGTCAGGGCCGATTCGGCGAAGCGCGAGAAGTGCTCGATCGAGCGCTGCAAAATGCCGAGCAAGAGCTGCCGCCTGGCCCGGAACTATCCATGTTCCAAGAGGCGCTGATCCAGTTAGCCGAAGCACAAGAATCTGTCTAAGTAAGCGCACCGCCGCAGCTCGAGCCCTGGCCTGCAGTGCAGCCGTAGCAGTGATCGG
>CAKZPB010000048.1 GCA_937138395.1 uncultured Pseudomonadota bacterium
CGATTTACCGGGACAACAACAATGAGTAGCACGTTTTCATTCTCGATGAACCTCAATCAGCCACAAGTACGGTCGATTGCGGTGCCGTTTGATGTTCACATCATCGGCAAGAACCAGTATCTTGTGCAGCCTGCGACTGGCGGTGCTGCGCATCGACTGGATCCTGTGCGGCTGGAGATTCTTCACAGCGCCAACCAGCTGGCAACCGCGAAAGATCACGCATGGGCTGCAGCGCAAGCGATTCAGCACCCCAATCCACCTGCGCTGGTGCCGCTTGTCGATGAATTGACCAAGCTTGGTTTGATGGTTTCGGAGGACCGTATACTCGAGCAGGTGCTGGCGCAGGGCGAGGACCAGGTTGCGCCGATGGAATCCCTGTTTATACGGTCTTCGGGTCGGCCAATAACGCTTGAACGTGCGCTGAAAAGCCTGGTGCCCTTTTCAGCATCAATCAAGCGATGTGTCGTTATCGATGACACGCGCAGTGAACAAAGTCGAGCAGCGGTTGATCGCGTACTCGATGCCATGCGCTCTGATCTGCACTGTGATTTGATTCATTTCAGGCGCGATCATCGTGCTCCATTGGTTCAAAAGCTGGCAGCCCTGAGCGGTGTAGATCCTGAGCGGCTCAGCTGGTTTGTTGACGGGCCCGCTGATCGCAACGACAGTTATGGCTGTGGAATCAATCTGGCACTGCTGTTGTCGGCTGGTCAGCGTATGCTGATGTTGGATGATGATGCGACATTCAACGCTTCCAATGTGAAACACGTTTCTCCCGCAGCCATAACAGCTTTCCCTGTCCAGCCAGGAAGCGGATTGCCGTTTGGAGGGCATACGTCAGAACCACTTGAGCTGAATCCGATTAGGGCACATGAGCAGGTGCTTGGGAGGAAAGTAGGCAACCTTGAGGCTGCGCCCAAGTCGGTCGAGCTGGCTGTACCAGACATGGTGTTGTGGATGCGGCATAGTGGTTCAATCCGTCTAAGCGTCAATGGTGTCATGGGAGACCCAGGCACTCGCCAGCCGCACTGGTTGTTCTGGCAGTCTCCCGACCGATTGGTGCCCTGGCGTGATCTGGATCAATATCAGCAGTCATTGCACGAGCGCCGAGCTATCCGGCGTGAACTCGGCCCCAGAATTGTCAGCGCTTACAGTGTGATGACCACGACACTGACCGGAATTGATAATAGTTTGCCTATGCCACCTACGTTGCCGTTTTCGGTAGGCGAGGATACAGCACTCGGTGAGTTCAAACGCTTCACCGAGCCAGGCAGCTTGCTGCATTCTGCGGACTGGATGCTGGAACATGCACCGGAAACACCACGCCACTGGACACGTGAAAACGTTGCTGAACCGATGATTCACAACGTAGGTACATTCTTCAAACATGCACTCAGCAATGCGGCCTGGAGCTGCACATCCAAGACATCCGAAGCGCGCATGCAATCACTTAGTACCTTCATGCATGATTTGGCTCAAGCAAAGAAGCATGATCTTAATCAGGAGCTATTCAGGCAAACGCTGGAGGTGCGTTCCAAACTATGCTTGAAGCTGGAGACTGCGCGTGAACAATGGCTTGGCTGTGATCATGTGGTCGAAGATATCGATCAGCTGCGAAATGCCAACCAAGGTGGCGACTGGCATCCCAAGTTCGACCGACCGGACGACATGGTGGAATCCATACGACGCATCGCAACGGGTTATGCAGAAGGCTTGGACGATTGGTTGGAAGCCTGGCAAACTGCCAGCCAGCATTCACTGGATGCACTCATCGAATAATTGAGGCTGAAACTTGTCGTTAACAACTTGTCGTTAACGAAGCCCGGCAGATTTCCGTAGTTGTGCTTTTTCCTGTTCTGAAAAATCATTCCAATGGCGATTCTGCAGCGCGCCTTCGATGGAATAGAGGTAGTAACAGACTGGAAGCTGTCGATCAGCGTATTGCTCGGACAATCGACGATAGATTACAGTCGAACCCATTGCGGCCATGTCGGCGCGAGTATATAGGCCTATCTGTTCAAGCCTTGCGGCCAAGGTCGGGCCGATATTTCTCAAGTCAGGGAGTTCAGAAGCGTTTACGTTCATCGTAGCGGTCATAAAGTCGCGGCTTGACTTCGTCCAGGACGGAATCAATCAACAATACACTGAACGGTGGGATCAAAACAGAGGTTTCAGAATGACCAGAATGCGTTGGTTCGCGCTGTTGTTGGGGTGGTTGATCGTGGCTGTGGTTGCAATGTTGTTGCTCGGGGGCCATTCCATCCTGGTCCAACCGCTGCTCACCAGTCCCTATGTGCCTGCAGGTAGCTTGATGACGGCCATCGGGTTCACGGCATGGGCCTGGGCTGCCAGCATCAGCATTCCAGCATCAAGAAAGGGTCCGTCTTCGGCGGAAGCGCTGGTTGCGCGTCTCCAGACCATTGGAATTGGGCTTTCGTTGCTGTGGTTCCCGCTGGGCGTTGGCCTGTCTGGCAATGCGTCGATGACCTTTCAGCCCGGAGACGGCTCTCAAGCAGGGCCAAGCCCGTCGCAATTGTTCTGGGCCATGAGCGCTGCGCTGGCCCTGTTGCCATTACTGCTGCTGGGCGCTAGGTTGATCATTCGGCATTGGTCAGCGCGACGGTTCGATCCGCTTGATGGCAAGTCATAAGCCTGCATCGCGTATTGGCTGAAGAATCATGCCGGTTGATCGGCAAAAGAGCCCCGGGTTTTTTTGACAACTGTTTGGCGTTACTTTAAATTAATGCATCATCTGAATCACATCGCCTGTTTCAGACCGGACGTTATTTTCAATATCGGGAGTTGACGAAGTGGAAAAAAACATGAATTCGGGTTTGAGCAAGATTCGCACTCGATCCATTGTGCTGACTGCACTGATTGTGTTGGTCACGCTGTTCTGGATGGTCATGCTGCTGTACACCAACTTGCCGGCGCTTGCGCTGGCCGGCATAGGAGCGGTCGGCCTTTTGTTGCTGGCAGTTGCCACGGCCTGGACAGTCTCTGCAGCACCGAGGCAAAAGTCAAACAATACGCCTAGTCCGACGTAAGGGCTCGTCGCTTCAGCGAATGCTGTGCGCCGGCCTCCAGCCGGTGCCATGGGCTCAATAGACATGCTCCGGCAGTCTCGGCTCCGTTCGCTGAAGATCAGTTGTTCAATTCCTGCTGTCGTATGCACGCGACTTGATGGCGACCGCTGTTTTCTTCATCTTCGTTGCTGACTGCCTCCAGGGCGGGAACCTGCTTGGCACAAGCATCAATCGCATGTGGGCAGCGCGTTCGGAATACACAGCCCGAGGGCGGGTTGGCCGGCGACGGTAGTTCGCCGCCCAGTGTAGTGCGCGTGCGAAGCCGTTCTGCCTCTGGGTCGGGTATTGGTACCGATTGGATCAGCGCGCGCGTATACGGATGTCTGGGATGGTGATAGATGGTGTCTCGATCCGCCAGTTCCATGATCTTGCCCAGATACATGATCAGCACCCGGTCTGAAACATGACGAACGACCGAGAGATCATGTGCAATAAAGATTAGTGATAACCGCAGCTTTTTCTGCAAGTCCTTGAGTAGATTAATGATTTGGGCCTGAATTGATACGTCCAGTGCGCTGACCGGCTCATCGCAGACCACCAGACGGGGATTGACGATCAGCGCACGTGCAATTCCGATGCGCTGGCACTGGCCGCCGGAAAATTCATGTGGATAGCGATTGATCTGCTCCGGCAGCAGACCAACCATTTTCAGCATTCCGGCAACGCGCTCGCGAATCTGCAGCCGGGACATTGATGGAAAAAAATTCTTCAATGGCTCGCCCACGATCTGGCCTACGGTCATGCGCGGATCCAGTGAGCCGAGTGGGTCCTGGAAGATCATCTGCAGCTCCTTGCGCTTGCCGCGCATTTGATCTTCCGTCAGGTCATGCAGTGATTCACCCATCCAGACAATGCGACCACCGGTCGGGCGCACCAGGCCGAGAATGGCCCGCGCCAGTGTCGATTTGCCGCAGCCCGATTCGCCAACGATACCCAGCGTCTCCGCAGCCTTCAGTGAGAAACTGATGCCGTCGACGGCACGTACAATTTCTGTTTCGGGTTTGAACCAACGCGCGCCCGTCTTGATTTCAAAGTGGACTCTCAGGTCATCGATTTTCAGCAACGAAGACACCATCAGTCCGCCTTGTTTTCAGTTGGTTTCGGCAATGTGTCCAGATGGCATCGAGTCCATCGGTCCGGTTCTGTTTCACGCAGTGACGGGTGTGCCGAGCATTGATCAAAGGCATAGCTGCAGCGCGCGCGGAACGGGCACCCGACCGGCAGGCTCAACAGGTCCGGTGGATTGCCCGGAATAGCGCTGAGAATGCCGGAGTCGATCTGATCGAGCCGTGGTACCGATTTCAATAGCCCTTCGGTGTACGGATGAGCCGGCGATGAGAACAATGGATCGATATCGGCAAATTCCATTAGTTCTCCGGCATACATGACCAGCACTTGATTACACAGACCTGCAATGACGCCTAGATCATGCGTGATCAACATGATCGCAGTGGACGACTGCTCGGATAACTCGTCCATCAGCAGATTGATTTGTGATTGCACCGTCACGTCCAGCGCCGTGGTCGGTTCATCGGCAATCAGAATGTCCGGCTGACAAAGCAGGCCCATCGCGATCATGACGCGTTGACACATGCCGCCGGAAAGCTCATGCGGAAACTGGCGCATGCGTTGCGCCGGATCGCTGATCTGGACCTGGTGCAGCATTTCCTCAGCGCGCTGGCGCGCGGCTTTTCGCTTCAGATTCCGATGATGCGTGAGTACTTCGATCAACTGATCGCCGATGGTCATGTAGGGGTTCAGCGAACTGATCGGGTCCTGAAAGATCATCGAAATACTCGATCCGCGAATTCGAGACAATTCCTGCGTCGACATGCCGAGTAGTTCCTGGCCCCGGAAGCGGACAGAGCCGGAGGCACGGCCGTTCTCGGCCAGCAGCCCCATCATGGCCATCGCAGTCTGGGTCTTGCCGGAGCCCGACTCCCCGACTACACCCAGCGTCTGGCCCGGCTCCAGGTCGAAACTCAGACCATTGACCGCATGCACTTCGCCCTCGGGCGTATCGAAGGCTACTACCAGGTCGCGGACTTCAAGCAGGGCCATCAGCCGGCCCAACCTGAGCGGCCAGGAAGCCTTGAAGAATCGTGATGCGCAACTTGATACGAGTGGCAGTCAGCGCTGAGAAACCGGAATGTATTTTTCAGCACATGACGATTTGGAGCACTGCCTGACGCTGTTAGCACGTTGCGGAAAAGTGTATTCATGATTTCTTAGCGATCTCTCGGATCCAGTGCATCACGCAGCCCATCGCCGATGAAGTTGAAGGCAAACAACGTGATGGCCAGAAACAATGCTGGGAACAGCAAAGACCAGGGCGCGGTCTCGAGTTCCTGGGCCCCCTCGTTGACCAGTGCCCCCCAGGAAGTCAAAGGCTCCTGGACGCCCAGGCCAAGAAAGCTCAGAAACGACTCAACCAGTATCACCTGCGGGATGGTCAATGAAACATATACAACCACGACACCCAGCAGATTTGGAATGATGTGGCGAAGCACTATGGATCGCTCACTCGCGCCACTCGCGCGGGCGGCCTCGATAAAGTCCTTGTTCTTCAGGCTCAAGGTCTGACCGCGCACAATCCGTGCCATATCCAGCCAGTTCACAGCACCAATAGCCACAAAAATAAGAAAAATATTGCGGCCGAAAACGACCATCAACAGGATGACAAAAAACATGAACGGCAGCGCATAAATTGCATCCACGGCCCGCATCATGATGTTATCGATGCGACCGCCCAGGTATCCGGCAACAGCACCATAGGTGACCCCGATCAAAAGCGACACCAGCGTTGCGATCAGCCCGACCAGCAGTGATACCCGACCGCCCACCATGACGCGTTCGAACAGATCCCGCCCCAGTGCGTCAGTGCCCATCAGGTGTCCGGTGTCCAGTGAGGGTGGGGTCGAATAATGATCCCAGTCCGGAATTTCATGGTCCCAAGGGTTCAGCATCGGCCCGATAATGACCAGCAAAACAATGATCAACAGCAGCGCCATTCCGGTCAGTGCTGCCTTGTTACGGCGCAAACGGTGCCAGGCGTCCACGTACAGCGACCGGCCCTTGACTTCGCGGCGGTCGAGGGCCTGTTCGAACAGGTCTTGGGTGGATTGATTCATCGCTTTTGATCTGCCGCGATCAGGCTTGGAAAGGGCAAAATCAATTGCGCCGCCCGCTGCGCGGGCTGATGCGCCTTACTTTTTTCGCGAAAAAAGTAAGCAAAAACGCTATCGCCAAGTCCGCCGTCCAGCGCTGTGCGCTGGATGCCCTGCGATGCTCGACTCAGGCGGGGCGCAAAGAACTCGCTTACGCTCAGACACCTTTGCACCTGATTCCACCTGACTCTGCGCTTCTCGGCGGCTACCAGGCTCATTAAAGTCAAAGGCAAAAACACATTTCGATGGTTGCCTAGGGAGAGTGCTTGTAACACAAGCTTTTGAATAGTGTTTTGCCTCAAAAACCATCTGCCTGCAAGCACGGTCCTAAATTGAGACTGCGCTTTTTGCTTTTGACTTTGGTGAGCGTGTGAGCCGCTGAGGAGCGGAGCTTCAGACAGATGCAGTGACGCCGCATGTCTGAGCGAAGCGAGTTCGGCGGCACCTGTCTGAAGTGAGCACCGGAAGAGACCCAGCGCGAAGCGCTGGGCGGGGAAGTCGCGGTGGGCTTTTTGCTTACTTTTTGGCCATAAAAAGGAAGCCGCATCAGCTTGCGCAGCAAGCGGCGGAACGGTTTTGAATTTGTTTTCACTCAACATCGGCGATCAGCACTGTTAGGCAGTGAAATGACGTTGGCTTTAAATCAACAAAATCAAAAAACCTAGTCATATCGAATCCTTGGATCCAACCAGGCATACAAGAGGTCGACCAGAAAATTCATGACGATGATCAGTACACCGTAAAAAATCACGACCCCCATGACCAAGGTGTAGTCCCGATTCAGTGCGCCCTGGACGAAATGGCTGCCAATCCCGGGAATTGTAAAGATACGCTCAATGACCACCGACCCAGTCAGAATACCGGCTGCGGCCGGGCCCATGTACGAAATGACCGGCAACAGCGCAGGTTTGAGCGCGTGTTGAACAATGACTTCGCGTTCAGGCAGGCCCTTGGCCCGAGCGGTGCGAATGAAGCCGGAATGGAGCACTTCAATCATCGAGCCGCGCGTAATGCGGGCGATATAGGCGACCATCGGAAGGGCCAGCGCAATGGTCGGCAGCAGCAGGTGGGAAAACGAATACGACCAGCCACCGGCAGGCAGCCAGCCAAGGGTGACGGCAAATACCAGGACCAGCAATGGTGCGACGACAAAATTGGGAATCGAGATGCCGATCATCGCGACCGACATCGTCGAATAATCGGCTACCGAGTTCTGTTTCAGGGCCGCCCATGCGCCAAGCGCAGTGCCCAGTGTGAAGGCCAACACCAAGGCCAGCGCACCCAGCGTGAATGACACGGGCGCGCCCTGAGCAATCAGCTCGTTGACGGTCCAGTCGCGATAGTGGAACGATGGGCCGAGGTCCAGTTGCACGATTTGCCAGAGGTAGCGAACGTACTGAATAATCAGCGGTTGATCGAGCTGATACTTGGCTTCCAGGTTGGCCTTGATATCTTCCGGAAGCGCCTTTTCAGCGTCAAACGGTCCCCCGGGGGCAATCCGAATCAGGAAAAAAGCCACCGTGATCAGCAGCAACAGTGTCGGGATGGCCGACGCCAACCGCTTAAGGGAGTAATTCAGCATTCCAACCGCCTGGCCAGCTCGATGGTCAATGCGCAGGTCATGCCGGAATGGTACCGGTACTGTGGCATCGAAGGAGGCTGATCGAGTCGCTCATGAAGGATTCACGGTTTCTTGGCCGATCTCGGCGCCAGCGCTGTCAGCACCTGGTTGGTCAGAATCTGCACCGGGCACAGGGCTTGAAGTGTCCGACTGCGTGCGAACAAAAAACAGATAGCGGCTTGGATGAAAGTCCATGATGTTGGGCTGCCAGCCTTTCAGGGTCGGGTCGATCAGGCGCTTGGTCACGTACACGTAGATCGGCAGTACCACCTGATCGGCCAGCAGCATGCGCTCGGCCTCAACCATGAGATTCCGGCGACGAGCCGGAATGCGTTCGGTCGAGATCTGGTTCAATATTCGGTCATAGCGTGGATTGTTATAGCCGGCATCATTTCGCCCATGCTCGGAATGAAACAGCTCCAGGAACGTGAACGGATCCTGATAGTCACCGATCCAGCCGGCTCGGAACACCTCGGTGTTGCGGCGAAGCGCCCGGTTCTGCAAAAACACGCGAAATTCTTCATTGACCAGCCGGGTGCGCACGCCAAGCACTTGTTTCCACATCGCAGCGACCGAAACGGCCAGCTTGCGATGATTTTCCGACGTGTTGTAGCGAAGTTCGACTTCCAGCGGTTGTTCAAGCGAATAGCCTGCAGCCTGATACAGCTCAAGCGCCCGTTGCTGACGTTCGGCCTGCGTCCAGTCGGCGGCTTCCGGAATCGGCGAGGGGTAGTCGGGTGTCCCCGGTGGAATCAGTGTAAAAGTAGGAATTTCGCCAAACTGGCTCACTTTTTCTGTCAATATGCTGCGATCGACGGCTAAGTTCAGCGCTTGACGTAACTCGAGATTGTCGATGAAGGGCGCGCGGGTCAAGTTGAAACTGAAAAAATACGTGCCGAACCACGGCGAGATCAACAGCGCATCACTGAGATTGGATTCAAGCCAGCGAAACTGATTGCTGGGCACTTCATGGGTCCAGTGAAGTCCGTTGGAGCGAAAGCGCTGGAATTCGGTGTTTTCGTCTTCGATGGGATAGTAAAAGACCTCGTTGATGATGGTCTGGTCATCGGAATGAAAGTGCGGGTTACGTTCCAGCACAATCTGGGATCGAGGCAGCCAATCGCGCAGCCGATAAGCGCCGTTGGATACCAGATTGCCGGGCCGGACGTGCGAATCACCGTGCGCTTCGATGGCTGGACGGTACACCGGGTACGTGGTGGCATGCGTCAGCAGGCC
Organism: uncultured Pseudomonadota bacterium; assembly: GCA_937138395.1. Taxonomy (GTDB): domain Bacteria; phylum Pseudomonadota; class Gammaproteobacteria; order Xanthomonadales; family Wenzhouxiangellaceae. The sequence continues at coordinate 9,111 of CAKZPB010000048.1, forward strand.
CAGGAAATATGGCGTTGGATCCGATAGCGTGATTTGTACGGTCAGTTCGTTCAGGGCCTCGACGCCGAGCTGATCGGGTGGCAATTGTCCGCTCAGAATGGCAGGGGCGTTCAGGATCGGCACCAGCATCCGACCATAGGCTGCGGCTGTAGCGGGGCTGACAGCGCGACGAAAGCTGAATACAAAATCCCCGGCTGTCAGTGGTTCGCCGTTGGACCAGCGCCCTTCCGGGCGAAGATAGAAGGTGTAGGTAATGCCATCACGACTGACGTTCCATCGACCTGCAGCGCCCGGTACGATTTCCCCGTCCGGACGGGTGGTAGTCAGGCCTTCGAATAAATCTCTCAAGATGTTGGCGGTCGGTACGCCACTGGCCAGGTGCGGGTCCAGGGTTTGAGGTTCCTCGCTGTTGCCGCGATGCAGGACCTGCTGTTCAGCCAATATGGATGGGGCCGGGCGGCCCTGGTCGGTCAGGATGACATCCACCGGTCGGGCAAGCTGGATTTCAGAGGGTACGGAGGTGTCCGGCTCGCCGGACCGACAGGCGGTTAGTATCAGGCAAAGCCCCGTCAGCCAGACAGCATTCAGTTTGGGTCGCAGGCTCATTGGTTCTGGTCAGTCCGGTCGGCCAGGCTCAGCCAGCGAGATAGATGAATGTCCATCGGATTATCTGCGAACCCCTGCACGTCGGGATGAACCAGGTGACGAGACACATAGTAGTACAGCGGAATAATCGCCTGTTGATCAAGTAGGCGCTGCTCTGCCTCATACAGTAACGATTGACGCTGTGCCGAGCTTGCCTGGCTGGCTTGAACGAGCAGGCGATCGAATTCTGGATCACTGAAAAAGGTATAGTTCAGCGGGCTGTCCGATTCGAATAGCTGCAGGAAGTTGCCGGCATCCGACCAGTCGGCGATCCATCCGCCGCGCATGATTTGCGTGATCCGGCCTTGACGACGATTGGTCACAAAAACTTTCCACTCTTCGTTGACCAGGCGCGTGCGCACACCGAGATGCTGTTTCCACATGGCCGCTACTGCGACGGCCAGCCGGCGGTGGGACAGCGACGTGTTGAAGCGGAGCTCGACTTCAAGAGGGCGTTCTGCGCTGTAGCCGGCCTGCTGATACAAGCGTCGTGATCGTTCGATTCTGGCTTGATCGTTATTGGCGTGCGCGGCTTCGATGGATTGCGGCCAGCCGCTCAAGCCAGGCGGAATCAGGCGCCATGCAGGGAGTTCACCGCTGCCGAGTACACGCTCAACCAACAGCCTGCGGTCGATGGCCAGTGACAAGGCCTGGCGTAGCTCGAGATTGTCTGCAAACGGCGGCTGTGAAAGATTGAATCCCAGAAAAAAACTGCCCAGATAGGGCGAAACCCGGAGTTGCTGGCCGAGTTGTTGCCGTAACCAGCGATAGCGGCCGGGTGGGACGCTCTCGGTGATGTGCAGTTCTCCTGCCCGGAAGCGCGACAGTTCAGCGCCTGGGTCTTCAGTAACATGCCAGATGATCTGATCAGGCCAGACCTGATCGGCTTGTCGAAAGAACGGATTGGCAAGCAGTTGAATTTGTGAGCCCGGAACGCGCTGTTCGAGCATGAAGGGGCCGCTGGATAGTTCCGGATGTTCAGCCATTGGAAATGTGACCGGCAGCGTCAGCAGCTCCTGAAACCAGGGCGTATCGATGTTCAGCTGCACCTCGAACACATGCGGTTCTAGCGCACGAAACGATTCGATTGGATCCAGCCAGTGAGCGGTTGGCGAGGCGCGGGCCGGATCGAGCGCCAGTGACCACCCTCGGACGAAATCGTCGGCAGTGATGACGCTGCCATCAGACCAGCGGGCCTCCGGGTCCAGTCGAAAGGTCCACACCCGTTGCTGCTGGTCCGAGTGCCACTCGAGCGCAATCCCGGCGACGGGTTGTCCGCTGCTGTCACGGGTCAACAAGCCTTCGTGGATATCACGCAGCACGTTGAATGCAGACAGTCCCTGAGCTTGATGGATCTCCAGCGAATCCGGTTCGGGCCCAAGGCCGCGATGAATGGTGCGATCGGATGCCGTAGCAGCCAGCGCCATCGTCAGGACGACGATCAACCCCAGCCATCGCACGGTCTGACTGGATATACGCCGTTGCGCTCGTCGATGCATGGTCGTAGTCTACGCTGACTGAATTCAGAAATGCGATACGTTGGCCGTATATGATCTGTCCAGATCGACGATACTTGCGTGTGCGTGGTTCCATCTGGCGCGAGGAGATCGTATAGCCCCCCGGAGCGGGCAGATCCTATAGCCGGTGGCATCAGCGTCATGCAGCACGTACAACGATGAACTAGTGTCAGGAAAACGATGCCAGAAAACCACTCAAACAATACCAGTACACCAGCACCGCCGGTGCCGATTGAACACGTGCAGCAGTTGGTCGATCATCTGGCTGCCGGGTGCCGCCCGCGTGATCAGTGGAAAATGGGCACTGAACATGAAAAGTTCGGCTTTCGCCTGGATACGCTCGAGCCGCTTCGATTTGAAGGCCCGCAGGGTATCGAACAGCTGCTGCGCGAACTGGCCAGGCGGTATCAGTGGCAGCCAGAATATGAGCAGGATCGCCTGATCGCCCTGAAGCGGGATGGCTGCTCGATCACGCTGGAGCCAGGCGGCCAATTCGAGCTTTCGGGGGCGCTGCTCGACAACCTTCATCAGACCTGCAATGAAGTCAATCAGCACCTGGATGAAGTCCGGTCCATTGCACAGGAAATGCAGATTGGCTTTCTTGGCATCGGCTTTCATCCGACCGCAGCGCGCAGCGATATCGCCTGGATGCCGAAAGCCCGCTATGAAATCATGCGCAGCTGGATGCCGAAGGTCGGCAGTCTCGGCCTGGATATGATGAAACGGACCTGCACTGTCCAGGTCAATCTGGATTTTTCAGACGAAGCCGACATGATTGACAAGTTCCGCGTTTCGTTGGCCCTGCAGCCGATTGCCACGGCACTGTTCGCCAACTCGCCGTTTCTGGAAGGCAAGCCTTCGGGTTATATCAGTACGCGCAGTCATGTCTGGACGGATACCGACCCCGATCGAACCGGGCAGTTGCCGTTCGTGTTCGAGTCCGGATTCGGGTTTGAGCGTTATGTCGATTGGGTTCTGGATATTCCGATGTATTTCGTTCGACGGGAAGGTCGCTACATCGATGCCGCTGGGCAGTCGTTCCGCGACTTCATGCGCGGCCAGCTGCCGGCGCTCCCCAATGAGCATCCGCACATGGGTGATTGGGAGGATCATCTGACGACAGCCTTCCCGGAGGTGCGTTTGAAGCAGTTCCTCGAAATGCGTGGCGCCGATGGCGGCCCCTGGAAGCGATTGTGTGCCCTGCCTGCGTTCTGGGTCGGGTTGCTCTACAGCCAGTCCAGCCTGGATGCCTGCCTGCAGATCATTGCCGACTGGAGCGCTGATGATCGTGCAGCGCTGTTGGCTGATGTAGCAAAACGCGGCTTGCGGGCTGAAATTGCCGGCCAGTCTGTGCTGGACATTGCCCGAACACTACTCGAACTTGCCCATCAGGGCCTGGCCGAGCGCAATCAGCTGAATGCGGCGGGCGACGATGAGAGCGGCTTTCTGAGCCCGCTGCAACGGATCGCCGAGTCTGGGCGATCACCGGCTGACCGTCTACTGGAGCTGTACGAAAATGATTGGAATCATAGCCTGGAGCCGTTGTTCAGGAAGCACGCATACTAGGCGGAGCTTGTTTAGAATGGCAGCTTCAAGTCGGGGTTGACCGCAAGGATCTGTTCACGGAATACGCCCTGGATTCGACGCAGTGCTTCCATATCACGCCCTTCGAAACGAATGACCAGCACCGGCGTCGTGTTCGAGGCGCGGACCAGGCCCCAGCCGTCCTCAAAGTCGGCACGCAGGCCATCGATGGTGACGATCTCGGCGTCCTCGAATTCGGCGTTCTTGGTGAAGGTCTCGATGAAGGCATGCGGTTGCCCCTCCTGCATTTCGACCTTGAGCTCAGGCGTACTTTCGGCTTTCGGCAGCTCGGCTAGAATCTGGCCAATCGCTCGATCGTCATTGGCCAGTATTTCGAGCAATCGGGCGGCAGCATACATGCCGTCGTCAAACCCGTACCAGCGCTCGCCGAAGAAGAAATGACCGCTCATTTCGCCCGCCAATGGTGCCTGCTCGGACTTCAGCCGCTGCTTGATAAACGAATGCCCGGTGCGCGCCATGATGGCCTTGCCGCCGGCCTGCTCGATCACGTCGCCGAGCAATCCCGAGCACTTGACGTCGAAGATAATCGGCGCCCCTTCGTTTCTGGATAACACGTCGCGGGCAAACAGCATCATCAAGCGGTCGGGGTAGATAATTTCGCCGCTCGAGGTAACCACTCCGAGACGGTCGCCGTCGCCGTCGAAGGCCACGCCGAGGTCTGCATTGAAGTTGCGCACACACAGCTTCAAGTCTTCAAGTGTCGTGGGGTCGCCGGGGTCAGGATGATGATTCGGAAACGTACCGTCCACTTCGGCGTACAGCGGGATCACGTCGGCGCCAATCGCGCTGAGTAGTCGTGGCGCCGTGTTGCCGGCAATGCCGTTGCCGCAGTCGGCCACAACTTTCAGCCTGCGCTTCAACTTGATGTCGGTCGAGACGCGCTCGATGTACTGCACCTTGATTTGCGGAGTGCTGATTTCGCCTTCACCCGAATGCAGCTTTTTATCCGTCAGTCGAGTGTGCAGCGATGAAATCTGTTCGCCGGACAGTGTTTCTCCGCCCAGCATGATCTTGAAGCCGTTGTAGTCGGGCGGATTGTGGCTACCGGTGATCATGACTCCAGACCCGCCGCTGAGCTGATTGGCCGCAAAGTACAGCACCGGCGTTGGTACTGCGCCGACATCGAACACTTCCAGCCCGCAGTCAACCAGGCCCTGGCTGGTTGCGGCCAGTAATTCGGCGCCTGAAAGACGACCATCCCGGGCAATGGCGATTTGCGACAGGTCACGGTCAACAGCCTCGGAGCCGATCGCGCGCCCGATGGCGTAGGCCTTGGCTTTATCCAGCGTTTCACCGACGACGCCGCGAATATCGTACGCGCGGAAAATATCCGGAATCGGGATGCTCAATTCAGCACTGGGCTTATGTCGAGGGGCGCTTTTGCTCGATGACGTTTCAGGCTGGTCATCTTCGACCAGCGAGCGCAGCATCCGGACCAATCCTGGATCATCTTCCGGCGCATCGGGGTCAAAATTGTCTTCGCTATCGACCAGTTCGGGTGCGTCCAGCACCTGCTGCTTGCGGTTGCCGCGTCTGGCTTCACCATCTGGCAGAAGGTCATCATCGTCGGCTGTCGCGGCAGGTTCGATATCGGGAAGATCCAGATCGTCCTGCCCGTCTGGTTCAGGCGTCGTTGCGGCAGGCTTCAGTTCGGCTTTGGCCGACTCGGTCTGTTTCGGCCTGCTGCCCGAAGCTGCAGCCCTGGCTTTTTTCGGTTTGCGTTTGGGTTTCGCTTCACCACTTTGAACGGCTACGCGTCGCTGCATCGTAACGCCGAGCGCAATCAGCAGCAGGCCAACCAGGATGAATGCGCCAAGCTGGAAATTACTCAGTGGGCCAATGACCGTCGATTTGTACCACTGCAGTTCGAACAGAGAGCCATCAACGGGAATGGATAGCGGATCGGTTGGCAAGCCACGGCCCAGCGAACGGAGGTTGAACGAACGCTCGCGGCCGGTTTGAACCAGTGAAATGCCGTCGATACCTGCGGGTAGCGATAGTTGGTTTGCAACCACGCTGACCGGCAAGCCGATAAATATCACCGCGACGGGTGATTCTATAAAGTCGCGCTGCAGAAAATCACTGGGTTCGGCTGCTTCGGGCCCGGGTTCATCGCCGGCACCCTCGACATCAGCCGCTTCTGCGGAATCGACTTCAGGCCGTTCGATTCGTTGACTGAAGGCAATGTATTCATCCGGTGAGCCTGCGAAATGCACCTGCGCGGGCGCGGCACCCTGATCGCGGGCAGTCACCAGCATATTCAGCGCGGCAAAGCCGCTGCCCGGCAGGCGACTCAGGTCAGTGGCCTCAATCGGTTCCGGCGCCACCACGACGTTCAATACATTGCGGACGCCGCGATTGGACAATCTGTTCAGCAATGCTTCCTGGTCGTTCGTGCCGTCCAGTTGTCGCCAGGCCAGTTCGATGACTTCCGGTCGAGTCAGCGCTTGCTGAACACGAGCCAGACGCTCGGCCAGCGCGCTGGATTCAGCCTGCACCCGTTCTTCGGCCTGCTGTAGTGCCAAGCGCGCCTGGATGCTGTTCCAGGCCAGATATGCGCTCAGAATCAACAGCAGCGCGCCCAGCGCCACGGCCAACAGGCCGAGCAGGCGCGGAACGGAAATAGCGGATGTGGGTTTGAAGCGATCCATGAAACGGTTCCCCAATCTACCTCATGCTCCCTTTGTCATTGGCTGCCGGTATGGCCAAACCCGCCCTCGGCCCTTTCCGACGGCTCGAATGAATGTACCGGTCTGAGTGTAACCTGAACCACCGGCACAATGACCAGTTGCGCAATGCGCTGGCCCGGCTCGATGGTAATGCTTTGCTGGCCGCGATTCCAGCAGGATATCTTCAACGGGCCCTGATAATCGCTATCAATCAATCCGACCAGATTGCCCAGCACCAGACCGTGCTTGTGTCCCAGTCCGGATCGAGGCAGCAACACCGCGGCCAGTGTCGGATCATCCAGATGGATCGCCAGGCCGGAAGG
>CAKZPB010000049.1 GCA_937138395.1 uncultured Pseudomonadota bacterium
CGAGATGCTCAGCGGCGTGAACTGAGCCTGGAAAGTCAGTTCGACCTGGCCTACAACGCGGCCCATTCGCTCGCGCTGGCTGCGTTGCGCTGGCACGGTTTCCGCTCGGATCGCCGGTACCTGGTCTTTCAGTGTCTGCAGCACACAGCCAACCTCGGCGCAACTGACTGAAGGGTTCTCGATCAGGCCCAAAGAAAGCGAAACCTGGCCGTACTGTTCGGCGCCGCGATCATGGCGGTCCTGGAGGTTCAGCACCTGGTTCCGCTGCTGTTCGTGCTGGTCGTGCTGAAGACCGTGATCGACCTGCGGCGATAAGCACATAGCGAATCCAAAAACCCAACAGACCTTTTGCGATACTGGAGCCGAATGTGTTGCGGTGATGGTTGTAGGAACATGTGCCCAGATCCACCCAGGACATCCGATCGGGCGCTCGAAAGCCGAAATCGGGTATGCTGTGTGCGTTTATATATCAAGTGAGGGAGATTCAATGAAACTACGTCTTTTCGCGGGCCTGTTGCTCGCTGCAATGATCGGCCATGCACATGCTGGTGATCCGGACCCGACCACCTACACGCTCGAATGGGCCAGCTCGACCACGGGTGCAACGGCCAGCGGCTTTATCGTTCTGGACCGAAATCTCATCATTAATCCGGGATTCAATATCTGGGAACTGCCTGATCCGACCGTGCTGGATTTTGGCATCACCGTCACCGGTTCTGCGTCCGGCGACGGCACGTGGACCATCGATGATTATGACGAGATCATTCTTGATACCAACGGCGGAACGCTGGACTTCGATATCGAGTTGGTCGGCCAGCCGACAGATGGTAACCCCTGGGGTCCGCCGAGCCTGGGAGACGGTGGTGATTTCAACATCTTCGCCGGCGGAGGCAATGGCAGAGACGATCGCTATGACAATCCTGAGCTACCAACCGAAGGTGGGGCTTCACCGCCGAACGGCGTGTTTTTCTTTGAGATTAGCGTGGGTGGCGGCGAGTCGCTGTTGTTGACCAGCTTCCGCCCGGCCGGTGTGCCGGAATCGCAGCCGGTGCCGACGATGACTGGACTCGGCCTGGCACTGTTGCTTGGTGTCATGCTCTTCTTCGGCATGCGTGTCATGGCGCGCCGCACCAGCTGATTGCTCGATTTGCGAACCGGCCCGCCACGGGCCGGTTTGATTCACGGGCCAATCGATCCGATGCTCGTTTGGTTTTTCTGCCCGCTCGCATTGTTCACCGTTGTTTCCTCAGCGGGTATTCCCTTGGCTTTTAACCAACACTAGATATTGGGTTCCGGCGATGTCGGCCTGGAATGATGCGCTTCGCCTATCACAATTTACGACCTTCACCGTAGGAGCCTGCTTGCAGGCGAACCGTTTGGAACCCGGATCGAATTCGCCTGCAAGCAGGCTCCTACAAAATACTTTATCCGAGCAAGTGAAGTTCAAACAAGATTCCGAGTTCCGGCGGTGCCGGCCCCGGAATGACAAGGCGCGTTGAATTGGAAGTTCCGGTCCCGTCTTTGCCAGCCGCGGGATGACGATGATCTGATGTAATGCCTGGCAATCAGGTGATTTGCAGGTTGCCTTTGGCGTGCATGACCAGGTCGATGACATCGTCTGCGGTAATGATCTCGAAACGCGGGTCGATCTGCTCGGCGCTCAGGCCGCCGTGTTCCATGCACGACTTACACACTACTACTTGTCCGCCATGCTCCAGGTAGTCTTTCATCAAGTCCGGCACGGGCCGGAACGGCGCGCCGATATCCATGTCGTCGGGGTAGCCGGGACGGCCCATGTGGACACCCTTGGACATCAGAATAACGGTTGCTGAATATCCTTTGCTGACGGCCTTCAGGGCCATGGTGAAGGCCACGGTGACCTTATCGGGGTTGGTCTTTTCGTCAAAAAGGGTTGCTACGAAATCGGTGGTTTGCATGGGTTCTCCTTACGATTGATCTAGACCAGGCTGGTCAATACAGCCCTCGCGGTGCAGGCATAACGATACCCGATCTGGTTCGAAACCAATGGTGGAACCCGCGCGTTGTCTTGTTCCTTATTTTGGCCAATCACATTGATTGCGAGATTCTGGGTGCTGTTGGTAGCGAAATTCGCCTGTCGGTGATACTCCTATCGGTGAACCTCGATATTGATAGAAAACACAGCTATTCATAA
>CAKZPB010000050.1 GCA_937138395.1 uncultured Pseudomonadota bacterium
GTAATAGAAATCTTCGGCATGCGAATCTTCGTATTCAACTGCTGCCTTGCCAACCGCGCACTGGCCGCCCGCGCAATCTCCCGAAATCTTATTGACACGGGATGCTCCGGATCCGCCGCCACCGTTGGCACGCCCTGGTCCGTCGACGTGCCAATGTCCGCATTCAGCGGCACTTGGCCGAGCAGGCTCAGGCCCATTTCGCTGGCGATGCGTTGGCCGCCGCCCTGGCCGAAGATGGCTTCCTCGTGGCCGCAGTTGCTGCACACGTGCGTGCTCATGTTTTCAACGATGCCGAGGACCGGCACGTTGACCTTGCGAAACATCGATACCGCCCGGCGCACGTCGTCGAGGGCAACATCCTGCGGCGTGGTCACGATGATGCTGCCGGCGACCGGTATACGCTGGGCCAGCGTCAGCTGTACATCACCGGTACCGGGCGGCAGGTCGATGAACAGGTAGTCAAGATCCTGCCAAAGCGTGTCGGTCAGCATCTGCTGCAATGCCTGGGTGGCCATCGGGCCACGCCAGATCATGGCCTGGTCAGTATCAACAAGGACGCCAATACTCATGCACTGAATGCCGTGCTGCTGCATCGGCAGGATGCGCTGGTTGTCGGTGGTGCCGGGGCGGCCCTTCATGCCCAGCATGCGTGGCTGGCTGGGTCCGTAGATATCGGCGTCCAGAATGCCGACGGTCGCACCCTCGGCCTGCAGCGCCAGCGCCAGGTTGGCGGCCAGCGTGGACTTACCGACGCCGCCCTTACCGGAGGCCACGGCAATGATATTGCGAACACCCTCGACCGGCGCCAGGCCGTTCTGCACGGCGTGCGCCTGGATACGGCTGGTGATATCGACGGTGACCTGCTCGATTGACTCGTAGCCGAGCACATGCTGGCGCACCAGTCCTTCAAGCGATGCTTTCCAGCCTTCGGCCGGATAGCCCAGTTCGATATCGACCGCGGCCTTGTCATCGGACACGGCCACGCCGCGCACGGCATCACCGAGCGGTGCACTGCTGTTCGGGTCATCCAGTTCGCGTAAGGACTGCTTGACTTGATCTGCCAGAGGGTTTGCTGTCACGACGTCATCCGCTGCGTTTTCGATCATTGTAATGAGGCTGTGTTGATCTGACAGCGGCACAGCATCGTGATGCACCCGGGTTTGCGATAATAAGCAACTGCATCTAAGTAACAATGAACTGATTATGCCGAGACAACTGCTGGTTACCGCCGCTCTGCCTTACGCCAATGGCTCGATTCACCTGGGCCATATGCTGGAATTTGTGCAAACCGACATCTGGGTACGCTTCCAGCGTGCGCAGGGGCACGAGGTGGTGTTTGCCTGGGCCGATGATGCGCACGGCACGCCGATCATGCTGAATGCCGAAAAGAAGGGCATGACGCCGGAACAGCTGATTGCGCTGTATCACGAGGAACACCAGCAGGACTTCCGCGATTTCCATCTGTCGTATGACCATTTCTCGTCGACGCACAGCGCAGACAACCAGGCACTGGTCGAGGTTTTCTGGCAGCGTTTGAACGAAGGCGGCCATGTGGTCAGCAAGACCATCGAACAGCTGTATGACACCGAGCGCAACATGTTTCTGCCGGATCGTTTTATTCGCGGCACCTGCCCGAAGTGCGGCGCAACCGATCAATACGGCGATTCCTGCGAGCGCTGTGGTGCCACGTACGAGCCGACTGAACTGATTGATCCGGTTTCGGCGGTGTCCGGCAGCACGCCGGTTCCGAAAAAGACCGAACACCATTTTGTCACGCTGGCGCCGTTTACCAACGATCTGCAGCAGTGGGTGCGCTCGGGTGCGCTGCAGGACGAAGTCGCGAACAAGCTCGATGAATGGTTCGAGCAGGGCCTGCGCGATTGGGACGTGACGCGCGATGCGCCCTACTTCGGTTTCCAGATTCCGGGCACGGACAATCAATACTTCTACGTCTGGATGGATGCGCCGGTCGGCTATCTGTCGAGCTTCAGGCAATACTGCGAACGACACGGCCTGAATTTCGACGCCTGGGTCAATCCCGACAGCAGCGCCGAGATGCATCATTTCATCGGCAAGGACATCATCTACTTCCACTGCTTGTTCTGGCCGGCCATGCTGAAAGGCGCCGGCTTCAAGATGCCGACCGCGGTGCACGCGCACGGCTTCCTGACCGTCAACGGCACCAAGATGTCGAAGTCGCGCGGCACCTTCATTACCGCGCGCAGCTGGCTCGACCATCTGCAGGCCGATGACTTCCGCTATTACCTGGCTGCCAAGCTGGGCTCCGGACTGGCCGATATCGACCTGAATTTCGATGACTTCACGCAGCGCGTCAATGCCGACCTGGTCGGCAAGCTCGTCAATATTGCGAGCCGTGCCAGCGGCTTCATTCACAAGTTTGGCGACGGCCGGCTTTCTGACACACTGCCGGACGCAGCGCTGTATCAGACGTTCATCGAGCGCACCCCGGCCATCGCCAATGATTTCGAGCAGCGCAATTACAATAGCGCGATCCGTCAGATCATGGCGCTGGCCGATCGCGCCAACCAGTACGTCGATGAGCACAAGCCCTGGCAGATGGCCAGGGAGGACGGCCGCGAAGCCGACGTGCTGGCGGTGTGCACGCAGGCCATCAACCTGTTTCGAGTGTTGATCACCTGGCTGGCACCGGTCATCCCGAACATTGCAGGTCGCGCAAGTGAGCTGCTGCAGACCGATCTGGAGCACTGGGGCGGGCTGGAGCAGCCGCTGCTGAACCATGCCATCAACACATTCAAGCCGCTGAGCCAGCGCGTCGACCCGAAACAGATCGAGGCGCTACTGGCCGCCAGTCGCGAATCGCTGGAAGCCGCCGAACCGGGTCCTGAAAACCAACAGGACGAAACACCCGTCGACACGCTGAACCTCGAAGACGAAATCACGATTGATGATTTCAGCAAGGTCGATCTGCGCGTGGCCCGCATTGTCGAAGCCCGCCTGGTTGACGGCGCCGATCGGCTGCTCCAACTGACGCTCGGATTGAACGACGACAATCCGGATTTGAAACGCCAGGTGTTTGCCGGCATTCGCGGTGCCTATGAGCCGGACCAGTTAGTCGGTCGATTAACGGTGCTGGTGGCCAACCTGAAGCCCCGCAAGATGCGCTTTGGTTTGTCTGAAGGCATGGTGCTGGCCGCCAGCGGCGATGGCGACGGTCCGTTTCTGCTGTCACCGGACAGCGGCGCCACACCGGGCATGCGGGTCAAGTAGCTCTGGACGGCACCTGACCGGCTTATCATAGGACGGTATGGACCTGGCCCTTATTGTCATTAGCGCTGCACTGGTCAACAACTTTGTCCTGATCCAGTTTCTTGGCCTATGCCCATTTCTGGGCGTATCCAGCCGGCTGGAAGGTGCGGCCGGCATGGCCATGGCAACCGCATTTGTGCTGACGCTGTCGTCGGTCGCCAGTTACCTGTTGACAACCTGGGTGCTGGCACCACTGGGGCTTGAGTATCTGCGCATCGTCGCGTTTATTGTGGTCATTGCAGGCCTGGTGCAGTTGACCGAACTGATGCTGCGCCACGCTGCACCGCTGATGTATCGCGTGCTCGGCATCTATTTGCCGCTGATTACCAGCAACTGCGCGGTGCTTGGCGTGGCGCTGCTGAACGTGCGCGAGCAGCATTCCCTGCTGGAATCGGCATTGTATGGCTTCGGCGCCGCGCTCGGCTTCGGCGGTGTTTTAATTGCGCTGGCCGCCGCGCGCGAACGGCTCGAGCTGGCCGATGTACCGGCCAGCTTTCGCGGCGCACCGATCGGCCTGATCACGGCCGGCCTGATGGCGCTGGCGTTTATGGGCTTTGCGGGGTTTGCGAAATTATGATTGGGTTTTTTGCCATACATTCAAAGCTGAAAACCGTTGCGCCGTCCGCTGCGCGGCCTTTTGCGCCATACTTTTTGAAGCCAAAAAGTATGCAAAAAGCATACCGCGACTTCACCGCCCAGCGCTATGCGCTGGGTTCCCTGCAGTGCTCAATTCTGTCAGGAGCCGCCGAACTCGCTGCGCTCAGACATGCGGCGTCTCTTTTTCTGACAGAATTTCCGCGCTTCGGCGGCTCACACGCTCAGCAAAGTCAAAAACATAAACGAAATCAGCACCCAAAGCAGGTGGATGCTGACACGGGTGGCTGGGTACGTTTTGATTGGTCACGATTGATGATGGGCTTGCGATGACGTCCTTGACGACGGAGCTGGTGGCTGTGCTGGTGGTGCTGGGTTTGTTGCTGGGCATTGGGCTGGTGCTGTTGCTGTGTGCGCGGCGCTGGCGGCCGGATCAGGACTCGGTGGTGGAGCAGATCAACGCCATCCTGCCGCAGACGCAATGCGCGCAGTGCAATTATCCGGGCTGTCGCCCGTATGCCGAGGCGATTGCGGCGGGCGAAGCCGATATCAATCAGTGTCCGCCCGGCGGCCAGGCCGGGGTGGACGCGTTGGCCGCGCTACTGAACCGCGAGCCCAAGCCACTGGACACCAGCCACGGTGAACACAAGGCGCCGCAGGTTGCCGTGATTGATGAAGATCGCTGCATCGGCTGCAAGCTGTGCATCCAGGCTTGTCCGGTCGATGCCATCATCGGTGCGCCAAAGCTGATGCATACCGTCATCGAGGCCGACTGCACCGGCTGCGAACTGTGTCTGCCGCCGTGCCCGGTCGACTGCATCGACCTGGTCGACCGGCCACAGCCGTTTCTGTGGCCGCTGGATTCGATTCAAATCGAAGTCAAGCCTGCGCCGACCGAACAAGAACGGCTGCACGCGCATGGCTGACGCCGAACGCCACCCCAATCCAGTCGAAGCCAGCGATATCGGTCAGCGACTGTACCGCTTCCCCGGCGGTCTGAAGCTTCGCCACCACAAGAAGATGGCCTGTGAGCGGCCGCTCGAGCGTTTACCCACACCCGAGCGGCTCTATCTGCCGCTGAAGCAGCATCAGGGCTCGACCGGCGAGCTGCTGGTTGAGGTTGGACAACAGGTCCAGAAAGGCCAGCCGCTGACACGTTCCAGCAATGACCGGTCGGTGCCGATCCACGCGCCGACTTCGGGCACTATCGAGGGGCTGAGGGACTGGCCGGTCAGCTATCCTCCCGGTCAACTCGCAGCCACCCTGGTGCTGGTCAGCGACGGTCAGGAACAATGGATTTCGCGCAATCCCGAGCCGAACTGGCACAGCCTGGACAGTGCCGAAATTGTTGACCGCCTGCGCGCGGGCGGACTGGCCGGTCTCGGCGGCGCCATGTTCCCGACCGCGGCCAAGCTGCGCGGACAATGGCCGAAGCTGCACACGCTGATACTGAATGGCTCCGAATGCGAGCCGTACATCTCCTGCGATGAAATGCTGATGCGCAATCATCCCGAGCAGGTCATCCAGGGCGGCTTGATCCTGGGCCATGCGCTGGGCGTCGAGCAGATCGTAATTGGCATTGAAGATCAGATGGGGGCCGTCAAGCGCGCGTTTGATCAGGTGCTCGACGAGGTTGATCCCGATCAGAAGTGCCGCGTCATCCAGGTCAGCAAGATCTACCCGGAAGGCGGCGAGCGCCAGTTGATCCAGGTGCTGACGGGCCACGAGGTGCCACACAATGGCCTGCCGCAGGATTTGGGCCTGGTCTGTCTGAACGTGGCCACTGCGGCGGCCGCCTGCGAATGCATCGTTGAAGGCACGCCAATCATCGAGCGCATCGTCACGATCAGCGGCCCTGCGGTCAATCAACCGCGCAACCTGGTCGTGCCGCTGGGCACGCCAATCGCCGAGCTACTGGCGGCAGCCGGCGGCGTCGATGACGACCTGGATCGTTTGATCCTGGGTGGACCGATGTCGGGCCTGCCGCTGGCCTCGGATCAGATTCCGATCGTCAAGGGCAGTAACTGTGTCCTGGCACTGGGTCGCGAACACACGCAGCGCCAACAGCCCGAAATGCCGTGCATCAACTGCGGTGAATGCGTGCGGGTGTGTCCGGCCAGCCTGCTGCCGCAGACCCTGTTCAAGCACCTGCGCGCCGAACAGTTCGAGCAGGCCGACCGGCTCAACCTGTTCGACTGCATTGAATGCGGCTGCTGTGCGCACGTATGCCCCAGCCATATTCCGTTGGTTGACTACTACCGCCACGGCAAGGGCCAACTTCGCGTCCTGGGCATGGAGGACGCACGCGCCAGCCGCGCCAAGGCGCGCTTCGAGGCCCGTGAGCAGCGTATCGAACAAGACCGGGCCGAGCGTCGCCAGAAGCGCGAACAGCGCGAGCAGAAACTGCAGCAGCCGAAGGTTGCGATGGACGAGGTCCAGGCCGCCATCGAACGTGCCCGTCAGCGCAAGGGCGCATCATCCGATCAGTCCGACCATCCGGATACGGATTCATGCAGCTGACGCTATCCGGCCCGCCGCATTTTCCGCCGATCAACACCGTCGGCGGCATCATGCGTCAGGTGCTGTTTGCGCTGATTCCCGCGCTCGTCGCGCACTGCTGGTTTTTTGGCTGGGGCATTCTGTTTCAGCTGGCGCTGGCGGTCGGCTTTGCGCTGGCCTTCGAGGCGGTCATGCTGAGACTGCGCGGCAAGCCCCTGCAGCCGTTCATCAGCGATTACAGCGCCGTCGTCACGGCCGTGCTGTTTGCGCTGTGTGTGCCGCCCTTGGCACCCTGGTGGATCAGCCTTACAGGCATGCTGTTCGCGATTGTCATCGCCAAGCATTTGTACGGCGGTCTCGGCTCGAATCTGTTCAATCCGACCATGGTCGGGCTGGCGGCCGTGATCATCGCGTTTCCGATCGATCTTTCGCAATGGCTGGCACCGCGCTCGTTGTCACCGGGCCTGCCGGGCTTGGCTGAAACACTGCGCGCCATCCTGACCGGCCAGCTGCCGGCCAGCCTGAACTGGGACACGCTCAGCCAGGCCACGCCACTGGACGCACTGCGCACCGGCGTTGCGGAGAATCGCATGGTGACCGAAATCCGCGCCAATCCGATCTTCGGTGATTTTGGCGGTCGCGGCTGGGAATGGATCGCCAATTTCTATCTGTTGGGCGGCCTGTACCTGATCTGGCGCCGGGTCATTTCCTGGCACGTGCCGGTCGCGGTGCTGGCCACGACCATCATCGTGTCCACGCCGATGTGGCTGCTCGGCCCCGATGTCAATCCGTCGCCGCTGCAGCATATCTTTTCCGGCGCGCTGGTCATCGCGGCGTTTTTCATCGCGACCGATCCGGTCTCCGGCTGCTCGACGCTGCGCGGCAAGCTGGTATTTGGCGCTGGCGTCGCCCTACTGACGCTGGCCATACGTCGGTTTGGCGGCTATCCGGACGGCGTGGCCTTCGCCGTATTGCTGATGAATATGCTCGCACCGCTGATCGACCGATTGACGACGCCGCGCGCCTACGGCCATCCGCGATGAACACAAGCCAACCGAACAATCCAAAGCCGGGCCTGGTCAAGAACCTGTTGGTGCTGGCCGTGATCGGGCTGCTTGCCGCGCTCACCCTGACCGGCGTTCACCAATTAACCGAACAGCGCATCGTCGATGAAACGCAGCGCCGCGCACTGGCCAGCCTGCAGCAGGTGCTGCCACCGGAGGCCTACAACAATGCATTGATCGATGATTATTTTACCGCCCGCATTGCCGGACTAAGCGGTGCTGCCACCATCTATCGCGCACGGTTTGACGGCACCCCGGTCGCAATCCTGGCCGACGTGGTCACCGATCAGGGCTACAGTGGCGACATCCGGTTGCTGATTGCCGTGGATGTCTCAGGCCAGGTTCGCAGCGTGCGCATACTGGACCATAGGGAAACGCCCGGACTCGGCGACAAGATTGAACGCGAACGGTCCGAATGGATCACGCAGTTTGCAAAGCGCAGTCTTGGTGATCCGCCGCGGGCAGCCTGGGAATCAGACCAGCGCCAAGGTGCGTTTGATACGCTGTCCAGCGCTACCATCACATCCAGCGCGGTCATCCGGGCCATACGCGATGTGCTGGTCTGGTATCAAAACGAACAAGACGAGATCTATGCCCTGCGCTCCGAGGCAGGCGATGGGCAAATCGAGGCCAAGGACGGACGCGAGTGACGCACAACCACCCAACCATCTGGCGCAATGGGCTGTGGGACAACAATCCCGGCGTGGTGCAGTTGTTGGGCCTGTGCCCGCTACTGGCGGTAACCAATTCGGCCATCAACGGCATTGGCCTTGGCCTGGCGACATTGCTGGTGTTGGTGCTGTCCAATCTGGCGGTATCCGCAACCCGACGCTGGCTGCAGCCGGAAATCCGCATTCCGATCTTTGTGCTGATCATCGCCAGTCTGGTCACGGTCGTGGACTTGCTGATGCAGGCCTGGCTGGCCGAACTGAGTCAAACACTCGGTATTTTCATTCCGCTGATCGTAACCAACTGCACCATACTGGCGCGCGCAGAAGCCTTTGCCTCGCGCCAGCCCATGGCTCGATCGCTGTCCGACGGCCTGGCTCAGGGGCTTGGTTTTGCGCTGGTCCTGATCGCACTCGGGGCCGGTCGGGAATTGCTCGGACAAGGCACCTTGATGGCTGACGCCCATCTGCTGCTTGGCGACTGGGCTCAAAGTCTGGAACTACGGCTGATGCCGGCTGATTGGGGTCTGCTGCTGGCCGTGCTGCCCCCGGGCGCATTTATCGGCCTGGGACTGCTGGTTGCCCTGCACCAGCGCATTCAGCGTTCGCAACAGCCGATGAATGAGAATCCGGCAGATGGTTCGAGTCAAGCGATCGACGCCACTTAGACGGGAATGCCGCAATGAGTCGACCCATGAATCCGGACAAGCGGCAAGCTTTCTTTGAGCGGTTAGCCGAGATCAATCCCAAACCGGAAACCGAGCTTGAATACAGCAACACCTTTGAACTCTTGATTGCCGTAATTCTATCGGCACAGGCCACTGACGTCGGCGTCAACAAGGCGACGCGAAAATTATTTCCGGTGGCCAATACGCCTGCGGCAATCCTGGCGCTGGGCGAGGACGGCCTGAAAAACTATATCCGCACGATCGGCTTGTTCAACAGTAAAGCCAAGAACATTATCAAGACCTGCAATGCCTTGATCGAGCAGCACAACGGCGAAGTACCTGAACAACGCAGCGCGCTGGAGGCGCTGCCCGGCGTCGGGAGAAAAACCGCGAATGTAGTGCTCAACACGGCCTTCAAGCAGCCGGCCATGGCCGTCGATACCCACATTTTCCGCGTCTCGAATCGGACCGGGTTGGCCAAGGGCAAAACACCGCTCGCAGTCGAGAAGGCATTGCTCAAGCGCGTGCCTGCAGCCTATCTGCTGGACGCACACCATTGGCTGATTCTGCATGGCCGCTATACCTGCAAGGCGCGCAACCCGTTGTGCTCGAAGTGCCCGGTGATTGACCTGTGCAACTGGAAAGAGCGCAGTGCGTATTAATCGCCGCCCATTGCCCCAGCTGCTCAAGAAACCACTGAATAATGATGTTCGGACGCGAAGAGCATGGTGATTCCGAGATCGCCTTAACCAGTTTTTAATCAGTATCGACTGAAATTAAATTTGAATTGCTTGCGGTGGCTATGGTATCAATCGGTATTCGATGAGTTCGAAATCGGCTGAAAGCTTTTTCAGGTCCACTCGGTCTCATCGAGCAAGCACGACAACTGACTGGACTATGATGATTGCTACTGCCATCGTGATAACCATCGTTCATAACCATCGTGCACACTCCGGAATGATCCGGATCTTGACAACCATTTAGCTGTTGGAGGCTATCAAATGAAAAAGACTCAACTTGTATCTGCCATGGGTGCCGTTGCCGGCGCGACTTTCGCTTTATCTGCTGTAGCAGCAGACGACACGGCCAACCCGTTCCAGGCTGATGAACTGGATGCAGGGTCGCTGACTGCTCAAGCCTCATTCGGCGACGATAAAGAAGGTTCCTGTGGTGAAGGTTCTTGTGGCGAAGATAAAGACAAGGACAAGGACGGTGAAGACGGTGAAGGCTCTTGCGGTGAAGGTTCCTGCGGCGAGGGTGATGACAAAGAAGGTTCTTGTGGTGAAGGCTCCTGCGGCGAGGGTTCTTGCGGCGCGGCCTGATTGATTGCTGAATCAATCCATAGAACCGGAAAATAATGAGTACCGCAATAAATGCCTTGAACGGCGCGGGACTCGGCCTTCGGCGGGCCCTCATGGGCCCGCTGGAGGATGCCAGTGAGAAGCAGCTGGATGTGCTCGACTTTATGGAGGTGGCACCGGAAAACTGGATTGGCGTCGGCGGAGCCCGCGGGAGAACATTCCGGCAGTGGACCGAGCGACTGCCATTTGTGTGCCACGGCCTGTCACTTTCACTCGGCGCACCCGAGCCACTCGACGAAACATTTCTGACCCGGCTCAAGCGATTTCTTGAGCAGCACGACATTCGAGCCTATTCTGAGCACCTGAGTTACTGCTCCGAGTTCGGTCATCTCTACGATCTGATGCCGATTCCGTTTACCGCCGAGGCGGTGGACTGGGTGGCTGGCAGGATCCGACAGACTCAGGACATTCTCGGCCGCCGGATTGCGGTGGAAAATATCTCCTACTACGCCACCGTCAGCAATGAGCTGAGCGAGTTGGACTTCATCAATGCAGTGGTTGCGCAGGCCGACTGCGAGCTGTTGCTGGACGTGAACAATATCTACGTCAACAGCATCAACCATGGTTACGACCCGATTGAATTCCTGAATGGACTGCCGGCTGACCGCGTGGCCTACGTGCACGTAGCCGGCCATAGCCATGAGGCCGAAGACCTGATCGTCGATACGCATGGGGCCGATGTGATCGATCCGGTTTGGCAACTGCTGGAGCTGGCCTATCAGCGACTTGGCCCCAAACCGACGCTGCTCGAACGTGATTTCAACTTTCCCAAGCTTGACGAGTTGCTCAACGAGGTCCGCATTATTGATCGCATGCAGCAACAGCATGATTCCGCGGACACCTTGCCTGAACATGCCAACGCCTCCTGAGCAACTGGCTACGCTGCAAAAGCAGTTTGCCGACCATATTCGTGACCCCGAACACCACCCCGCCCCGGCCGGCATCGAAGATCGCCGCATGGCCATTTACCGGCGGCTGTTCTTCAATAATCTGAGCAATCTGTTCAGCAAGAATTTTCCGCGCGTCAAGAAGATCGTCATGGCCAGCCCAACCCAACCGGATTCGGTCGAACCGAACCGCTGGCGCCCGCTGATTCGAGCCTTTATGCATCAGCATCGATCGACCACGCCACTGTTTCCTGAACTGGGACGTGAATTCGTGCGCTTCCTGTCCGAGCATCCGGAACACCATGCCGACTGGCCTTGGCTGGCCGAACTGGCGGACTGGGAGTTCACGATCACCAGCGTGCGTAACGATGAGCACGAGATCAATGATGTCGCTATTGATCCGGACGGTGATCTGTTGTCCGGATCGATTGCCATCAACCCGACGCTGCGCCTGGTCAGCTATCAGTGGCCGGTACATGACATCGGGCTCGATGCCGTTCCTGACGCGCCCTCGCCGGTGATATTTGCCCTGGTTCGCAAACTGGACGACCGCGTCGGCAAATCAAAAATCAACTCGGTGACCGCGCGATTGCTGGAGTTACTGCAAGAAAATCCTTCGAGCACCGGTCAGTCTGTATTCGAAACGCTGGCCGTCGAGATGAATCACCCCAACCCGCCTGCGCTGATTGAACACGGACAGGCCCTGCTCGCGGACCTGCTTGATCAGAACATCCTGCTGGGGCGCGCGGCTTAAACCCGTCGACGCAGTCTTATAATCAATACAAGAATTGAGGAGCCATCATGGTTGCAATCACTGAGCGGTACGACCGCCTCACCGATCGACTTCGCGCTGCCGGCGACTGGCTCGCGCCCTTGGGCCTGCGCCTGTTACTGGCCTATGAGTTCTGGTCTGCGGGTTCGACCAAGCTGGATGTTGAAGGCGGTGCCCCGAACTGGTTTGCCAATACTGACTTTCCGCCACCATTCGGCCTGCTGTCAGCCGACCTGAACTGGCTGCTGGTGACCTGGGGTGAAGTGCTGGCCGCGGTGGCATTGCTGTTCGGCCTGTTCACGCGCTTTTTTGCGTTTTCGTTGTTGGTGATCACGACGGTTGCCTGTGTCTCGGTGCACTGGCCCGAGACCTGGAGTGGGCTGAGCCAGCTGTGGGAAGGCTACTCGGTATCACGCGTGGTCGAGGACGGCGAATTTCGCGGCAATTTCCGCATCCATATGTTGTTTTTCTCGATGACGCTGGTGCTGATCTTCTGGGGCGGCGGCAAGCTGAGCCTGGATCATGGGCTGATCAAACTGACCCAGCGCGGCGATCTGATTCAGGATCGCTTGTCCGACTGGCTTACGTTGTCGCTGGCGCTGCTGCTTCCCGGCGTGGTTCTGGTGTATCTGATTCCAGTCTGGGGCATCGTGCTGCTGGTGGGCTCAGCCGGTGCTGCGATTGCGCATCGGATGCGAGGCTGACTGATAGTCCAAACGTCGAGCCGGTCAATCAATTGGCTCGACTCGATAGCCTCGCGAGCGGAGCACTTCGATGAGTCCGGTTTCACCCGGCAGATGCAATGCGCCGACGGCGATCAACGTCTGGCCCTGCTCCAGCATCGGCAGCACACGATCCGCCATTCGACGATTGCGCTGGTTGATGCCGACTTCCTGGAAATGGGCATGGATATCCTCGCCCATCGCTGCCAGCGCCTGCGCGGATAACGATTTCAGTTTTTCCAGATTGCCTTGTTCATAGGCTGTAATCAGCGCCTCGAACAACACCCGGCCCTGGTCGAAATCGTCCAGCGCCGTTTTCAAAAACCCAACGTGGGCCTCATGGCCCATGCTGGTCAGAAATTCCAGCTGCTCATCCAGCGTTTCCAGGCTTACGATCGGTGTGCCCTGGCTCGCCGCGCGGAACGCCAATGCCAGATCCATGAAAATGCCGGTTTCAGGCACCGGCAGTGAAAGTGTCATGGCAGCCGCCCACGGGCGCAGCCGCTGGACTGCCGGTTCGGTCATGCCGTAATACGACAGTCGCTTGGCAACCTGACGATACAGATCCGGCTCGATCAAATCATGCAGACGCTGGCCTCTCGGCAGATTCATGGCCTGGTTGAGCTGAGACAGCATGGTTTGATCCGGCATCAGTTCGAGCGCGACGCGATCGGCCTGCTGCAACACTTCTTCAACGGCAGGGGGAAAGTCCAGCACGCGCGGATCTTCGGAATGAATCGTTCCCAGTAGCCAGCTGGTCTGGCCCTGCTCATTCTCGATCGACCACAGCACCTGGGCCGACGCAGGCTGCACGATGGCAATGGCGCCGAACCACAGCAAGCACGCGCCAGTAGCTATCAATCGGAAATACAGTCTGGTCATGTCTAGGTTGTACTTTGAAGACCATCAATACCTGGTGAAGTGTACGTTGTCCTGATCAAACCAATCGCACGTGATCATTCCAACAATACTGAAATCTGGTAGCGTGTACCGTTTGAACGCAGCGATCTGACATGTTCGAATTGAAAACCCGTTTTCGCGGTTTTTTACCGGTGGCCGTCGATGTCGAAACCGGCGGCTTCAACGCGCAAACCGATGCATTACTGGAATTGGCCGCCTGTATTGTCGAGCTGGACGAGGATGGCCTGCTTCAGCCAGGCGAGTTGATTTCACGCCACGTGAAGCCGTTCGAGGGCAGCAACATCGAACGGGCCGCGCTCGAGTTCAACGGCATCAAGCCAGATCATCCGCTGCGGATGGCTGTCGATGAAGGCGATGCGCTGCGCGAAATCTTCCAGCCCATTCGCCAGCGCCTGCGTGACACCGGTTGCAAGCGCGCCATCTTGATTGGCCACAATCCGTCGTTCGATCTTGCCTTCCTGAACGCCGCCGTCGACCGCTGCAACTACAAGCGCAACCCGTTTCATCCGTTCTCGAGCTTCGATACCGCAACGCTGGGCGGCTTGGCCTATGGTCAGACCGTGCTGGCGCGCGCCTGCCAGGCCGCCGGCATGGCATGGGATACCGACGAAGCGCATTCCGCGCGCTATGACACGCTGCAAACGGCACGCCTGTTCTGCACCATCGTCAATCGCTGGTCCGAGCTGGGGGGTCTCGACCCGTCGACGCTGGCCAAAAGCTGAATGGGCGTATCCAACCTGGAACGCACCCGTACCGACCGGTTTCAATGTCAACCAGCAAGTGAACAAAGCATCAGGCCTGAAAGGCAGGTCTGAGGTATGATTTATGTCATCAGCCTGGCAGTTCCAGCAGCTACGGCCAACGTACACCATTCACTCAAACTCATATCAAAGGACGATTGCATGTCTTTTTCATTGCCAGAATTACCCTATGCACGCGATGCATTAGCGCCGCACATTTCAGCCGAAACCCTCGATTACCACTACGGCAAACATCACAAGACCTATGTGGACAAACTCAACGGCCAGGTCGAAGGTACGGAATATGCAGGCATGAGCCTCGAAGAGGTCATCAAGAACAGTTCCGGCGGCGTCTTCAACAATGCTGCACAAATCTGGAACCACACTTTTTACTGGAACTGCCTGAGCCCAAATGGTGGCGGCGAACCCAGCGGTGAGCTGGCCGCGGCCATCGCAAGAGACTTCGGTTCGTTCGAAGCCTTTCGCGAGCAGTTTTCCGATACTGCAGTCAACACCTTCGGCTCCGGTTGGGCCTGGCTGGTGCAGAATACCGACGGTACGCTGGCTTTGGTCTCCACGTCGAATGCCGAAACACCACTGACTGGTGATGCAAAACCGCTGCTGACCTGCGACGTCTGGGAACATGCCTACTACGTCGACTACCGCAATGCGCGACCGAAGTATGTCGAAGCGTTCTGGAATCTGGTTAACTGGGACTTCGTTGCCAGCCAGATGAACAGCTGATTCAATTACCCGAACAGCACCCAACCGCCGATGATCGATCGACCATCGGCGGTTTTTTTTGCCTATCGAGATCGCCGGTGCCGTCAGAATCCACATCAAAAAGTATTCCGTCGTCTCGTCGTACAATCACGATGATGAGCGTCGATCACTTGATGAATACCTACGCCCGCATGCCCGTCGCGTTCGAGCGTGGCGAGGGGGCCTGGCTGTTCGACCGGCATGATCGACGCTATCTGGATGCCATCAGCGGCATTGGCGTGTGCAATCTGGGCCACGCAAATCCGGTCATCGCCGAGGCCGTAGCCGAACAGGCTGGGCGACTGATCCATACCGCCAATCTGGGCCATATTCCTCTTCAGGAGTCACTGGCAGACGCGCTTTGCCAGATCAGTCATATGGATCGGGCATTTATTACCAATACCGGCGCAGAGGCCGTCGAATGTGCGATCAAGATCGCCCGTCACTATGGCCATCAGCGTGGCATCGACCAGCCGTCCATTCTGTGCATGGATTCGGCGTTTCACGGGCGCACCATTGCGGCTATTTCAGCCTCGTCGCCCGGCAAACTGCAGCAGGGTTTTGGCCCGTTGCCAGACGGTTTCGAGCGCGTGCCCTTCAACGACGCCAAGGCGGTCGAACATCATCTAAGGCTACACCCGGCCTGCGTTGCCGTCCTGCTGGAACCGATCCAGGGCGAGGGTGGCGTGCGCATTCCCAGCGACGGCTATCTGTCCGCAATACGCAAACACTGCACCGAACATCAGGCACTGCTGATGTTTGATGAAATCCAGTGCGGATTGTATCGAACCGGTCAAGCGTGGGCGTATCAACATGAGGCGGACGCCACCCCGGATGTGCTGACCACAGCCAAGGCCCTGGGCAACGGCATTCCCGTGGCGGCCTGCCTGGCCCGCGGTGCCGCGGCCACTACGCTGACACCCGGCAGCCACGGCAGCACCTTTGGCGGGTCACCGCTGGCCTGTCGCACGGCGCTGACCGTTTTGCAGCAAATGCAGGCGCTGGAACTGGGTCCACATGCGCATCGTATTGGTACGACCATGCTGGACGCATTTGATCGACAACTGGGCAATCATCCGCGCGTGGCCGAAGTCCGCGGTCGCGGTTTGATGATCGGCATCGAACTGCACGATCCAGCCACCGACGTGCGGGATTTCGCGCTGGAACACGGCGTGCTGATCAACGTGACACGCGAGCGCATCATCCGGTTGCTGCCGCCGTTGATCATCGATCGGCAGCAGGCCGATCAGATTGTCGAGACCGTTGTTGAAGGGATCAGGGCAGGCGCACACTGATGCATCTCCAGGTTGAACACATTGCGCTCGGTTACGACCAGGTTGCGGTGGTTGATGAGCTCAGTTTTTCCATCGAGGCCGGCCAGGTCGGTTGCCTGCTCGGCGCATCGGGCTGCGGTAAAACCACGGCACTTCGAGCCATTGCCGGATTCGAGCCGGTCCTTTCCGGCAGAATCCTGATCAATGGTCGCGAAGTCAGCCGTCCAGGCAAGACGGTGCCACCCGAACGGCGCAGTGTCGGTATGGTCTTCCAGGATCATGCGCTGTTCCCCCATCTGACGGTCGAGGCCAACGTCGCATTCGGCATTCGCACGCAGGCTCGACGGCATCAGCGGGTTGGCGAATTGCTCGACTTGACCGGGCTGACCGGCTTCGAGAAGCGCTATCCGCATGAGCTATCCGGCGGACAACAACAGCGGGTCGCGCTGGCCCGTGCATTGGCCCCGGAACCGGCCGTTCTGCTGCTCGATGAACCCTTTTCCAGCCTCGATACCGGGCTTCGGCGGCAGATGGGTCAGGACATCCGCACGCTGTTAACCGAGCGTGGCGCCGCGACGCTGCTGGTTACGCATGATCAACTCGAAGCCTTTGCCCTGGCCGACCAGGTCGGCCTGATGCACCAGGGGCAACTCTTGCAGTGGGATTCCCCGTATCAGCTCTACCATCGACCCGCCGATCGCACGGTCGCCAGCTTCACCGGCCGTGGCTGTTACCTGAAAGCCCGACGCGTAAACGGTCAGCTTGAACATGCACTCGGCACCTCACCGCTCCCGGACCATCACGACCATTCGGATGGTCAGAGCCAGTTTGATCTGTTGATTCGTCCGGACGATATTCGGCCGAGCACGAACGGTCGATCAGCGCGGGTCCTGCAACGTCAGTTTCAGGGCGCTCAAATTCTGTACCTGCTGGAACTCTCCAGCAAGGAACGAATCGCTGCGCTCTTCACCAGTCATGATAATTTCGCCGTTGGCGAGATGGTCTCGATTGCATTGGATGCTGATCACCTGGTGTTGTTCAATCCCGAGAACACGACGGCCGGCAGTACCTGATTCAGGGCAGGTTCTGCATCATGCTCCGCAGGTCGTGATCGAGCAGTGGCTGCAAATCAGCCATGCGCTGGTTCAGCGTCGGCGCATCTGGCGCAGTCAGCGTTGCGTGACCCACCTTACGGCCCGGTCTGGCGCTCTTGTTGTAGTCGTGCCAGTGCAGACCCGGAATGCGTAACCAGCGCTCCGGCTCGGGCATGTGGCCGATGAAATTCACCATCAGCGCATGGCCGTTCAGCGCAGTATTGCCGAGCGGCCAGTCACAGACTGCACGCAGATGGTTATCAAACTGAGAGCTGGGCACGGCCTCGATGGTCCAGTGCGCCGAATTGTGTGCCCGCGGCGCAAACTCGTTGGCCATCAGCGTATCGCCCACAACAAACAGCTCAAGCGTCATGCAGCCGATGTAGTCCAATTCGTCCATCAGCTTATGCATGGCGTGTTCGGCGGCCTGCTGTAATTGCGATTGGCCTTGCCCTGCCCGGGCGAGTCGCAGAATGCCGCCGCGATGGCAGGTCGTGCTCAACGGGTAGTAGCGGATATCGCCATCACAGGATCGGACCGCAGTGATTGCGGCTTCATGGTCAAAATCTACCCACTGCTCAAGAATCAGCGGCTTACCACCCAACTGTTGCCAGGCCAGTTCAAGGTCTTCAAATTGGTGAATCA
The DNA here is from genome assembly GCA_937138395.1 of uncultured Pseudomonadota bacterium. GTDB lineage: Bacteria > Pseudomonadota > Gammaproteobacteria > Xanthomonadales > Wenzhouxiangellaceae. Next base: position 17,960 of record CAKZPB010000050.1, read on the forward strand.
CGAACTGCCCTTTGCCGTCGTAGCCCATGCGGCGGGTTTTAAGCACTGCCGGCAGGGCCAGGGCCTCGACCGCTTCGATCAACTCTGGTCGACTCTCGACCGCGCGGTAGGCTGGCGTCGCCAGGCCCAACGCTTCAAACTGTTGTTTTTCGATCCAGCGGTCCTGCGCGACCTCGAAGGCTCGAGCGGATGGCCGGACCGTCACGCTTTCTGACAGCAAGGCCAGTACTTCGGCCGGAACGTTTTCAAAATCGCAGGTTATGCGATCGCAGTTCGCCAGGACTTGAAGTGCGTCAGCGTCCTGCCAGGGTGCGCGCAGGTGATGTCCCAGTCGCGCTGCACTCGGCGACTCAGCCGGGTCGAGAAAAACAAACTCATGCCCTGCCGGAATACCGGCTTCCGCCAGCATCCGTGCCAGCTGGCCGGCACCGAGAATTCCGATTTTCATTACGAGTCAGAGCTGGACTGCGGTGCGGGTACGCGCGGGTCCGGATGATTCAGCACACGCTCCGTTTGGTCGCTGCGGAACGCGTGGTACTGTTCGGCCAGCTTGGCATCGTTGAGCGCCAGGATCGACACCGCCATCAAAGCCGCATTGACTGCACCGGCTTCGCCGATAGCCAACGTGCCAACCGGCACGCCGCGCGGCATTTGCACGATCGAGAGCAATGAATCGACGCCGTTCAGGGCTCTGGATGAAACGGGCACGCCCAGCACCGGCAGTTCGGTCTGCGCAGCAGTCATTCCCGGCAAGTGAGCGGCGCCGCCGGCGCCAGCAATCAGCACCTGGAGCCCGCGGCCGTGTGCACGGTTGGCGTAGTCAACCAGCTTCTGCGGCGTGCGGTGGGCGGAAACCACTTCGGCTTCATAGGGCACATCAAACTGGTCCAGCATATCAGCCGCAGCTTTCAACGTCGGCCAATCACTACTTGAACCCATGATGATGCCTACCAGCGGACGGTCGGACATGATGGAAAACTACCTTGCGAACGAGTAAGCCGCATAGTATCAGAAGGGTCCGTCTGCTGACAAAGGCAGGCTAGAATAGAGTGTCGAACCTTTGAATGAATGACAACGCTGTCTGGAAACGCTCATGCCTGGACCTGAAACTCTGCTCGATATTCTGTGTTGCCCCGTCAGCCATGAACCGCTGCGGCCGCTGGGCAAACCACGCTTGAAAAAACTGAATGAACAGATTGATGCCGAGGCTTTGCAGTACGTCGATGGCTCGCCGGTGGAACAGGCCTTGCAGTCCGCGCTGATTACCCGGGACGGCAAAGTGGTCTATGCAGTGGTCGATTCCATCCCGGTATTGCTGCCTGATCGTGGCATCGGCACCACACAGCTGGATCCAGATTCTTTCTAGGTCCAGTTCCGCACTGAGCGCAGATGAGTCGGCACTAGAGATCCTCGACGTTCTGCTTGATCCATTCTGCGCGTTGCAGGACCGCTTTACGGTCCTCATCGGACATTCGATCGACGTTGCGATACATCATGCGCATGCGCGCGTTGTCCTTTAACTGATCCTGATGCCGGATCAGAAAATCCCAGTACAGTGAATTGAACGGGCAGCTATCCGAATCATTCTTGGTCTGGACGTTGTAGCGGCAGTGCTTGCAGTGGTCGCCCATGCGCTGAATATATTTGCCGCTGGCAGCATACGGCTTCGAACCCAGCAAACCGCCATCGGCATGCATGACCATACCGAGCGTATTCGGCAATTCGACCCAGTCGAATGCATCGGCATAGACCGCCAGGTACCAATCACAGATCTGCTTCGGCACGATGCCCAGCAGCAGGGCAAAGTTGCCGGTCACCATCAGCCGCTGAATGTGATGCGCATAGGCGTTGCGCCGGGTTGCTGAAATGGCCTTGGCCAGACAGCGCATGTCGGTGTCGCCGCTCCAATACCAATCCGGCAGGTCTGCTTGATTGTCAAACTGATTCAGCTCGGCGTATTCGGGCATTTTCAGCCAGTAGATGCCGCGAATGAACTCGCGCCAACCCAGCACCTGGCGAATGTAGCCTTCGACGGCATTCAGCGGAATTTCGGCATCCGCGGTCTGGTCCTGCCAGGCCTCGGCGACGGCTTGGCAGACCTCGAGCGGCTGCAGCAGGCCGATATTCAGGTAGGCTGAAATGCGGCTGTGGAACAGGTAGTCTTCATCATCCGGCAAGGCGTCTTGAAAATCTCCAAACCACGGCAGCGCCGTTTTGATGAAGTGACTCAGGGCCCGCCGTGCCTGCCCGGTGGTGACCGCGTAATCAAAACCCTCCAGTTCGCCAAAACCATCGAAATGCTCAGCCACCAGGTCAAGCACCTGCTGCGTGATCTCGTCCGGCTGAAAATGCATTGGCGCACTGGATTCGGGGTCGCCGGTCCATTTCTTGCGATTCTCGGCGTCGTAGTTCCACTGTCCGCCAACAGGCTGATCGTCTTCGTCCATCAAAAGGCCGGTGCGCTTGCGCATTTCACGATAGAAAAATTCCATGCGCAGGGTTTTTCGGCCCTCGGCCCAGTCGGCAAATTCTTCCGGGGTCGATAAAAAACGATCGTCTTCCAGAATCTGGACCGGGATACCAAGCCTGTCCTCAAGCTGGTTGAATTCATCAAGCACGCGCCATTCGCCCGGTCGGGTCAGCACAATCTGATCAATATCGTGTTGATCACAGCACGCCTTGATGGCATCAGTAAATGTGCGCAACTCAGCACTCGGATCGAACGAGTGATAATGAACCCGATACCCTTCATTCCCCAAACGATCGGCAAAGTGACGCATGGCTGAGAAGATCAGTGCAATCTTCTGCACGTGATGCTGAACATAGCCCGTCTCGTTGCTCAATTCCGCCATGACCACGTGATCCTGATCAGGATCCAGGGCCTGCAGGCAGGAAAGGTTCATGTTCAGTTGATCACCGGCGATCAGACATAGTTTCGACATGGCGTTGATTTTTCAGTGAACCAAACCCCATTATTACGCTCACTTACCGATCAAGCTGTGAAAAAATTTGACTGGAATCAATATTTTTTCTGCGTGATACCGGACAATAGGTTTCAAATGAAACTATTTCCAGCACTGCAGTTATTAAACCCTATCGCTCAAAGGAGAGCCCGATGAACAGAAATAGAATTCAGCAGTTAATTGCCGCCGTCGCATTATCCTCGGCCCTGGTTGCCCCCGCGTTGGCGCAGGATGCCGGTGACTGGGAGTTTGGATTTGGCGTTGGCGTTGTGGCACCCAATACATCCAGCGATGATCTGGTCTTCGAAGGTACGTCACTGGACGATTTTCGCGTCGATGTAGACGATAAATTCGGCATCGTTGTCAATGCAACGTATTTCATGTCTTCGAACTGGGGCCTCGAGCTCCTGGCTTCGACGCCGTGGAAGCACGACGTCAATGGTGCCGGTGCGCTCGAACCACTGGGTGAATTGGGCAGCGTCAAGCAACTACCGCCAACGCTGAGCCTGCAGTATCACTTCCGCCCCAACCAGACCATCCGCCCCTACGTCGGTGCCGGGCTGAACTATACGCTGTTCTTCGACGAAAGCACCACCACATCGCTGCATGAAGGCATCGTGGCCACCGCCAATGGCGCGTTGGGCACGAACTACAGCGGCGGCAGTACGGATTTGAGCGTGGACGACTCATTCGGTCTTGCGCTGCAGGCCGGCTTTGATATCGAGCTGACGGAAGCCTGGTTCCTGAATTTCGATCTGCGCTGGATCGACATCGGCGTCGATGCCGAGTTACAGACCAATACGTTCGACGGCGACGATCCAATCACGCTGAACAGCGCGCTCGATATCGATATCGACCCGTGGGTATTCAGTACAACGGTCGGTTTCCGGTTCTGATCGATTTCGTATCGGTTCAGTCAAGACAACCCGGCCCCGGCCGGGTTTTTTGTCGTTACCTATTGCCGCCATCGTCGGACTGGACATTTTGCGATCGTTGCACGATGATGAACGGCTTGCATGATGGAGTGAATCATGGGCCCGGCCACCCACTATTTCCAATTTGATGAAGAATTCCCGATGTACCGCGGCGGCATCCTGCCCTGTCTGCAGCTGGCCTGGGAAAGTTGGGGCGAGCTGAACGAGACGCAGTCCAACGCCGTACTGGTGTTTACCGGTCTGTCGCCGAGTGCCCATGTCGCTTCGTCAGAGCGGGATCCGGAACCCGGCTGGTGGGAACGGATGATTGGCCCCGGCAAACCCATCGACACCAATCGCTTCTTTGTGCTGTGCGTCAATTCGCTGGGCTCCTGCCATGGCTCGACCGGGCCGGCCAGTATTCATCCCCGCACCGGCAAGCCCTGGCGTCTCAGCTTTCCGGAGCTCTCGATTGACGATATCGCCATCAGCACTCGGCTGGTGGTCGAACACCTCGGCATCAAGACGCTGCATGCAGTCGTTGGCCCTTCCATGGGCGGCCTGACCGCCATGGCCTGGGTCAAGCATTTTCCAAACTCGACCGAACGCCTGGCGCTGATCTCGACCGCCTGTTCAGCAACACCGATGGCCGTGGCGATACGTTCATTACAGCGTGAGGCCATTGTGACAGACCGGAATTTTCGCGAAGGCAACTACAGCGAAGACGAATGGCCCGAGGTGGGCATGCGCATCGCACGCAAGCTCGGCATGATCTCGTATCGTTCTGCGACCGAGTGGCAGCAGCGCTTCGGCCGCAAGCACCAGGATTATTTTCCGGCCACGTTGTTCGGCATGCGCTATCAGGTCGAGTCCTATCTGGAGACGCATGCGCGCAAGTTTGTCGGCCAGTTCGACCCATGCTGCTACCTGTATCTTTCGCGTGCAACCGATGCGTTTGACGCCTGTGATACCGATCGCGGCCTGCGCGCGCTGTTCAAGCGCAGTTTTACCGGCAAGGCGCTGGTGTTGGGTGTCGACACCGACTTTCTGTTCCCGCTGTATCAGCAGCAGGAACTGGCCAGCGCACTGGAAGCCGTTGAAGCCGACGTGCACTTCGAGGCCCTGCCCTCGGTTCAGGGGCACGATGCATTTCTGGTAGACTCGGATCGATTCGGAACGCCGATCGGGGAGTGGTTACGCTGATGCTTGAATTCAACGGCAAACAACAATTGATTGACGGCATGGACGCCGTCATGGATCACGATTGTCCGACCGCACTGACCAACTGCATCCGCGACCTGTTATGCCAGTTGATGAGCGAACGGGCACTCAATTTGCCCGAATGCGTCTACCAGTGCCCGCCCGACCACTACGCCCGCCGGGTCATTCATAAAGACGCCAAGCGCGGCTATACCATCATGGCCATGACCTGGGGTCCGGGTCAGTCGACACCGATTCACGATCATTCGGGCATGTGGTGCGTCGAAGCCATCTGGGAAGGTCAGATCGAAGTGACTCAGTATGAACTGACCGATACCAAGACCAACCGATTCAGGCTGGAGCCACGCACGACGATGCGCGCCGGCATTGGCAGCGCTGGCAGCCTGATACCGCCGCATGAATATCACACCATCAGCAATCCAAGCAATCAACAGACTGCAGTCACCATCCACATCTACTCCGGTGAAATGTCGGAGTGCAATGTGTTTCAGCCGGTTGGCGAGCATTGGTATGTCAGGGAAGCCAGAGCACTGGCGGTGGATGCCGCCTGAACCTGTTTCTCGGTACTAGCCCTTTACAAGTTCAAAGCAAACCGCCAAAATACGCGGTCAGCCCCGTGCCGGGGTGGTGGAATTGGTAGACACGCCGGATTCAAAATCCGGTTCTGGAAACAGAGTGAGGGTTCAAGTCCCTCCCCCGGCACCATCTGTTATATCTTTCTCGCTAAATCTCTGAAAATCTCAGATCCAGTTTTATTCACTGCAGCAAAGAAATCAGCTGATGCGCATTTCTCTACGATTCGGTTTTGAGTTGCAAACTAGTAACTACTGATTCTATGAATCCGCCTAAAAGTTCAACTTTATGTATGTTTCGGCTACTGAGCTGGACAACACTAAGTGCAGTTATTTTTCTGTTGCTCGGCTGTAATTCTTGCCCGGAGCTCGATGAACCGATCGGCGCCTCAGTCACCTGCAAGGATGTATTGAAAGGCGAATATCAAGCTTGCTACGGCTGGGGATGGGATGAGGGAACCACCAATTGGTGTGAGTCTGGAGACTATTATCTTATCCGGTTGGGGAAAAGCCTCCCGGGTGGTGGTCATTCCGTAGAAAAAGAGCTACGAATTCCACCATCAGAAGCGATTACCACCGATTGGTTTTTCTTTGAGCGCCCTATTGTCGAAGAAAATATAACTGAGCAAGAAGTCTGCTTCAGAGCTACTGAACCTTCTACTTGTTTTGAGATTTTGCCTGAACCTGAAAATAAGCAACTTGATCAATCAGTTCTTGAATGGACACCACCTAATGTGCCAACAACACTAGCCGACGGTCTTATGTCTATTTTTGCTGTTGTTCCTGGTCGGTCTGTACCTGGTTTGATCTATGACTTCGAAGACTCACCAGTCAATTTCTATGAATTACCGCTCAAACACCGATTATGGTCAAAATACTTCCAGCATCTTCGTGTATCAGTGATGGCACCTAGAACAATTCAGTCTATATCGGCCGTCAGAGCCTACGAGGATGCTCAGCTCTGCATGAAGGATGCTAGAAAACTGTATATGAGCATCCAGCATCTGTTTCCACGTGAAGAAAATGAATATGGAAGTCAGTGGCTTTCAGAAGACAGCGAAAGTCGTCTTACCTTGAGTTGCAACACTGGAGGGGGGAGAACACCCTATTATTCATTGCGATTCTCTGTCGTGCACATACCAACCGCAGAAGAATCATGGCGAAGGCTATCCAACGAACATAGAAATTAGGCGAGCACTGCAGATTGTTTTACAGATCCCTCGCCACCCGAAACCCAACGCGCGCATCGGTACTTTCTGCGGTTGCTGACAATCGATAGGCCGATCGGCTCATCACCGGCGTGCTGCTCCACGAGGCGCCTCGCAGCATGCGTCGATTGCAGCCGGGGTTGACCCAGGCACTGCCGTCCGTTGGTGCACGAACGTAGCTGTCGTGCCAGCAGTCTTCATTCCACTCCATCACGTTGCCACCCATGTCATGCAAGCCAAATGCATTGGCCGTCAGGCTGCCAACCGGTGCCGGGCCCCAGAATCCGTCGGTGTAGCGCCGGAATGAATTGGTCCAACTGCGCTGGTCGATAAACTCATCGCCGTCACCGGTTACGTTTTCGGTGTTGTCTTCCGGGCTTTCATCGCCCCACCAGTAGCGTGTCGTTGTACCGGCCCGCAGCGCATATTCGAATTCCGCTTCGCTCGGTAAACGATACGGGCGGCCCGTCTGCTCTGACAGCCAGTCTGCATAGGCCTGAGCATCATTGAACGACACGTGAATGACAGGCGTATTGTCTTCGGCTTCCTGGCCAAGATAGTTATTGCGCCAGTCGACATCACTGGTTTGGTCGATCCGGCCCGAAGCCTCGCGATAGATCCTGGAGCGCCCGGCACGTTCTGCGTCCGTTGTATACCGGGTATCTTGAACAAACTGGCGAAATTGCGCCACAGTGATTTCAGTACGGCTCAGCGCAAAACCGCGCTCGAACCGAACGCGAAACTGAGGCCCCTCGTTTTCGAATCGATCCTGTTCGTCATCGGGTGAGCCCATCACGAAGCTGCCGGACGGGATCACGACCATGACCGGCCCGAACGCGTCCGAATTGCCCAGCCCATCCTGAAACGACTGTCCGGGTTCGAAGCCCGCGTAGCGCATGGCGTCATCAAGCGCGCTTCGCAGGCGCTCGATCTGACGCGCATCCGCGCCCATTCCAATTAGTACATTGATATTCGATTCAGCGTCCTCATAGGCGCCATCATCGATAAAGTCCAGTGTTTCAGACAGTAGCCGATCCATTTCGTCGGCCTGGGCAGACTGGATATCCGTCTGCACCTGAGCCAGTCGTTCGGCGTCCATGCCCAATGCTTCGGCTTCACCGATGCCTTCCAAAGCAGATTCGAAATCACCCTCTTCGACCAACAGATAGATCTGATCCATCTGCTGATCGGTGATGGCTGCAATACCGGCCAGGGCCGATGCATTTTCAGGATCCAGTTCCAGCACCTGCTGGAAATAAACCCAGGCGGATTCGTTCCCGGGCTCGGTCAGATTCTCAAGCTCGATGGCTTCTGAAGCCAGGCCCAGAAGCTGATCGATGCTGGTCAGACGTTGCTGCTCGGCAGCGACCTGTGCGATCACATCCCGACCCTCGTCCAGTGCAGCCAGCACATTGACCAATCGTTGCGCGAGGGCCATGTCACCGGTTGCCAGTGCCGCCGCAGCATCACGTTCGACCTCATCCAGCAGAGCAGCCAGTTCCGCTTCGATCTCGGGGTTGTCCGGCACAAATGCACGTCGCGCCAGCAGATTCTGCAGCTGTGCGTCGGTCTGGGGATCGGGCAGGCTGACATCCGGCTGCGGTTGCAGGGGCGCCTGGGGAATATCCATGTCCGGAATATCCATGGAAAATTCCGCGGTTTCTTCGCCAATGACATCACCCAAACGCCGGACTCGACGATCCTCATCGCCGGCGTCCTGAGCCGACGATGAAGCCGGAGAATCCTGTGTGGTATCGACTTCATCCGATTGTGCGGATGCAGTACCATACAGGCCGACCAGCATCAAACCAAACAGCACTTTCTTGAACGTCATAAACTCTTCCGTTGCGTGAGCGTTATTTCAGGCATTGGGTTACGATGGATGACCGATCGTTCGCTGACAGCCAATCTCCTGCGGCAAGTATTGATATTCGATCGCACAGCTGTTGTCCAACGCCACCCCATCGCGTGTCATTGTACGGATTTTGCCGCGACCCGCGTCCGATTCAGCTTTGGAAAACCATAAATATGTCCAAATCAACTCGCCTCAAGCCCGAATTCGTCCAGCAGGCGGTTCAGGACCGCAAATGGATTGATGATGATACCGGCTTGGAGCAGATGAGCGAAACGCTGAATGCCTGCAGCGTCATTGGTTTTGACACCGAATTTGTGCGTGACCGCACATTTTTCCCGAAACCCGGCCTGCTCCAGGTCAGCGATGGCCATTCGATCTGGCTGGTGGACCCGATTGCGCTGGCGGACAGCACACATTTTCGCTCCTGGCTAGCTGATTGCCTGACCAACCCGGCGCAAGCCAAAATTCTGCACAGTGTCGGAGAAGACTTCGAAGTGCTTGAATTACTCAGCGGCGTATATCCAAGCCCGCTGTTCGACACCCAGATTGCCGCGGCATTGCTGGGTTTCCCGCTGCAGATGCGCTATGAAGCACTGGCCGAGGCATTGATCGACATTCAGTTTGCCGGTGGGCTGGCGCGCAACAACTGGTGCCGCAGGCCGCTGCCCGCGGAATGGTCGGAGTACGCCGCGCATGACGTGATCGCGCTACCGGCGATGCAGACCCATTTGACGGACCAACTCGAACAGATTGGCCGACTGCAGTGGCATACCGAAGACTGCGCCCGCTCGGTGCAGCGCGCGCAGACCAGGCCTGATCCGTTGCTGCGCATCAAAGCCGCAACCCGACTTGACGATCCAGCGCTTGCCAAGCTCAGTCAGCTGGTCAAATGGCGAGAACACCAGGCGCGACAGCGCGATCTGCCGCGCAGCTTTGTTGCCAAGGATCGCGTGCTGATAACGCTCAGCAAGCAGCGACCTGAAACAATGCAGCAGCTGGAAAAAATCGAGGACATGCACAAGGGGTTCATCCGGCGCTATGGCACCGAATTGTTGGCGCTCATCGCTGAAGACCCGATCGGATTTGAGCGGCCACCTGAACTACGCCCTTTGACCACTGACCAGCAAAACGCCATCAAGGCAACGCAGAAAACAATCCGCACGATCGCAGAGCAGCTGAATATCGAGGCACCATTGCTGGCCAGCCGGCGCGATCTGACCCAGCTGATCCTGACTGGCCAATCCGACTGGCTGAATGGCTGGCGGGGTGAAGTGCTGGACGGAGCGCTGGATCCGGTGCTGACGGCTTGAACGAGCGGCGTCAACCTGCGCTACACTTTTCGAAACATCACGTTTTACGTGTCCCGGTAGCTCAGCTGGATAGAGCAGCCGCCTCCTAAGCGGCAGGTCGCAGGTTCGACTCCTGCTCGGGACACCATCGTTTGATTCAGATTATTGATGTTCAGCTTCGTTGGCTCGAGGCAACAGGCCTCTGCGTAGAAATTCCTGGCGCAGCCACTGCTCGTCTTCACTGTGATGCACCAGCTGCTGGGCCGGTACGCCCTGCGCGTGCGCCAGCGCCGCCACTCGACCCTGGCCATTGAACAGAGTCTCTGGCAATAACGCACTCAGCGGGTCACGATAGGCCTCCAGGGCCGGCACGATCGTCCAGCCGCGCTCACGCAGCGCTTGAACCAGGTCATCGATATACAGCGCGGCCAGATCGTTTTCGTGCAGCAACAGCACGTGGGCAGGTGAGCGGCCCAGATGCTCTTCTGCAATCTCATCATAAAATTCGATGGATTGCAGCAGCAGGTCAACGTAGGTTTCACCCAAGCGCTGTTGATCCGGCTTGAAACCGGCCTTGACCGCCTCGCTGACTAAAGCCTGCATGTACCAGTCGTAGTTGTCGACGGTCACATATCCGTGCTTCAAGCCACGATCCACCAGCCCCTGGCGCACCGCATCACGCTTGGCCTGGCTCCGCCCTTCGTCCAGATAGGGAAAGCGATAAAAGGCGTGGTAGCCCTCCAGGTCAGTCAGGATATTGCTCGCCTTGTCAATATCCTGCAGATACTGTCCTGCATCCGATCGATGCAGCCAGGGATGGCTGTGACTGTGATTGGCCAATACATGCCCGGCATCGACGTAGGCTTTCAGTCGAGCATGCTCAGGATCATACTTCTCGATCAGGCCCGTAGTGGCATAAAACATTGCGCCCTGCGCACCGGCCGATTCAAGCGCGGCGATCAGCTCCTGGGTACGCTCAGTGCCGGAAAAAAAGGGCCCCTCACCTCTTGGCGCGTCATCAAAGGTCAGGGCTATGGTTTTGACCTCGGCAGAAAGACCGGTAAGAAAAAACACCCCACAGATGAGAATAATCGCGGCCTGTGCGGTTCGAACAGGCCAATGCATGAATTGAGGCGCGGGCATGGCAATCAACCGCGGTTCCGCTGAATGAATTCGACGTATTGAACCAGCCATTTCCGGAGCTGCTCAGCCAGTTTTTCATCTGGTCCAGTTTCAGGATCAAGACGTTGATTAGCGCCGGATACGCGCAGATGCTCCGGAAACAGGTCCACTTTAAGCTGTCGAAATACAACAAGACTGCCAGCCTGCGC
>CAKZPB010000051.1 GCA_937138395.1 uncultured Pseudomonadota bacterium
CAGATCGATGATTTTGTGCGTTGCGCGAAGCTGGCTCAGAAGGCCGGCTATGACGGCGTTGAGGTCATGGGCTCGGAGGGCTACTTCATCAATCAGTTTTTGGTGCCGCGCACCAACAAGCGAAAGGACCAGTGGGGTGGTGTTTTCGAGAATCGAATGCGCTTGCCCGTAGAAATCGTGCGCCGCACGCGTGAGGCGGTCGGTGAGCGGTTCATCATCATCTATCGCTTGTCAATGCTGGATTTGCTGGCCGACGGCAACAATTGGGAGGAGGTTGTCGCGCTAGCCAAGGCGATCGAACAGGCCGGTGCTACGATCATCAACACCGGCATCGGCTGGCACGAGACGCGCATACCGACCATTGCCACGTCAGTGCCGCGCGCTGCGTTTACGTTTGTTACGCGCAAGCTGCGCGATGCCGTATCGTTGCCGCTGGTCACGACCAACCGAATCAATATGCCCGAAACAGCCGAAGCCGTTTTGGCCCGTGGCGATGCCGATATGGTGTCGATGGCCCGCCCATTCCTGGCCGACCCGGACTGGGTGCTCAAGGCCGAGTCAAACCGCGACGATGAAATCAACACCTGCATTGCCTGCAATCAGGCTTGTCTCGATCATGTGTTCAAGAACAAGACGGCGTCCTGCCTGGTCAATCCGCGCGCCGCGCACGAAACGGAGCTGGTTGTCGAACCGGCCGAACAGACCAAATCGGTCGCCGTGGTCGGAGCTGGTCCCGCTGGCCTGGCGGCGGCAAAAACGGCCGCTGAGCGCGGTCATTCGGTGGTGCTGTACGAGGCTGCAGACCGGATTGGCGGTCAGTTCAATATGGCCAAGCGCATTCCGGGCAAAGAAGAATTTGTCGAAACCATCCGCTATTTCACGCGCATGCTGGAATTGCTGGATGTCGATGTCCGGCTGAATACCCGGGTCGATCAAGCTGCGCTGGAGGCGGAAGGCTTCGATGAGATCATCATTGCGACCGGTGTTTATCCAAGAGATCCGAAGATTCCAGGTCAGGATCACCCAAAGGTCCTGACCTATCCGCAGGTGCTGCGTGAGAACGTGACGGTCGGCAACAAGGTGGCCGTGATCGGTGCCGGCGGTATCGGCTTTGACGTATCCGAGTTTCTGCTGCATGACCATGTCCCGCTGATGCCCGATCCGGATCAGCCTGAAGCGGAAGACTTCTTCCGCCAGTGGGGCGTGGATATGGACATCGACCAGCGCGGCGGCGTGGCCGGCGTCGAGCCGAAACTGGATGCGGCGCCCCGCGAGATCTGGCTGCTGCAGCGCAGCGAAGGCAAGCTCGGTGCAAATCTGGGTAAAACAACCGGCTGGATTCACCGCACCACGCTGAAGAAGCATGGCGTCCAAATGTTGTCCAAGGTGCGCTATGAACAGATCGATGACGAGGGCCTGCACATCACCGTCGATGGTCAACCGCAGTTGCTGGCGGTTGACCACGTCGTCATCTGCGCCGGTCAGCTATCCGAAAACGGGCTGTATGAAGTTCTGAAAGCTACGGATCATTCGGTGCACTGCATCGGTGGCGCGAAACTGGCGGGCGAACTGGACGCCAAGCGCGCCATTGATGAGGGCACACGACTGGCGGCTCGGCTGTAATCCCAGCCAGTTGATAACAACAGCCTGTCAGTAGTGATAGTACTCGACTCGTTGAAATCAATAGCCGCTTGAGATACGCAGAGCAGTCCATCAGGTACGTTCGGAGTGCTATTCTCGTAGCCTGTCGCTTCGAGTGCTAACGACAGGCGCATGATTAATTGGATTGATTCGCTTCTGGCAGCGCTGGTTAGTGATGACGCATCCCTACTAAAAACTGAACTGGCGTCTGATTCAGAGCGCTACATTTTCCAATTGAACAAGGTTTCCAGCATGCATCGACGTTTGATTTTTCTCACACTGGTCTCGCTCGCTACTCTGATGTCCAGTCACCTCCACGCGTCTGATTCGAAACGCGTATTCACTGACGATGAGTTGGCCACGATGCCGGCCCCGGGACCGAACCCGTTTATCAGCTATCTGCCGGTGGAGGCTGAGGTGGACTGGGACTACTGGAAGGCAAAAATGAACTATGAGGCGCGACTGCGGGCCGAGGTGGAAGCACAAATGACCGGACGCGGTCTGCCGATCGTCGACGAAATCGAGCCGAATGATAGTCAGGCCATGGCACAGGAGTTGGTTACCTTTGGCACCGGTGATGGCGAAGTCAATGAGCTGTTTATCAGTGGCACGATCGGTGCGGCAGCTGTACCAACGCCGTTTGCGCTGGATCCGGAAGACGATGGCGATATCAACAAAGCGACCTTGCTCAATATTATTTCCGGCGAAGTGGTGACGGCCAACGATGAGATTGGCAATGGCCCGCATGGCAGCGCTGGCAGCGGCTCCGCTGACTTCGATTTTTTTGAGATCCAGAATGTTGTAGCGGGTGATCAGATTTCGATTCGGGTTAGCACGGCCAATCCTTCAGGGGACCTGGATCCGAACACAGCGATCTGGAATTCCAGTGGTGATTTATTGGGTTTTAATGAAGATATTGATGCGGGCAGCAGCAACTTTGATAGCGCATTGACCGTTACAGTGCCGGCTGATGGGAGTTACTTTCTGTCGATTGGCGGCTGGAAGGGCGGTGGCCAAAGCGCTGTTTTGCCGGGCGATCCATTTGATTCATCTTCCGGCACGGGTGCTGCCAGTGAAGGACTGTATGCTGTCGAAATCGGCCTCAATTCGGTTGACATCGATTGTTTCGCCTTGAATCTCGAACCGGGCGATCTTTTTGGTGCAGGTGGGCTGGATTCGGCCGAAAGGTTGGATTTTTTTACCGCCAACGGTGAGCTGCAGATAGGCTCGGAGGGCTCGGGAACTTTTCTGTATCCGAACTCAAACCCGCTGCCGAGTGGAACGGCGGCGATTGATTTCGTAACCTACAATTCCGAACAGCATGCGCTTTGTGTTCAAGGGGCCAGTGGCGATTACACCGTGCGGATCGGTGCGTTTCGGCAGATCTTCGAAGGCAGTGCTGACAAGCAGATTCTGTTTATCGATTTTGACGGCGCCACGATTAATCCTTCCATTTTTGGAAACTTCCCGAACGAAGATCGCGTGCTGTCTCCGCTGTCCAGCTTTCTCGACGGTTGGGGTCTGACTCCAGCGGATGAGGACGACTTGATTGATGCCATACTCGAATCGATTGAAGAAAGCATCACGCAGGATCTGGCCTTGCAGAGCAACCCCAACTTCGAGGTCGAGATTCGGAACAGTCGTGACCATGCAGATACGTTTGGCATTGATCCAAACGTCAGCCGCGTGATTGTCGGGGGCACGATTGCTGAATCCGGTATTTCAACGATTGGTATTGCGCAATCGATTGATCCCGGCAATTTTGAGCCGGGAGAAACCGGTTTGACCCTGCTGGATTTATTGAGCGCCCCGGCAAACGACCCGAATTCATTGAATCAATTCATCGTGCATCCGAAATCCAGTCAGATTCGACTGGTTGCAGCCGGTGTCGGCAACATTACCGTACATGAAGCGGGTCACTTTCTTGGCAACTGGCATACCGAGAATTCCAATGCTGGAGCTGGACCGAGCATTATGGATAGGGGCGGCAATTTGCCCGGCACGGTAGGCGTTGGTGATGACGAAATCTTTGGCAGCAAGGATGATATCGACGTGGATTTCATCCCTGATTTGTTCAGCTTTGCCGAAGGCTTTTCCGGCACCGAGCATACCAACGAGAAAACGGCGTTTGCATTGACCTCGCTGACTGAAGACATTTTTTCTGATTCATTTGAAACACCGCAGTAATCCTGTGATTGATCGCGAGCAGAGCATAGTGTTCGCGAGACGACGGCGTCGAGCAATGGGTGCTTTACTGATTGCGGTGATTCTGCTGCTGATACTCAACGGCAGTGCTGATGCTGATGGTCTGGCGTTGGACAGTCCTGAGGTTGATCAGCAGCTTGAAGGCCGTACTGCTGTTTTTCTTGCGCTTGATATGCAATCAGGTCAACACTATTTGCTGAATGCCGCGCGCCTGGACCAGCGCCAACGGCCGTTTTCTACCTTCAAGATCCCGAATCTGATGATTGCACTGGAAACAGGCGTTGAACAATCATTGTCGTCCGAACGCGAGTGGGATGCTGAGCGATTTCCAAAGGGCGATTACTGGCCGGAGGAATGGGCACAGGCACAGACCCTGGAATCCGCGTTTCGAAGATCGGCCGTCTGGTACTTTCGTGCGATCGCCGAAGAGGTCGGAGGCAACCGTTACCGTGAATGGTTGGGTCGACTCAAGTATGGCAACGGTGCTGCGCCGGATGAAAATAATCAGTTTTGGCTTACAGGCCCACTCGAGATTTCGGTCCGTGAGCAACTGGCTTTCCTCAGGCAATTGCTGGAAGGTGATTTCGACATTCAACCGTCTACGATCCAGGCGCTCAGGCAAGCCAGTCTGCTCGAGCAGAAGCAAGGTTATCGCCTGCACGGTAAAACCGGTGCCGGGCCTGCAACGGACGATTTCGATGGTCCGTTCGAGGGTTGGCTGGTCGGTTGGATCGAACGCCCTGATCAGGCACCTGCTGTGTTCGTGCTGTATGTAGAAGGTTCAAGTTTTGCGCGCATCCGCTTGTTTCGCCGCGACCTGACCGAAGTGTTGCTCACTGAAGCAGGCCTTTGGCCACGAGATTGAGCTTGACATAGTCGTTTTTCAATCTGCTGATGTTCAGGTCGTTCCACGCTAGAACCAGGGGCAGCCATCGATTTGATTTGTGACAGTATCCACTGATTTGAAGCAGCACGATGCTTTCAGGCACAATTGAAGTCAGCGCTTTGACTTCAACACCACAGGAACGCGGCATGGACTCGCCTAGCACGATGGACTACAGCTCATTTCAAGTGCTGGACGATGCCGATGCCGAGCACGTCCAGCAGCTGTACCGCGAGTTACGAACCATTGCCCGCAACGAGCGACGGCGCCTGCCATCTGCCACGCTGAATACCACGGCCCTGGTGCACGAAGCCTGGATGCGCCTTGAGCCGCAGGATGACGAATTCGAGGGCCGCAAGCACTTTCTCGGTACTGCTGCGATCGTCATGCGCCGTTTGCTGGTCGATGTAGCACGCCAGCGTGGTTCGCAAAAACGCGGCGGCCACATTCAACATGTCGAGTTGGGCGACCCGAGCGAACTGGAACTGGTCTCCCTGGACGAGATTATCGATATCGATCAGGCCTTGAACCACGTGGATCAGATCGATTCGGATTTGCGGCGTCTGGTGGAGCTGCGGTTTTTTGCCGGCCTGAGCTGCAAAGAGCTGGCCGAGGCGATGGGTCGTTCAGAGCGCAGCGTTGCCCGTGACTGGACCCGGGCTCGTGCGTTGTTGAAACTTGCCATGGATGAGCCGAAGCCCGCATGAATATCGACCGCGAACTCTGGCTGAAGCTGCAGGCGCCGTTTGATCAGCTGATCAATCGTTCGCCGGAGGCGCGTGCGCAGGCGATCAAACAATTCGGGCTGAACGATCAGGAGCAGGGCGTGTTGCTTTCGCTGCTCGATGCCAGTGATCGGAGCGCAGATATGAACCTGTCTGCGCCGGAACGCTTGAAGTTGTCCGATGCCCCTGAAGCGGTTGACTGGACCGGCCGCGAGCTTGGGCCCTGGAAGGTACTCGAGCCGCTGGCCAAAGGCGGTATGGGCGTGGTTTATCTGGGCGAGCGCGCAGACGGCGAGTTCAGCAAGCGCGTGGCCATCAAGGTATTGGATGCGTCGCTGCAGGACAACAGCCAGCGACTGAAAGAAGAGATCCGGATTCTGGCGCGCCTGGAGCATCCGGGTATTGCACGCTTGATCGACAGTGGCAGCGCAGAGCAGGGACATCCCTGGCTTGTCATGGAGCTGATCGAGGGGCACACAGCCACCGAGTATTTTCAGCAGCATCCGGCGACCGTTCGCAGCCGTATACAGTGCATCATCCAGATTGCCGAAGCCCTTGAGTATGCGCACCAGCGCCGGGTCATCCACTGCGATATCAAGCCTGACAATGTGCTGATCCGGGATGACGGTCGGCCCTGCCTGGTCGATTTTGGCATCAGCTCGCTGACCGAGCGTGCCGACGATCCGGAACAGCAGCGGCGCAACAAATATTACTCCAGACAATACAGCGCACCCGAACGATTGCAAGGGTCTCCGCCGGAGGCCGCGCAGGATATTTTTTCACTGGGTGCCCTGATGCAGCGGCTGCTCCGTGATCAGCCTGATCTGCCAACGGATTTGCAGGCCATCATCGGGCGTGCCATGGCCGATCAACCGAACGATCGCTATGGTTCGATGAGTGCATTCAGAGACGATTTGAACGCCTGGCTGGATCGCCGGCCGGTCCAGGCTCGGAATGCCGGATCCGGCTACGTACTGACACGCTGGCTGCAGCGACATGCAGTGGCCGCCAGCTTGTTCAGCCTGTTGATTCTTTCATTGCTCGCCGGGCTGCTGGTGTCGCTGAACCAAACCAGCCTGGCCCGTGCCGAGGCCGAGCGCGCCAATGCGGTCAAGAACGTGCTGGTCGATATCTTTATCGCGGCTGATCCGGCTGAAGAAGACGGAAACGATCCGCCGGCCTCCGAGTTGCTGCGCAGAGGTGCCGCTAAAATTCCCGAGGACCTGTCAGCGCACCCGCATATCCAGGCCGAGTTGCTTCAAACCATTGGTCTTACCCAGTACTATCGTGGCCTGATTGATGATGCGCCCAAGTCAATGGACTTCGCGCTGAACCTGTATCAGGAACTCCCGCCAGATAATAACTACGCGAGCCTGCTGGCAGACCGCGCGATGGTCCACTATGAGCACGGCGAAATAGATCAGGCGATCGAAAAACTGGAGGCCTCGCGAGACTTGATTCAACAGCAAAACCTGGATCATCCAGATGAGCTGGTCTATCAAGTTCGTCTGGCTGACATGTACTTGATCAAGGGGCGTTTTGACGATTCAGCTCGCCTGAGTCTGGACGTGATTGAAGCCGATACTGAACTGATTACGACTGAAATCAATGCGTGGCGCGTTCGCGGCGCGGCGCTCGAAAATTTACGCGAGTTCGAACAGTCCGAGCAAGCGCTCCAGACCGCGGTCGAATTACAGCGCAGTCACGATCCGGACGATGTGTTCCTGGCCACGATCCTCAATGACCTGATGATTCTCCGCTATTCGCAGAATCGAATGGAAGAGGCCAGAACCATCATCCAGGAAGTGGTTGAGATCCAGCAGCGAATCTATGGGAAATCGCATCCGCGAGTCATCACCAGCATCGGCAACCTGGCTGCAACCGAGATGGCATTGGGCGATTACGACAGTGCGGCCAGTCGATTTCGTGCATCCATCGAAGCCCTGCGAGCGCTGCATGGCGATGATGCTCATCCTTCAACGATCTATAACAAGGGCATGCTTGGTATTGTTCATTACTATAATCAGGATCTCGAGACTGCGTTTGATTTTGTGCAGCTGGCCCACCAGGATTATCTGAATCTGGTCGAGCGTAGCGAGCACAGCCTGGACTGGATCGAGCCCTTGCTGGGATTGCTGTCAATGGAACTTGGACAATCGGAGCATGAGGCCTTGATCGATCAGTTTCCAAGCACTTGCGAATCGATCGGGCAGGTCAGCCCGCTGACGCGGCGACTGTGTCTTGCCAAAACCCTCCGTCAACTGGAGGCGGCAAACGGCTGCACCGCTGAAGTCAATTTGCCCGATGCCAGCGAACAGGACCTCGCGGAGCTAAACAACGATTGGCTGCAAATTTATCGCTGGCTCAGCGCTCAGTGCGCAGGTGAGCCGAACGAACAGGATTTTGACGATTTGCCAGCGTGGTTTAGAGCCAGAGTCTAAAAAAAACGTAAGGAGTCGATTATGGAACTTGGAGCATTCTCTATCAGTCTGGCGGTCAAGGATATCAACGCATCCAAGGCGTTTTACGAAAAGCTTGGCTTTGAAGCCACCGGTGGTGATATCGATCAGCACTGGCTGATCATGAAAAACGGCACGCATATCATCGGACTTTTCCAGGGCATGTTCGACAAGAACATCCTGACCTTCAATCCGGGCTGGAACAACAACGCCGAAGAGGTCAATCCGTTTACTGACGTTCGAGAAATTCAAAAGCAGCTGCAAGACAGCGGCCTGGAATTGATCGAACAGGTGGATGCTTCGACTGAGGGTCCAGCGCATATCACATTGACTGATCCGGATGGCAACCCAATCCTGATTGATCAACATCGATAAGATTAAGCCCGAGTATGGGCTGGGCATGGCCTGTTACGCACTGTTGTTCAGCCATTAATCAACCGAGAACGAAATGTCATCAGTGCTGATCAAACTAGCATTAGTATTTTCACTTTAATCCATATGACCAAAAACAGCCACAAAGAGGCAGAACTCTACCGCATGGTCATGGATCAACATCTGTGCCCATACGGCCTGAAAAGCAAAGACCTGCTGCAGCGCGAGGGCTATCGGGTTCAGGATCATCATCTATCCGATCGGGCCGAAGTCGAGCGCTTCAAACAGAAGCACAGCGTTACGACAACGCCGCAAGCGTTTATCGATGGCAAACGCGTCGGAGGCTATGAGGACCTGCGTCGCTATTTTGGAAAGTCTGTCGACGACGATACCAAGACCAGCTATCAGCCGGTGATAGCATTATTTGCTATGGCCGCGTTGATGGCACTGGGCCTGGCCTGGAGCAGCGCTATAGACTTCATCAGCATTCGCACCCTGGAATGGTTCGTCGCGATTTCGATGTGTCTGCTGGCCATGCTGAAATTGCGTGACGTGGAGCAATTCAGCACCATGTTTCTTGGCTACGACCTGCTGGCTCGGAAGATTCCGCGTTATGCCTATATCTACCCGTTCGCTGAAGGCTTGGCTGGCGTATTGATGCTGGCCGGCGCACTGATCTGGCTGGCCGCACCGGTGGCGCTTTTTATTGGCACGATCGGTGCATTTTCGGTGTTCAAGGCGGTCTACCTCGACAAGCGTGAGCTCAAATGCGCCTGCGTTGGCGGCGACTCGAACGTACCGCTCGGTTTTATTTCCTTGACCGAGAACCTGATGATGATTGCGATGGGAATCTGGATGCTGATCAGCCGCTACTAGCGCTCAGAGGACATCAAACCAGAAATATGTGA
Organism: uncultured Pseudomonadota bacterium; assembly: GCA_937138395.1. GTDB lineage: Bacteria > Pseudomonadota > Gammaproteobacteria > Xanthomonadales > Wenzhouxiangellaceae. The sequence continues at coordinate 9,194 of CAKZPB010000051.1, forward strand.
GGGCTGATGCTGTCGGTCGGCATCGAAACTGACCTCAAGCCCGTTCGCCTCCGGTCCACTTCATCAAGTTGATGAACTCACGACGGGTCCTGGGTCCGAAGGTTTGAAAATGTGGATCGGCCATTTCACGATAGTTTGCGCGCGCGACCTGCAACCCATCCTGACCCAGGTGATGCTTCAGCACATCGGCTTCAATCCGGTAGGGCTTCAGCGCATTCAGGCCGAGAATCTTGCGCTTGATGTCTGCGCTCAGGGCAGGGTAGCCATAGCGTTCCTGAAATTCTTCGCTGATCTGAAAGGCGCGAAAGGCCTGGATCTGATCCTGAGGTGAGCCGTACCAGATTGAATCGGTACCCCAAAGGATATTGTCTTCGCCAACGTATTTGAGCAGCTTGCCCAGTGCATGCGCAGCCGAGTCCGGGTCGCGCATCAGGAACCGCCAGGTCGAACCGAGTTCGGCATACACATTGGAGCGCACATTGGAACTGGCATCCAGGTCGCTTTCGATGACGGACTGAACCAGCGCATCAATGCCCTCGCCACGTTCCGGGTCATACGGCCCTTC
>CAKZPB010000052.1 GCA_937138395.1 uncultured Pseudomonadota bacterium
ATCATGGTCTATGCGCAATATGGACGCACCGCTGTCTATCAGGTTCAGGAATTAATACAACGCATGGCTGGCGATCAGCCACTGGACCAACAGATACGCCTGACGCGCTGCCTGTTGAAGTCGCTACCGGATACCAACTGGTTCAAGCGCTCGGAATCGTTGCACGTCGACCACAAAAAACTCGGTGATGCAGGCCTGGCCGACCTGCTGCTGAACCCATCGGACCGGGCCTACACCATCCCCGAGCTCCATCAATGGATTACCGACGCTGGTCTCGAATTCAACCGGTTTGCGTCACGACGGCTGCATTACGAACCGCTTCGTTACATCTCTGATCCCGCGCTACAGGCCGTCATCAGTAACAAGCCAGAACAGGAACAGCAGGCCATCGCCGAGTTGATATCCGGCGCGCTCATCAAGCACACCTTCTATGCGGGCTTGAGTAAGCCCCAGCCTGTCACGCTGCAACCGCAGCGATATCCGGTGCTTTCCTACAGTTTGAATAACCGATCGATTCACGAGCAGCTCAGCGCAAAGGCCAATGGAACGCATCTGACCATCACCAGCGATGATGCTCAGTTGCATCTGCCCGTCAATCCGGTCTCGAAGGTGTTCTTTGAGTTGATCGAGCGGCCGTTGCGCTTTGACGAACTGGTTCGCGAAGCGGCCAGCACACAGGCATTATCCGGTTTTCCGGAGCACTGGGTGCAGACACAGCTGCACCAGCTGTGTGAATTATTGCTCAGCGTCGACATGCTGTACCTGCTCAAGGTGCCGATCCCACCTCAGACCAATTGATTCGCTTACTCGGCGCGCTTGGCCTTGATGGCGCGGGCCACCAATTCCCCGGAAGCGCTGTGCAGCTCCTGATCCTGCTCGAGCCTGAACGCCCGTTGCTCCAGTTTCTGAATCAGTTTGTCGACTTGCGCTTGATCGAGCGTTGCCGCGCTCATGGCCTGCATACGGCCCGCATAGGCCAGAAACTCACTGGACGCGTTTTCGATGAAATCCAGCTTCTGCTGCTTGCTCTGGCCACTTAAATCAGCAAAAACGCGTAGAAATGACTGCGCAACCTGATGGACCTGGGTGTCGTTCTCACCCTTTACACGCTGCAGGATCCGGGCCATGGTCCGATTGATCTGCTCGCGGTATTTTTCAGCCTCACGATTGAACTTGAGCTGCGAGCGCTGCTCGGGCGTTCTTGCATCGCCAATCACGCGCACCAGATCACGCACTTTTCGATCCAGGCGCTCTTCATTGATGCACAGCTGGGTCTGCTGATATTCCCGACGCGCCTGTGCGACGACGGCGGAATCCGGGTGATGCAGTACCAGTGCCAGCTGGCCGGAAGGTCCAAGAACGCGGTCGATCTCGTCAAGTACCTGCTGCTG
>CAKZPB010000053.1 GCA_937138395.1 uncultured Pseudomonadota bacterium
TCAGTTCGAGGCGATTGTTATCGGCCGTCAGCACGAATCGCTGTTGAATCCGGTCGGTCAGCACGTCCAGCTGAATTTCCTGGTTGTCCGACCAGCCATCGAATAAGTCGAAGGTGATCCAATTCAGGCGATCCATCTCGCTGCACGCCGCGCGCAGTGTCAGGTGAATTTCAGCATGCCTGGATCCATGATCGTGATCGTGGTTATGGTCACCATGTTCATGATCCGCATGGTGCTCGTGGTCATGATCGCCAAGCTCATGCTCATGCTCGTGATCCGGATGATCGTGGTCGTGCTGCTCGTCATGAAACCCGGGGGTGTTGACCTCGACTGCTACATCGCTGCAACCGGCTTCGGAGTCAAAGGTAATCCACTCAGCGGATTCCAGAATTGTGACTGCCAGGTCGAATGCAGCCTGCTGATCCTGATTCCGCGGCGGATGCTCAAAGCCGACCATATTGGCACCCGGGCTCTGAAACGTGAATTCGATCTGGTTCTGATCAATGGCCAGGGTACCGTTTGAGATGGAATGGACGTGCGCACCGTGCGCGAATACAGCGCTGGAGCATAGTAATAGAAGCAGAACAGGAGCCGTATGTAATTTCATCGCTTCAGACCTTGTTAAGGATTGTGTGATTAGGGATGGTGTTCATACATGTTATATTATAACAATATGCTATCCTTTGATATACGAAGTCAACTCATCAGGCTGGCCGACCGAATGGGCGTTATTGTTTCACTCAGTTGCGGCATCCATTGCGCCGCGATGACCGCTATCTTCATTCTATATCCAGCGCTGTGGCTCAATCACAGCCTGTGGGAATCAGGACTCTGGCCCAACCTGCTTCGGCTGGAGAAATTGTTCCTGTTGGTCGCTTGGCTCATGGCCCTGCTGTCCATGACTGCCGCACTGTTCAGGCATCGCCGGTATGGACCCCCGATTCTGGCATTGTCTGGGCTCGGCCTGCTGACCGTTTCCATTACAACTCCGGTCCATTACAAGCCGTTTGTAGCGAGCACGCTGGCGCTGATCGGAGGGTTGATGCTGGCGACAGCGCATGGCTGGAATCTGGTTGTTGATCGGAAACGCGCCAACCGCCCTGCTCGTGCAGCCAAACCGAAGCTAGTCAATTCTTGAACGGATAAAGTGATAGACAATTATTCGTGTTAGTAATAATATAACACTCATGAATAAGCCCGCTCATACTGCTCAGCTCAGACGCTGGCCCGATCGTATTGGCGCGATCGTTTCGGTTGCCTGTGGTATCCACTGCGCTGCCATGAGCCTGCTGTTTTTTTTGTATCCGACCATATTGGTCAATCGAGCGACCTGGCAGGCCGGCGTGATTGAACAGGTCAAACACCTCGAGGATGGCCTGTTTATCCTGGCCTGGATCTTCGCACTGATTGCGATGACAATGGCCTGGATCAATCGGCGCACGCTGGGCCCGCCGCTGCTGGCCGCGCTGGGCCTCGCGCTGCTGACCATCGCGCTCAAATCGGAGCTGCACGAATATGCACTGGCTGGAAGCCTGGTCGCCTTGACCGGCGGCATCCTCATCGCCAGCGCCCATTTCTGGAACCTGAATAACAGCAGGCCCTGCCCGGTCCGGTCCCCTTCGCAGATCTGACTTGCAGCTCGTTTGGCATTTGCGTCTGATGCCAAGTTGTTACACAATTGAGCTAATAACAACGCGATCAGCGCTCGATTCGTTCCAGAGGTTTCCGAATGATGCAAACTGCTTCCGTCCACGGCATGTGGTCTTCCCGTCTGATGTTCATCATGGCCGCAACCGGCTCGGCCGTCGGCCTGGGCAATATCTGGCGCTTCCCGTACATCACGTCGGACAACGGCGGCGGGGCCTTCGTGCTGGTATATCTGGCTTGCATCCTGCTGGTCGGCCTGCCGATTCTGTTTTCGGAAATTATCATCGGCCGACGCGGTCGCATGAGCCCGATCAACTCACTGCGTGAATTGGCCAGGGATTCCGGTGCTTCGCGTGCATGGATGGGCCTGGGCTGGATGGGCGTCATTGCCGGCTTTCTGATCCTGTCGTTCTATTCGGTCGTTGCAGGCTGGACGCTGCACTATGCCTGGCTGTATTTCAAGCAACTGTTTCTCGGCGCCGAGGCGATTGCCGATCCAGGCGCGACCTTTGGCGCCTTGCTGGCGAATCCGGGTGAACTGATCTTCTGGCACGGCGTGTTCATGGTCATGACCGTTTCGGTCGTTGCGCTGGGCGTCGAAAAGGGCCTCGAGCGCGCCGTCAGCATTCTGATGCCGATGCTGTTTGTGCTGCTGCTGGTGTTGCTGGGTTATGCCATGACGACCGGCCACTTCGGTGAGGCCGTCGGCTTTCTGTTCAAGCCGGACTGGTCCAGCGTTAACGGGGGCATGATTGTGACTGCCATGGGCCAGGCGTTCTTTACGCTGAGCCTGGGCATGTGCGCAATCATGGCCTACGGGGCCTACCTGCCGTCCGACGTCAATATCCCACGCGTCGGGGTTGCCGTTGCAGCCACCGATACCTCGGTCGCACTGATTGCCGGGCTGGCCATCTTCCCGATTGCGATCTCCTTCGGCATCGACCCCGAAGGCGGCGGCGCCGGCTTCATCTTTACTTCGCTGCCGCTGGCGTTTAATGAAATGACCTGGGGCATCGCCTACGGCATGGCCTTCTTTCTGCTGCTGTCGGTCGCTGCCTGGACCAGCTCCATTTCGCTGCTCGAGCCGCCAACCGCGTATTTCGTCGAATCCAGCAACCTGTCGCGCAGGACCATTGCGCTGATCATTGCCGCGTTGACTTGGGCAATGGGCCTGGCCTCGGTGTTCTCGCTGAATATCTGGTCCGAGGTCACGATCGGCGGCAAGGACATCATGAGTGCCATCGAATATGTGGCGGCCGATATCATGCTGCCGGTTGGCGGCCTGTTGATCGCCATCTTTGCCGGCTGGGTTCTGTCGAATCGCATCACGCGCACTGAGCTGGACGAGAACATGCCGAGCTGGGCCTACTCGACCTGGTTATGGATCACCCGCGTTTTCACGCCGCTGATGATTCTGGTCGTGATCGGCGGCATTCTGGGCGTATTCTGACGCTGCCGAGCAGTTGAATACCAGTGTGCCGTCCCCTTTAATGCCAAATACTATGACGCACTTGCAGCAATGATGGTGCTCGATCTCTGACACCACCGCTTGAAGTTTCAAAGCGCTGTTTGAGAATTCATCGCTTATCTGAGATTGATTTCTCGATTCATGTGCGGTTTTGAACGCGCATGGCATTCACTGCATTAACAACCATCATTTGATTTGTAATGCGGTGGTTTTTAGTGACCTGAAATTAAAGCGAGACTCCAATGTCTGCCAAACAACTGCTATTCGCATTTCTGATGGGCATGATCAGCTCGTTCGCCATTGGCGACGGTGCCATCGAAATTAATCAATCCTGCGTTGATGTTAGCTGTTTTAATGGCGAAGACCCAGGATTTCCGATCAACATTCAATCGCCCGGCCTCTATCGGCTCACATCAAACCTGTCGCTTAGTTCAATTGAAAGAGCCTTCATTATCGAAACCAGTAATGTGACATTCGACATGAACGGCTTCACAATCAAGGGTTCCTTCTTTTGCGATGGATCCTTGCCACTGTGCAGCCCTGAGTCCGGTGAAGCAGGCTTCCTGATCGACGATGACTTGGTCAACATCACCATCCGAAATGGACGTTTCGATGGAATGGGTTTTGTAGCCATCGCTGGTAACCGCATTCAAAACCTGAAAATACAAGATGTCGAGATCATCAATAGCGACTCTGGTTTTTCGTTGAGTGGCGATGGCCATGGTGTTATTGAGCGTGTGCAGGTTAGCCGGGTTAAGAGGCGTGGTGGCAATGTCGGACCCGGCTTTATTGTCCGGGACAGTCTGTTTGTCAATAACGGTCAACAGGGTTTACTGGGCGGCTACTGCAGCCGAAACGTTTTTCGAGACAACGGCGATATCACAGGCAGCCCGGAGCAGGCATGTGACGAATTGGTGGATGCCAACTACTGCAATAATCTGCCATGCTGAGCTATCGATATTGACAGGTTTAACAATGGAAGAGAAGCGATGAAAAAAACTGCAACCCTTTATGCGCTGCTAGTTTCCAGCCTGGCTTTCGCTGACGGCCAATTTGAAATCAATCAGCTGTGCGTCGCAAACGGTTGTTTCGAGGGCGATGCCCCAGGCTGGCCTGTTGAAATTACCGAATCAGGTAGTTATCGACTTACGTCCAATCTGGACGTACCGCCTGATTTGATCGGCATTGAAATGACTGGTGACAGCGTAACCTTGGATCTGGGCGGATTTAGTGTGCAAAGTGATGCAATTTGTAGCGGCATACCGCCGACATGCACGCCATCGACACCAGGATTTGGAGTGGGTATTTTGGCCAACAGTGAAGAAACGTTCATTCAAAATGGCACAGTCCGAGGATTTAATCAAGATTGTATTCAAGGCTTTCCAGATGCTGCGCGACTAGAAAATTTAATCGTATCCAGCTGTGTTGGCGACGGCATTCGACTCATCAATATTGGCACCCTCGATTCAGTTTCGGTTCGGTTTGTAGGAAACCGAGGTGCCGCCCTTTCCTCCTTGTATTGGGTCATTGACAGCTCGTTTATTGGAGCGGGGGGTTTCGGCGTATCCAGCGGCATTTGCAGGGGCAATATTTTTTCGAATAATGCTGGTTCGCTTTCAGTTACTCAAGAAAACTGTTCGATCACTGACGGCTCAAATTACTGTAACGGAGCCCCTTGCCCATGAAGAACAAGTTTTTATTGACTTTCCTAGGCTGGACTCTACCGGTTGGCGTGTTGGCGAGCACTAATTTGGATGAAGTTCGTTTGTCCTCCGATATTCATACTACGTTCCCCGTATCAGGTGGCGGCAGCCTGGTGGCCAACGACGATACGATTACCGTCATTTCAGTCGTAACGTCCGAGGCAAACAGCAGCTCCCCGATTGGAACGCTGGATGCCTCGGACGTGGACGGCTATCACGCCGCCGATACCTGTGGATCGGCCTTGTTTTCAGTCAATAGCACGGCAGAAATCGGCGGCACGGTCATGC
>CAKZPB010000054.1 GCA_937138395.1 uncultured Pseudomonadota bacterium
GACTTAAGCGAATCGATCCCCTTGCCACCTCCGGCATGGGGATACAGTCCATAGTCTATCCAGCAAATGGCAAACAACCCATTAGGCAGCCGTGCTTTAATCAAAAATTTTATGGGTGTCCTTAGCCTTTTCACCGCTAACTTGCGTAATTCGTCTCATCACAGTAGGATCAAGACTGGTGTTGCGGTTGGGCTGGCTGACGATCTAGAGTTCCGAATTACCAATTAGTGCTCTTCGCAGAGTGGGCTTGTCCATTCTGTTGTATGGATTCGTTGATCCACTTTCGATGGTTTAGATCGGCTTGTTTGCCTCACCCTGAATTTTTCGAACAATCATGCGGTGGTGGGTGCGATGCGGAAAACAAAATCAACAATGCTTGCTGAGGGTATTCGCTTTGGGCTGGGTGCTGGACTGGTGACGGGTTTGTCGGCGGGGGCAGGATCGGCAATGGCGCAGACGACTGGCATGGCTGAAGAGTCTTCATCGGAACTGAAGCTCGTCACGGGTTCGCGAATTGCACGGGCTGATGGGGAGGGCGCATCGCCGGTAACCGTGATTTCGCGTCGCGATATCGAGCTTTCAGGTTTTGAAAACGTGGCCGATCTGCTGCGCTACTCGGTGTTCAACTCCTTCGGTTCCTACCGTGAGCGTTCCGGTAGGTCGTTCGGTCAGATTGCGCTGGTTGATTTTCGTGGTCTGGGCGCAGAGCGGACCGCCGTGTTGATCAACGGCTTGCGTCAGCCGGGTAGCCCGTTCACCGGCGGCCCAGCCTCGAACCTGAACTCGATTCCAATCAACGCGATCGAGCGGATTGAAATCCTGACCGATTCAGCTTCCGCAATTTACGGTGCCGACGCGATTGGTGGTGCCATCAACATCATCCTGCGTTCAGATTACGAGGGTGCTGAGATCAGTCTGTTCACCGCCAAGCCGACCCGTGATGGTGCCGATGAGTTTGCCGGCAACGCCGTCATTGGTGGTTCGGGCGACCGCACCAACTACGTATTTACCGCTGAGTGGTTCGAGCGCGATCCGATCTTTGACCGCGACCGTGACTACAGCGCTGCGCAGTTCGCTCCAGGTGATCGCCTGAGTGTGGACACCGTTGGCGTCAGCCAGTTCGGTAACACCGCGTATTACCTGTCCGGCCCGTATGCCGGTGGCTATCGTGCGGTTGGTGATTGTTCGACGGACCTGTTTGCCGGCGTATTCGATTATCCGCCGTTCCCGGGCGATACCGCTTGTGGTTTCCCGTATGCCGATATCTCGGCTCAGACCGGTGGCATCAAGCGTCTGGGTACGTTCCTGAACGCCGAATATGAACTGAACAATGACCACGAACTGTACCTGCGCAGCACTACATCTCGGGTAGATAGCTTTGGTCGTGAAGCGCCGGTCGCCGGTCAGTTCTTCATTGGTGGCGATAACCCGGCCAACGAAACCGGCGAGGACCTGTTCCTGCTGCATCGCTTTGTAGCACACGGTCCGCGTGATGATGACTTCCGCCAGTACGAATTCGACAACGTACTCGGAGTTCGTGGCCGTCTTGGCCAGGTGGATTACGACCTGTATGGCCGTTATTTCCTGGCTGAATCTGAAGCCATTGGCCGTAACTATGTGTTCCGCAGCATCATCGAACAGCTGGTGGCTGACGGTGACTACAACTTCTTGAACCCAACAGACCCAACCAATGCGGATGCGGTCACGGCGAGTAAAGCGACGCTGTCACGGAATCTGAGCAACAAGACCTGGCAGACCGGTATTACCTTCAGCGGAGATGCATTCAACCTGCCGGCTGGCGATGTTGGCTGGGCGGCCGGTGCTGAATATGCGGACACGCGTTTCACGGATATTATCGATTCTGGTCGCGAAGCGGAAAACGTGCTTGGGAGCGTAGGCGATAGTGTGCAGGGGGAGCGCGATCGCTGGGCGATTTTTGGTGAGGTGCTGGTTCCATTGCTGGACACGTTGGAATTATCTGTTGCAGCTCGTTTGGATGACTATAGTGACTTTGGTGATGCATTCTCACCACAGGCCGCTTTGCGCTGGCAGCCGATTGACCAGCTTTTGCTTCGGGCGTCCTATGGCCAAGGATTCCGTGCGCCTGCTTTTACTGAGCTTTTTAGTACACGTGAGGAGTCTAATGTCGATGTGACCGACTTCCTTTTCTGTGAACAGCAAGGCATTCCTGAAGATCAATGCCCGACACGCCAGGTGACCGCCTTTTCTGGTGGAAATCCGGACTTGGAAGCTGAGGAGTACGAAAGCTTGAACATTGGGATCGTGTTCAAGCCCGTCGAAAAACTGCTTCTAAAAAGCGACTTTTATCGAATTGAAGTCCAGGATGCAATTGAGTTTCTTGGGTTAGGCGATGTGAACTACCTTCAGGCAATAGGAATACCGTTACCTCCAGGACTAATTGTTATCCGCAATCCGGATGGCAGCATTGCCTTTATTGAATCCGGCTTTGCCAATATCGCTGAGTACACGGTTGAAGGTTGGGATCTTGGCGCTGATTACAGCCTGCAAACAGATTCGATTGGCGCTTTTGAAATCAATGCGTTGTACTCACGTATCAAAAGCTTTGATTTCCAGCGGCTTCCAGGAGCAAGCACGAACAATCTCGCTCGTCGAAACGGCAACCCATCACATCGCGCTTCATGGTCACTTCGCTGGAACATATCGGATTTTACCTTCGGCTATTCGGGCTTCTGGATGGGCGAGCAGTTCAATGTTGCGGGCCCTGATTCGACTCAGGGTGACAAGCCATCCTTCGTGCAGCATGATCTGCTGGCTGTCTGGAATGCCCCTTGGAATGCAGAAGTGCAGGTCGGCGTAAGGAATCTGGCGAATCGTTTGTTGCCGTTGGATCCTGTAGCTGGGTATGACGAGGATGTTGATCTGCCACTGTATCCGCTGGAGGGACGAACCCCCTTTGTGCGCTATACCCAGCGGTTTTGACAGATTCGCTGAGCATCTGAACGTGATAACAAGGGTTGAGTCTCTGAAGGGCGCGTGACGCGGCATTCAGTCAATCAGTCCGAATCTTCGATTAATTCCCGATGCACCCGCACGGCCGTATTACGGGGCTGGATGGATTTGCCACGTGCTTCCAGGTGTGCCCGGCAGATCGAGGCAC
>CAKZPB010000055.1 GCA_937138395.1 uncultured Pseudomonadota bacterium
TTTGGTTTTGAAACCTTAAACCTTAAACTTAAAACATTAAACCTAATTCAGCGTTGTACGATTTCCCCATCGCTTTTCCCGGAAACCCGAAACCGGAAACCGGAAACCGGAAACCGATATCCATCCTTATAACCAACAACGAATCAACGAACAACAATTCATTTCCCCGTTCAAGCCCCGATATTGGATAAGCTAGATCAACGCTTACCATCGAATCGCCGTGTCACAGAATTACTCCAATGCCCTGCAGCGCTGCCTGGAACCGTATCCGGACGTTGCCGAGCACGCAGCGCTGATTGATCGTCTGGCCCAGCGGCTGTCGAGCGCTGACGATGAATTGAGTGTTCGCATGCTTAAAGCGCTGGCGCCGCTGGCGCCGGACAGCACCACGTTAGCGGCCGTGCTGAGCATCGCATTGCAGCACCAGGTTGCAGACGCTGAAGCTGACCTTCCCGACGACGTGGCCGCGCTGGTCCGCCAGTTTGATCAGGTCGTGGTGTTTGACCAACATTTTCTGGGCGACAGCGCGCAGCGAGCAGAAGGCCTGCGACGTTTGATCCTGGCCTTGATTGCCGATGTGCGCGTGGTGCTGATTGTGCTGGCCTGGCAGCTGGCACGGATGCAACTCGCTCGTGAGCCGGATCAACGTCGAATACTGGCTCAGGAAACGCAGGCCATTCACGGCCCGTTGGCCAATCGACTGGGCATCTGGCAGCTGAAGTGGCAGCTTGAAGACCTGGCGTTTCGCTATCTCGAGCCCGAAGCGCATGCGCGTATCGAACGCCTGGTGGCCGAGCAGCAGAGCGATCGCGAACGTGCGATCGATCAGTTCATGCAGCAGCTCAGTCAACGACTGACCGAGGCCGGCATCGAACATGACATCAGCGGGCGCGCCAAGCATATCTTTTCGATCTGGCGCAAGATGCAGCGCAAGGGCCTGGACTTTCACGATCTATTCGACGTGCGCGCGGTGCGCATTCTGGTCGACGACCTGGCCGGCTGCTATGCCGCACTCGGCATCACGCATACCCACTGGCAGCCGGTGCCGGGCGAGTTCGACGACTACATTTCACAGCCCAAACCCAACCTGTATCGCTCGCTGCATACCGCCGTGCGTGGCCCTGGCGAGCGGGTGTTCGAGGTGCAGATTCGTACCCATGAAATGCACGAGCATGCCGAGCTCGGCGTTGCCGCCCATTGGCGCTACAAGGAAGGCGGGCCACAGGACAAGGCGCTGGAACAGCGTATCGGCGTCATGCGTCAGCTGATCGATCAAAGCGACCAGGATCTGGATGACGACAGCCTGATCGAAAACTTTGCGTCGCTGACCGATGAGGACCGGGTGTATGTGCTGACACCGCGCGGTGATGTCATCGACCTGGCGTACGGCTCGACCGCACTGGACTTTGCCTATCACGTGCATACCGAAGTCGGGCACCGGTGCCGCGGCGCCAAGGTCAACGGTCGCATTGTGCCGTTGACACATGCACTGGTCAACGGTGATCGGGTCGAGGTACTGACCGGCAAGCAGGCCAAGCCATCGCGCGACTGGTTGCTGCCGCAGCTGGGCTATCTGAAATCGGCACGCGCACGCGGCAAGGTCCGCCATTTTTTCCGGCAGCTGAACTACGAAGATAATTTGAACGCAGGACGACAGCGCGTCGACGCTGAATTCCAGCGCCTCGACGTGGACCCGCCTGACCTGCTGCCGATTGCCGAGCAGTACAACTTCAACAGCGTCGATGACTTGATGGCCGCGGTCGGTGCCGGTGATCTGACGCCCGGCCAGGTGACGCAGGCGGCACTCCGGCTGATGCCGGACCCTGAACCGGAACCGGAGTCGATCGTACGCAAGCTGCCGGCACGCAGGCAACAGCCCGACCACAAGGCCAAAAGCAGCGAAATACGCATCGAGGGCGTCGGCAATCTGCTGCACCAGCTGGCCAAGTGCTGTCAGCCGCTACCGGGCGACCCGATTGCCGGTTTCATCACGCGCACGCGCGGCGTCAGCATTCATCGCGCGGACTGCAAGCAGTACCTGCGCATGGCCGAACAACAACCGGAGCGTCGCATTCAGGTCGAATGGGCCCAGCAGAAGCGCGCGCGTTTCCCGGTGCGGCTGAACATCCAGGCCTGGGACCGCCGCGAATTGATCAAGGACATCGGCAGCGTGCTGGCTGCACGCAGCATCGACGTGGTCGCCATGAACGCCACGCGCGGCGAACAGCCTGAAGCCGTTGAAATTCAATTGACCGTCGAAGTGGTCGACCTGGAACAGCTGTCCTCAACGCTGTCACGGCTCGAGAACATCATGAATGTAACGGCGGTGAAAAGGGTGAGGGAAAGGTAGCGGAAAGGCTGGTTGTCTGTGGATTGGTTT
>CAKZPB010000056.1 GCA_937138395.1 uncultured Pseudomonadota bacterium
CAAAATACGGTGACAATCGATCGTAACTGGACTCGTGAAAAAGCACATCGCCATGAGCTGTATCAAAAACAAGGACTTCTGTATCAATACCAACGTTGCGCAGTCCATCGGCCAGTGCTTCAAAAGCACTGACAGGCTCATCCCGTTGAGTAGCAGCGAGCACCAAAGCTCGACTGGTTTTTTCTTTTAAAGCTTCTATCTGTACATGAGGGGTTTTGTCCGGGTCTTTAACAGAAGCAGCTCGTATCGTAGGTGTTTCTAATACAACAAGATCAACTTGCTCTGCAGCATCAGCCGCGAACGGACAAACCACGCCACCAAGTGACATACCCCAGAGCACCAAACGGCGGTCTTCTTTATCAGCTTTATGTCGCGCGTAGGCAAGTGCTTTTCTTGCGGCCGGAACAAAAAAACGTTTGCGTGCACTACCGGAGCTTCGCCCATAGCCTGGGTAATCCATTAAAACCACATCGCCGTATAAAAGCAGATGCAGCCCGAATGTTCCGCCACTTAGCGTTGACCGAAAAGCAGAGCCCCCACAGTACAGAATCAAAGGCCTTTTTGATTCAGTTGTCAATTCAACGAGACCAATCGTGCGTTGACCCAATTCAAGATCAACATAATTGATATTGATAATTTCTGGCCAATCCACATCGTCAATATCCAGACCACCGCCAATAGAGCGTCGGCTGCTACGGAGGTCCCGGTCACCAACAATAAATGATCCAGGAATGAACCAAAGGCTCTCATCATCCTGTTTTGCCATAACATCGCTGACCATCGTTGTGCTGGCCAACATAATCAATGTAATAGGCAATCGCCAATGCATCAATCCAATCCTTTCAAGTCCGATTATTTCGCCCTGTTTTTGATCTATAGCTTGCTGTACTTCTATAGCTTGCTGTACTTAGTGAATCCTTTATTAATACTACTGATCTGAAAAACCATCATCGAGTATTCCGCAAAGCCTATGCCGGTATCAACCGCTATCATCAGTTTTGGTCTTACTTATAAAAGGATCATTGATGCCAATCCCAGGAACGCCAAGAACCCGACCACATCGGTCACGGTCGTAACGAATGGCCCGGAGGCCAGGGCAGGATCGATACCGAGTTTCGACAGACCAATCGGAATCAGAATGCCACCGATTGCTGCGGCCACCAGCGTAAAGACCATCGCCAGTGCGATGACCACTGAAAGCATCGGCTGGCCAAACCAGAAACCGGCAATAATTGCCATCAAAAAGCCAAAGATCAGGCCGTTGATCGCGCCAACGGTAATTTCTCGACCGCTGATGCGCAAGGCATTGCTCGCGGTCAGCTCACGCGTGGCGATGGCGCGCACGGCTACCGTCATGGTCTGCGTGCCGGCGTTTCCGCCCATTGAGGCAACGATCGGCATCAAGATGGCCAGCGCAACCAGCTGATCGATGCTCTCTGCATACATGCCGATGACCAGCGAGGCAATAATAGCCGTAATCAGATTGACACCAAGCCAGATCGCCCGGCTCTTGGTCGTGCGCGCGACGTTATCGGTCAGACTGGAGGTCTCGTTCACGCCGGCCAGTCGCAACATGTCTTCCTCGTTCTCTTCGTCCAGCACGCCCATGGCGTCATCGATGGTAATAACGCCGACCAGTCGGTCCTGCTCGTCGACAACGGGTGCGGAAATCAAGTGGTAGTGGTTGAACAGATAGGCGACGTCTTCTTCATCGTCGGTCACCTTGAGCGTTCGGAAACTATCTTCTGTGATTTCAGACAGTACGACGTTACGTGGCGAAGATAGTAATTGGCCCAGCGCGACATAGTCGACCGGTTTCTCGGTCGAGTCCAGCAGAATGATGTGGTAGAACTGATCGGGCAGATCGTCGTGGCTGCGAACATAGTCGATGGCTTCACCGACGCTGGCATTCTGCGGCATGGTTACGCGTTCGCGCTGCATCAATCGTCCGGCTGAAAACTCCGGATAGGTCAGCGCGGCCTCGACGTCAACCCGATCTTCCGCCTCGAGCGCATCAAGAATGCGCAACTGCTGCTCATCGCCCAGGTCTTCGACCAGATCGACAACGTCATCTGAATCGAGCTCACGCACGGCCTCAACCAGTACTCGCTCCGGCAACGACTCGATCAGCGGTTCGCGGATGGCCTCATCCAGTTCAGACAAGGTTTCGCCGTCGATTTCATGACCCCATAAACGAACAAGGGCCTCGCGCTCGGCATTGCCGACCTGCTCGAGTAGGTCTGCCACATCGGCCGCATGCAGCGGCTCGAGCAGTTCATTCAGCCGCGCCTGATCCTCGGTTTCCAGCGCCTCCTGAACCGATTGAACGCAGTCTGCATCCAGATCACGATTTCGATCTTCGACCTTCGATTCAGGCGTCTCCTGCATGTCGTTCAGATTCCTTCGAGTTGCTTAATCATTCTGGGTCAATATCAAATTCAAGACCCGCATGTTCCACCAGCGCATCCAGTAAATTCTGACCAAGCGCGGTCGATGGTGTCAGAATGCCCACAGGCTGATCCTCGCCCGTGTTCATGGCCAACACCACGGCCGTTTCACCAAGCATTTTCGAGGTTGAACCATAGCCGGGGTCGCGATCGCCCTTGACCTTGGCACGCAGTGTCTGTCCGTCTTCGGTCACACCTTCAATAATAATGTTGAAAAACCCGGCCTCGCGCTGCTCGGCATTGGGGCCTTCGCCAGGTGCCGGCAGCATGGTTTTTTTCATCAGCTTTTGAATGGGGCCGATACCAGCCCCAAGCGCAAACAGGCCCATACCGCTGGATACAGCATAGGACTTCATGCGTCCGCCAAAGCCCGTGCCGGTTAATACCGCCTCATCGTAGCGAAAGTCCTCGCCGTAGGCATGATCCTGCAGTGCGTTACTTTTGTGCACGACGCGCGTATTGATCGCAGCCATGATGAACGGAGCCATCCAGGCGTTCAGTGACTTGTCCAGCTTCGGGCCATTGACATACGGTTGGCGAACCCCTTTGCGCAGCCCCGGCGGGCACAGTGCGTAAGGGTTGCTTAAAACGCGACTCACCTCTTTATCCTGTCGGCTTTCATCGACGATATTGAGCATGCTGGCAAAGGTGCCGCCACTCAAGCCTCCCTTGGCCGCCTTGACCCGGAAACGAACGCGCACCAGCGGCTGGCCAAATTTTTTCTGGGCTTGTTGCTGAATGAACCACACACCCATGTCGGATGGAATCGAATCGAAGCCACAACAATGAACAATCCGAGCCCCGGATTGTTTGGCTGCATCGGCATGGCGATCGAGCATGCGACGCATCCACGGCACTTCACCAGACAGATCACAATAATGCGTGCCGTGCGCTGCACAGGATTCGACCAGCTCCGAGCCGTAAAACGCATAGGGGCCAACGGTGGTGCAGACCACGCGCGTGCGTTCAGCCATTGCATCCAGGCTTTCCGAATTGTGGCTGTCGGCCACGATCAGGGGCAGATCGGACGCCGCTGAACCCAGATTTGCGCGAATCGCCTCGAGTTTTTCCAGATTGCGCCCGGCCAGGGCCCACTTCAGCTCACCACCGACGCCATGTCGATGCAGTAAATGTTCGGCCACCAGTCGCCCAGTAAACCCGGTGGCACCCATCAGCACCACGTCCAGTTCGCGTTGATCTTGCATTGCGTTGCTCGCTTGATTAAATCGCAACGCTAACCATACCCGAAGCGAGTCGCGATCAGCAGCCGGCGTGTGGCTTCATTTGCAGGATTGAGCTCGGCAGAGCTGTTTCGTCACTCCCGGGAAAGCGGGAATCCAGGCTGAATAGGCGTTCGTCATCGACCGGATTCCTGCGTTGGCAGGAATGACAACAAATCAAGATCCTTATCTCACACAGCGCCAGCCGCGACGGGTTTTCCAACAGGTTCGATGGGGTGCGGGTCGTGTGGTAGTCACCACGAAGCGCGCATTCGGATAAGCCTGCTGGTAGGCCTGCCAGCTTGTGTAACGGGGCTCTACGTACGTTACGCAGGCGGTTAGCAACAAAGCAGATAGCAAAGCGGTGATCAGCGCAACGGTCTTGTGCATCGCAAATTCTCCTGTTCTTGCTTTGTGTAACGAGCAAACAGGAGTTTTGTTGACCAGCAAGCGCCCTCATTCAGACTGTATCTAGAAGGAAAGCCCAGAAGCTATTATTCTGTTTCCAAACATTGCCTGTAAATTGACACGCTGTCACATGATCACAACAGGGCAACGTATAATAATAACTTTATGTTTTTAAACGTTATTCAATAACAATTATCATTAATAACCAGCATCTATCACTGAGGAGTTCAACCATGAAAAATGCCTTTGTATCACTTTTCACCATGGCCACGCTGGGCATGGCGCTATCGTTCAATGCCTTTGCAAAAGAGTATCAAACGGCCGATCAACAGCTCCAGGCCGCTACAACCCCTACCGATGCGATTGAACGCTTAAAGGCCGGCAATGCCCGTTTTGTTGCAGGCGAGAACTTTGATCGCGACTACCCTGCGCAGGCCGAGCTTACCAGCGAAGACGGTCAGTACCCCTGGGCGGTTGTCTTGTCTTGCCTGGACTCACGCTCTACACCGGAAAAAGTGTTTGACCAAGGCATTGGTGATTTATTCGTCGGCCGCGTGGCCGGCAATGTCGTCAGCGATAACATGCTGGGCAGCTTTGAGTTCGCGACCCGCGTAGCAGGCGCCAAAGCTATCGTTGTTATGGGCCACACCGCTTGTGGCGCGGTCAAGGGCGCCTGTGATGGTGTCGAGCTCGGCAACCTGACGACACTGCTCGGTGAGATCATGCCCGCAGTGGACGGCATCACTACTGAACCAGGCACCGACCGCAGTTCAGCCAATGCCGAATTCGTGCATAAAGTCACTAAGCTGAACGCCCAGATGCAGGTCAATGAAATCCTGCGTCGTTCCGATGTAATCCGTGAAATGGTGGAAGCCGGTGATCTGGTCGTGGTTCCAGCCATTCATGATCTGAGCACTGGTGAAGTGACTTTTTATTGATCAAGACAGACTCTACTGCGCTACAAACGCCGGCTTCGTGCCGGCGTTTTTTTGTATTCAGAACAAATTGCCAGTCCCACCATCGCTCACTGGAGTCAACATGCCGGGATAATAATTTCCGGTCGCGTCATTGACCCACGCATCGTCGCTGAAATTGATACCAATTTGATGATTGTCGAAGGTATTCGGGCCGATCCGATTGCTGATCACCCTGGGCAGCGTGACAATACCCGAACCGGCCACCATGCCGTCCTCGAAATCCGACACCA
>CAKZPB010000057.1 GCA_937138395.1 uncultured Pseudomonadota bacterium
TTCTTCTTGCCCGCTTTCTTCTTGCTGGTCTTCTTCTTGCTCGCTTTCTTCTTGCCGGCCTTCTTGCGGCCAAACTTGCCGCGACGACCTTTCGGCGGTGCTTCAGCAATCATTTTCTGGCACTGTTCCAGCGTCAGGTCCTCGGCTTCGGTGTCTTTCGGCACGCTGGCATTCACTTTACCGTCAGTAACAAACGGGCCATAGCGTCCTTTCAGAATTTCGATGCCGTGTTCCGGAAACTTCTTGATAATGCGATCTTTGAGCATCTGCTTGTGCTCAGCAACCAGCTCCAGCGCCTGTTCCAGCGTCACGTCATGCGGGTCGATCTCTTTCAACGAGACGAAGTTTCGAGCGCCGTAGCGTATATAAGGGCCAAAGCGCCCGATATTGGCCTGGACCGGCTCACCTTCCTCGGTTTCACCCAGATCACGCGGCAGCTTGAACAGTTCCAGCGCCTCTTCGAGCGTGATCTTGTCCATCTTCTGGCCCTGGCGAAGACCGGCAAAGGCCGGCTTTTCTTCGTCTTCGGCCTGGCCGATCTGCGCGAACGGTCCGTAGCGACCCAGCCGGACGATGACCGGCTTGCCTGATTTTGGATCAATGCCCAGCTCACGCGCCTGCTGAGCTTCCTGGCGACTGACCGACTCTTCCTTTTCGTGCACGCGGTCGATGAACGGCTGCCAGAATTCTTCGAGCAGCGGCACCCAGTCCTGCTCACCGCGTGATATGGCGTCAAGTTCATCCTCGAGCCGCGCAGTAAAGTCGTAATCAACGTACTGATCAAAATGATTGGACAGGAATTTGGCGACCACCCGGCCGGTGGCCGTCGGCGTGAATCGCCGGCTCTCCAGCTCGACGTATTCACGACTCTGAAGCGTCTGGATGATCGATGCATAGGTGGAGGGTCGACCAATGCCATAGTCTTCCAGCGCCTTGACCAGGCTGGCTTCGGAAAAGCGCGGCGGCGGCTCGGTAAAGTGCTGCTCGGGCCGGATCTGCTGAAGTGCGACCTGATCCCCTTCGTCCAGTTCCGGCAGTCGATTATCCTTTTCGCTGCTGCTGTCCTGGTATACGGTCAGGAAACCCGGCTCCACCAGCGTTGAACCATTGGCTCTGAATACCCCGGGACCGACGTCAAACTCGGCCGATACGGTGTCATACACGGCAGGAATCATCTGGCTGGCCACGGCCCGGTTCCAGATCAGCTGATACAGCTTGTACTGATCGTCACTGAGATGGGATTTCAGCTTGATCGGCGTCATGGATGCCGTGGTCGGCCGAATGGCTTCATGAGCCTCCTGCGCATTGCGGCTCTTGCCCTTGTACTGGTTCGGCTTTTCCGGCACCAGTTTGTCATTGTATTCTTTGCCGATCATGCTTCGGATATCGGCGATGGCATCCTGCGCCAAAGCCACCGAGTCGGTTCGCATATAGGTAATCAGGCCCTGATTGCCACTGCCCGTATCGATGCCCTCATACAGCTGCTGGGCAATGCGCATGGTGCGCTGCGTGGTGAAACGCAAGCGGCGGGCGGCCTCCTGTTGCAGGGTCGAGGTAATGAACGGCGGTGCCGGGTTTCTGCGCCGCTGGCGCTTCTTGATACGCGCGACCGTAAACGAGCCCTTGGCAGCCGATTCAATCTGCTGACGGACTTCATCGGCGCGGGTTTCATTGTTGATATCGAACTGTTCGAGTTTGGCGTCATCCAGCCGCACCAGGTTTGCAGTAAACGGCTGGTCTGGATCCGGCCCCAAATCGGCTTCGATTGACCAGTACTCGCGCGGCTCGAAGCGCTCGATTTCCTCCTCGCGCTCGACAATCATGCGCAGTGCAGGCGATTGAACGCGACCGGCCGATAAACCACGCCGGACTTTTTTCCACAATAGCGGTGACAGATTGAAGCCGACCAGATAATCCAGCGCGCGCCGCGCCTGCTGCGCATCCACCAGTGAACCTGCCAGTTCACGCGGATTGTTGATTGCATGCTGGATGGCGCGCTTGGTGATTTCACTGAACACGACGCGCTGGACAGGCGCTTTGTTCTTGATCCCGCGCTCTTTTAGAATTTCTGCAATGTGCCAGGAAATGGCCTCACCTTCGCGATCCAAATCCGTCGCCAGGTAGACGGCGTCGGCTTTACGCGCAGACTTGACGATACGATCAACGTGTTTCTTGTTGCGCTCGATCAGGTCATAGTTCATGGCAAACCCTTTTTCCGGATCGACCGCACCCTCGCGCGGCACCAGATCGCGCACATGACCATACGAAGCCAGCACCTCAAAATCTTTGCCCAGATATTTATTGATGGTGGTCGCTTTGGCCGGCGATTCCACGATCAGCAGATTTTTTGCCATAGCTTGTTTCCCCAATCGCTAGACCAGGCCCAGTGCCTAGTGTCGATAATGCCCCTCGTCGTCGAACATCAAATCTTCCATCCAGGCGTAGTTGGCCTCCTGGCCAGGCTGGTTGAACAGGACCATCAAGACCACCCATTTCAAGTCTTCGAGGCCAATGTCTTCTGCGTCCAGCGCCATGAGTCGATCCAGAACCAGTTCGCGCCGCGCCGGATCCAGCACGTTGGCGCTCTCCAGGTACATCAGAAAACCCCGTGCCTCGACGTCGATGCGATCGGTTTCCTCATTGCTGAACAACCGGGTCGGATCGGCAGAATGCGCATGCATTTCAGGCGTCTGACGCTGTTCGGCCAGACCGTCGAGCCAGCTGAATGCGCGCTCGATTTCGGCAGAAGAGAAGCCGGCTTGCTCGAGACTCTCACTTAGATCATCGCGGTCAGGTTCGGCTTCAGGCTCATCGTAAATATAGTTCTCGAACAAATACATCAGCAGGTCGAGTACATTTTCTTTCATCGGGTCACCATGCAGTTCTTAAACCGTGGGGCAGGCCAGTTGCGCTCAGCATACTGCTTTCAAGTGGTGCTGTGGGGTTTGGCACTCAACCGCGGCTGTAACGGCCACCGGCATGCGCCGTCACCAGGCCCTCAAGTTCGAGTTGCAGCAGCGCGGCCAATACCGACTGCGTGTCCATTGCGCTCCGTTCGATGATGGATTCCACCGGGACCGGGTCATAGCCGACGCACTCGAGCAGCCGTTGCATGTCTGCATTCTGGGGAACATCAGGTGATGATTGCGTCGATTCGATGTCGTTGACGGATGGATCGCTTGCGCCCGGGTTCGGCAGCAGTGTGCGCAGCGTGTCGGCCAACTCGGTGGCCATGGCCTGCAAATCCTCGATCATGTCATCGGCGCCTTCGACCAGCGTTGCACCCTGCCGAATGAGTTGGTGACAACCGCGCGCCTGGGGATTGTTGATCGATCCAGGCACGGCAAACACCTCGCGACCCTGCTCACCGGCCAACCGCGCGGTAATCAACGAGCCTGATTTCAGCCCGGCTTCAATGACCAGCACACCGAGGCTCATCCCGCTGATGATTCGGTTCCGCGCCGGAAAATGACCGGGCCTGGGGCCAACGCCCGGCGCAAATGAGCTGATCATGGCGCCATTCGACACGATGTCATGCGCAAGATCCCGATGACGGGCCGGATAGACCTGGTCCGGTCCCGTGCCGGCCACGGCAACCGTCAATCCTCCGCTTTGAATCGCAGCTCGATGCGCCTGACCATCGATGCCCAGCGCCAGTCCGCTGGTGATGACAAAACCGGCCTTGCTCAGTTGACGAGCAAATTCGGCGGCATGCGTCAACCCCCCAGGGGTGGCACTTCGACTGCCGATGATCGCGATCTGTGGCCTGACCAGTACGTCAATCGATCCATGCACAAGGAGTACGAGCGGCGGATCAACCGTGGTCTTGAGCAGCGGTGGGTAGAGTGGGTCTTCGATCGACACCAGGTGATGGTCGGGGTGGTCCAGCCAGCGCAGACAGGCGTCCAGGCGCTCGGGGTTCGGTGCCTGAATGGCCCGAATCATCGGCTCGGGCAAGCCCAATTGCTTCAGGCTGGAACGGTTGCGTGCTGCCAATCCAGCGAATTCACCGGGCTCGAGACCAAGCGATTTCAGCTGGCCGATTCCCAGCTTCGGAGTCAGCAGCAGTGCCAGCCAGCCATGCGCATCGGTAGCAGCCCCCACAGCGCCCCGTCAGACCTGCATGGGCAGCTTACAGCCGACGATCGGGATGCGCCAGGCGATCACCGGTCTGAACGCCACGCTTGCCGTCCATGATCAGACCATAGCTGACGTCGTCAAATGCGCGAAACACCATCAACTGGGCAACATACTGGTCGGGCAGATCAACTTTGCGGCCATCCAGGCCAGTCGGCTGTGGCCGGCCGCGCAGACCATCGTAGAACGGATCACGAACCTCATCACCCGGGTGAAAGACTGAAAAGGTATGACCGGGTTCGACACCATCACGCTGGCCGATGCCGAGTGAAACGACCTGGTAATGACCAAGTTCGAAATCACTGCCGTTGATGCCGATGACCTGTGCATCCGGTGGCACGGCAAATTCCGGTGGACGCGGAAAAAAGGTCAGATCGTAGATATGCGGATCGATCGGCATGATGTAGTCACCCGCACCGACCTCGCGTTCGGATCCGATCAGTTCCAGCGTGGCCGGATCACCGGTATCCAGGACTTTGGCGCGTGCCACTTCCCAAAGCTGGTAGCCGACCACCTCGCCGCGATCGAAGAACGACAGGAACCGGTCGCTGTCGGGATTGATCGGTCGCTCGTCAAATGGGACCGCCCCGCGATTGTTGCGCATTCTTTTCTGGCGCAGAACGCGCTGACCATCCTTTTCGTATTCGACAAACTGCGCATTGAGCCGGGTCACGATGACTTCATCTCCGATCCGGTAATTATTCAGATTGCGCGCATAGAACAGGCTTGGCTCGGCTGAGTAATAGCGTTGATCCTGATTGGCCACGACGTAGGGCATTCCCGCCAACTGCGCGGTGCTGACCAGTCGGGGCTTTTCGAGAAAATCCTCGATGGCCGAAAGCGGCACCGAAGTGACAGGGCCGGTAATCGCTTCCCGGCGAATTCTCGGGCTCAGTCGCTGGTCGGCATTCGCGTTCAATAGTAAGCGCGGTTCGCCATCGATATAGACCAGCGACAGACGATCGCCGGGGTAAATCAGATGCGGGTTGTCGATCTGCGGGTTGGCTTGCCAGATGGCCGGCCACTGCCAGGGACGGGTCAGGAATCGTCCTGCAATATCCCACAGCGTGTCGCCTTCCTGAACGACATATTCGCCCGGGTGGTCGTCGCGTATTTCGACATCCTGAGCGATGGCCAATCCAGCCCACGCAACAGAAGCCACCACAATCAGAATCGTCAGCCACAGTTTTTTCATTTTTGTCCTCCCATCCACGCAACAGATTCCTGCGATCGGGTTATCAATGCGATTAAGTCCGTCCTGCGCTATCATACCGACAGTTCGGATTAATTCCAGCCCAAATTCGGTTCAATTCTCGTACTTTAACCCATAAACTTCAAGTCATGAGCCAGTTAACGATTCTTCAATACCCGGACCCGCGTCTCCGTCGAGTGGCCAAACCTGTGACCGAAGTCACCGATTCAGTCCGGCAATTGGCAGACGATATGCTCGAAACCATGTATGAAGCGCGGGGCATTGGCCTTGCTGCAACCCAGGTTGATCATCATATCCGGATGCTGGTGCTCGACCTCAGCGAGCAACAGGACCAGCCATTGGTTTTCATCAACCCCGAAATCATCGACCGTGAAGGCACTCAGAATTGTGATGAAGGCTGTTTGTCGGTTCCGGGCGAATATGCACAGGTCGAACGAGCTGAAACGATCCGCGTCCGCGCGTTGGACCGGGACGGCGAGCGTTTTGAACTGGACGCCGATGAATTGCTGGCCGTTTGTATTCAACACGAAATTGACCACCTGGACGGCAAGGTATTTGTGGATTATCTCTCGCCGCTGAAGCGTCGAATGATTGAACGCAAAATGAAAAAACAACGCCGTCATCAACAGCGCGAGGCAGTCGAGCAATCGCTCTGATCCAATCCCGGGGCCACGGTGGCCTGACCTGAACCTGCGCATCGCCAAGGCGCCCTTTTATTCTCTCCCTTCATCGAGCGTTCGGAACTTGCATTGAATATCCTGTTTGCCGGTACACCGGAATTTTCCTGTCCAACGCTGCAGCTGCTGATTGACCAGCAGCCGCCGGTTGCCGTCCTGACGCAGCCCGACCGACCTGCAGGCCGGGGGCGCAAACTGACTGCATCAGCGGTAAAACAATTGGCCGTGGAGCATGGCCTGCGCGTTCTGACACCGACCAGCCTGCGCGATGATTCGATTCTGAACCAGTTGGCTGCCCTGAAACCGGACCTGCTGGTGACGGCGGCCTATGGTTTACTGTTGCCTGACAGCGTCTTGGGGTTGCCTCGCTTCGGCTGCTGGAATCTGCACGCCTCGCTGCTGCCCCGCTGGCGAGGTGCCAGCCCGATTCAGCAGGCCATACTGGCCGGCGATGACGAGACGGGCATTTCGCTGATGCAAATGGACGCCGGCCTGGATACCGGCGATGTGCTGCTGACCCGTCGGACCGGGATTGCGCCTGATGAAACCGCCGGTGAGCTCCAGCAGCGCTTGGCCTTGCTTGCCGCAGACACGCTCGCCCAGGGCCTCGGGGCACTCCAGGCAAACCAACTGCCGGCGCCTCAAAAACAGGCTGATGAACTCGCGACCCACGCCCCCAAGATCCAAAAGCAGGATGCCCGGATTGACTGGCGGCATCCAGCGACGCGCATTGCGCGACAGATACGCGCGTTCAATCCATGGCCGGTCGCGTTTGCAGAACTCGAAGGCGAGACCGTGCGCATGTTCAGCGCCTCGGCGCTGGCCGAACAGCCCCAGGGATTGAATCCGGGCCAGGTCGTACCGGCACCGAACAACCAACGCCTGCTGGTTGCCTGCGGCGAGGGGATGCTCGACATTCATGATCTTCAGTCCCCCGGTCGACGCCGCATGACCAGCCAACAGTGGCTGCATGCGCGCGCTCAACGCAACCGCTGACCGGATGGCACCGAGTGAATTCGCGCAGTAATCATCCATCCGTCGGTGCAGCGGCGCGCCAGTTGGCCGCCCAGGCGCTGACCGTTGTCATCGACCAGAAGCGCAGCCTGACCGATCGGCTCGACCAGGAGCTGGCAACCCTGGCCGATTCACGCGATCGTGCGTTGGTGCGACGACTGTGCAACAACGTGCTGCGCAACCTGCCCAGGCTGGAGTGGCGTCTTCAACAACTACTCAACAAACCGTTGACGCGCAAAGCCCGGTGCGTGCATTTCCTGCTGCTGTCGGCAATCGACGAACTAATGGACCAGCGCGAGCCCGCACCTGCGGTGATTCACGCCAGCGTGGCCGCCACTCGTTTGCTGGGACAATCTCAGCTCAGTGGGCTGGTCAACGCAGTATTGCGAAACCACCAGCGGCGCGCCGAACAACTCGATGAACGTCAACCGGAAACGGCCTCTTTGATGTTTGGCTATCCGGACTGGCTTATTGACTCGATCCGTGGGGACTGGCCCGATGACTGGAAGAATATCCTGATCCAGGGCAACCAGCCACCGCCGGTCTGGTTGCGCGTCAATCCACGCAAAACCAGCGTGCAGCAGATGATCGAGGCGCTGGAAAAACAGCCGCTCGAATGCACGCATGTGGACAAGCATGCACTGAAGCTGGACCGTTCTGTTTCGATCAGCCAACTGCCCGGATTCACTGAGGGCTGGTGTTCAATCCAGGATGCCGGAGCTCAACGCTGCGCAGCGCTACTCGACCTGGAGCCAGGCCTGCGGGTACTGGACGCCTGCGCCGCACCCGGTGGCAAAACGGCGCATGTGCTCGAACTGGAAACAGTGAAACTGTCCGCCATTGAAATCGACCCGAAACGCGCAATGCGCATCGGCCAGAATTTATCCAGGCTCGATTTGCAGGCTGATCTCCACATTGCTGACGCCACCAAAACTGATCAATGGTGGGACGGTGAGCCATTCGATCGCATCCTGATCGACGCGCCCTGTTCGGCGACCGGCGTCATGCGCCGTCATCCTGATATCCGCTGGCTGCGCCAGCCAGCGGATATTCAGGCCAATGTCGTGCTGCAGCGAGCGCTGCTGAATTCACTGTGGCCACTGCTCAGGCCCGGTGGCTTGCTAGTCTATGCCAGCTGTTCCATACTCGATGCAGAAAACTGTGCCCAGGCACGCTGGTTTCTGGATAATCAACCCGATGCAGAAGCAGTTCCTATTGATCACAAAGCCTACAGTGCGGTGGCCATGCCAACCGGCATCCAGATTCTGCCCGGCAGTCTTGATCGCGATGGTTTCTATTACGCTGTGTTTCGCCGGCTGCAGCCAGACTGATTCCTCAGCAGGACGCCTGGACGTTCGCCCCAACACCAGCTGGCAACAGAATCAACTGCTGATCGAAAGCGGGATCGAGTTCGAGCCAAGCCCGGCCATGCTCGAAGCCCTCGAGCATGGCGTTGCGCTCGAACTCGATGTATCGGCACGCATCAGCCGTCGATTTGGACCCATTGCACGTCTGCAGACGCTGGAAATTACACAGTACCGCATTCGCTATTTACCCCTGGTCGAATATTGGCAACTCGACGTCATCGAGGCCGATGGCGCGACCACCAGTCAGAGCTATCCACGTTTCTGGCTGCTGCTCGACGCCCTTCGCGAACCCCGGTTGTATTCAACCGGCCTGGTTCGTGACATGCTTGAGCATGGCCGTTGGCAGGTGCAGATCCGGGTCGAACTGGACCGTACTGCCCTGCCCGCACCGATGCAGCTTCCGTCTGTCATCGAGTCCGAATGGAGGCTGACCGGACCCTGGCATACATGGCTATACGAACGCTGATCCGTCGTATCGGCCGGGTCTTGCCGCTGGCCGTGGTCGCCGTCATGCTCCTGACGGCGCTGTTCCTGGTTGCCGGTGTTGAACGCGAAACGGCGCAGCTCGGACGCTTGAGCCTGCTGATATTTCTGTTGACCGGCCTGGCGCTGATCGCGCTGCTCGGCATTATTGTGTACCGACTGGTTGACCTGCTGCGCCGGATACGACAAGCACAGGCCGGCGCCAAGCTGCGTGCACGACTGGTCGCCGTGTTCATTGCGCTGGCGCTGCCTCCGGTCGTGATTGTGTATCTGTTCTCAACCGAATTTTTAACCGAGACCGTCGCCGGCTGGCTGGATGTGGGCACCGAAACCGCACTGGCCGATTCAATCGAGATCAGTCAATTATTCATCGATGCCAGAACGCGCAGCGCCAGTGAGCAGATGGCCGATATCGCCGAATTACTGCCGGTCCAGGACCAGAACCGACAAGTCGACTACCTGTTCCGTCTGCTGCGTGCAGCCGGGCCGGTCGAACTCACGCTGTTGAATCAGGCCGGTCAGGTGCAGTCAATGGTGCATGTCGATCCACGGCGTTTGATTGCCGACCTGCCAAGCACCTTTGCACTGGGTCAGGCCGCGCGGGGGCAGGACTATGCCGCCGCCGAGCCCACGGACCTGGAGCTCGAACAGTCCGGCCTCCAGATACGCGTGCTGACGCCCGTCCCGGATACCGATGGTGAACTGGTGCTGCAGGGCATTTTCCCTTTGCCGGAGCAGTTCTCCGAACTGGCCGCCAGTATCGAGCAGGCCTACTTCCGGCACGAAAACGTGGCCTTTCTGCGCGAACGCCTGCAGCAGAGCTTTGTGCTGATTCTGTCGCTTGTATTGGCCATCACGGCGCTGCTGGCCATGTTGCTTGCCTTCAATGCAGCCAATCGGCTCGTTCGCCCGATCAGCGACCTGGCCAAAGCCACAGAGCAGATGCGTGCCGGGCAAATGCCGGAACAGGTCACCGCCGATAGTCGCGATGAGCTGGGTTTCCTGGTCGAATCGTTCAACAGCATGACGCAGGAATTGAATCAGGCCCAGCAGCAGGTCGAGGCCCAGCGCTTCGAACTGGAAACCTTACTGAGTCGACTTTCGGCCGGCGTGATGGCGTTTGACGATCAGCAGCGCTTGAGCCGTCACAATGCGAGTGCAGCCGACATTCTTGGCATCAATCTTGATCCGATGGTCGGATGGTCGCTGCAGCAGCTGGCCGATCAGTGGCCGGGGTTGAACGAGTTGTTCACCACCATCATGCAGCGCGTCGACCGGCCGGGCCAGGATTGGCGCCAGGAGATCAAGCTGATGCAAGCCGAACGCACGCTGGCCCTGGTCTGCAGAGGATCCAGGCTTCCGGCCGGCGATGGCCAGCGTGGTGGTCATGTCGTGGTGTTTGACGATGTGACGATGCTCGACCAGGCCCAGCGCGAAGCAGCCTGGGCCGAACTTGCGCGACGCCTTGCGCATGAGATCAAGAACCCGCTGACGCCGATTCGGCTTGCGGCCGAGCGACTGCAGCTGCGAATCCGCGATGAATTGAACGATGAATCCGGCGAGCTCCTGATGCGCGCAACCGACACCATCATTCACCAGGTGGATTCACTGCGTCAGATGGTCGATGCCTTTGGTGACTACAGCAAGCCAAAACAGCGCCTGGATACACCGCTGGATCTGCAGGACTTGATTCAGGACGTCGTGCAGCTGTGGACGGCCGGAGACAGCGGCGTCCAGTTCGAGCTGGCACTACAGGATCTGGAGGCAGACGGCAGGCCGTTGGGCGATCCCGGTCAATTCCGTCAGGTATTGAACAACCTGGTACGCAACGCGCGAGAGGCCCATCCGAATGCTTCCCCCGTGGTTCAGATCAGCATGGAGCTGGAAAGCGAGCGTGATATGCCAGGCGTACAGATTTCATTGCGTGACAATGGACCTGGCTTCGATCAGCAGATTCTTCAGAACGTGTTCGAGCCTTATGTAACCACCAAACAAAAAGGCACCGGGCTGGGCATGGCGATCGTGCACCGCATTATCGATGAAATGGGTGGGCGTATTCGGGCGCATAACGGGCCCGGGGGTGGCGCGCAGGTACAAATCTGGCTACCGCTGGATCAAAACTGAATCCGCTGACTGCGCTATGCTTGCAGCTTTACCGTCCTCATGATTCTCACCTGCAGAGGGTGATTTGACCGACAGGCATGATGTACTGACATGGCCGAGAAAATATTGATCGTTGACGACGAGCCGGACATTCGCGAAGTCATCGGTGACATTCTGTCTGACGAAGGCTATACCACGCGCCAGGCTGCTAACGCCGAACAGGCGCGCGAGCAGAAAAGCGGCTTCTCACCGGACCTGATTCTGCTCGACGTCTGGATGCCGGACAGTGATGGCATCAGTCTGCTCAAGGAATGGCGCGCCAACAATGAGCTGGACTGTCCGGTTGTCATGATCTCCGGCCACGGCACGGTCGAAACTGCCGTCGAAGCGACACGCAACGGCGCCGTGGATTTCATCGAGAAGCCTGTTTCGATGGCGCGCTTGTTGATCACCATCAAGAATGCGCTGGACAAGAACCGCGCCGGCCCGGACCCAGGTCAGCCGTCTGGCAACGGACAGCATGCGCTGGTCCCCCTCGGTCGCAGTGCAGCGGTTGAGGCGCTGCGTCAGCAGATCGATCGGATCGCGCGGCTTGACAGTCATGTATTCATCGTCGGCGAACCGGGCAGCGGGCGGACCAACCTGGGCTGCTGGATCCATCAAAATACAACACAGATTCAAGGGCCACTGCTGACCGTCGGTGGCATTGACGATTTCGATGAATTGCTCGAAAGCGGTCTTCAACAGCGCAATGCCGCTGCTGGAACGCTGCTGCTGGATCCGTTTGATTGGATCTGGCAGGATCCTGATGCGGAAAACGCTGGCCAGCAGCTGCTGCGATGGATGGACGCCAACCCGAACTGGCGCGTGATGGCCACGACCATGCCGGGCATCGAACAGCACGTTCAGGAAAACACGCTCGACCCTGCACTGTTCCATCGCATTGATGAACTCCGATTGCTCGTGCCCGCACTGCGCGATCGTCGCGAAGACATACCCGAGTTGGTACGCCACTTCTCAGAGCACATTCCGATCCAAAAAGGCCTGAGCTATCGCCACTTTCCGGTAGCGGTCCAGAATCGACTGCGCCAGCATGACTGGCCCGGTAACCTGCGTGAGTTGGCCAACCTCGTCCAGCAGTTGCTGTTGAACAGTGACCAGGAAGAAGTCAGCGTTGATGAAGTCGAACAACAGTTGCGCCAACACAGCCAGCCGGATGAAAACACCATGGTGGCAAGCCACTCCCCCTTGTTTGATTTACCGCTGCGCGAAGCCCGCGAAACCTTTGAGCGCCAATACCTGATTGCGCGACTGCGACAGGTGGGCGGCAGCGTTGGACAACTGGCCGAAGCCGTCGAAATGGAACGTACTCACTTGTATCGAAAGCTTCGCCAACTCGGCATTGACCCAAAACAGATTCAGGAGCAGCGCTGATGCGAATCATCATCCTTGGGGCCGGTCAAGTCGGGTCCGGCATGGCGCACTCGCTGTCGCGCGAGGAAAACGACATTTCAGTGGTCGATCTTGACCCGGAACGGCTGCAGGAACTCCAGGAAAAACTCGATATTCGCACGGTACTGGGCCACGCCTCCCATCCGGAGACCCTGATCCGCGCAGGCATCGAAGACGCTGATCTGCTGATTGCCCTGACCAACTCCGATGAAACCAACATGATTGCCTGCCAGGTCAGCTATTCCCTGTTCAATACGCCAACCAAGGTTGCGCGTGTGCGCGCCGCGGACTACTTGTCACATCCGGAATTGTTTCAGCGCGAGCACACGCCAATCGATGTGTTGATCAGCCCGGAAAAACTGGTCACCGACCACCTGCAGCGACTGATCGAATACCCGGGCGCACTGCAGGTTCTGGACTTTGCCGAGGGCCGGGTCCAGCTGGTCGCCACGCGCGCGGTGCGCCAGGGCAAATTGGTCGGAAAAGCGCTGAAAAACCTGCCCGAAGAACTGCCCAAAGGCGTGGATGCGCGCGTGGCCGCAATTTTTCGGCGGGACGAACCGATCATCCCCGAGGGGGAAACGGTGATCGAAGTCGACGATATCGTGTTCTTCATCGCACCCACCGATGAAATCCGAAAAGTCATGGCCACCTTCGGCCAGACCTCCGGCCCGGCCCAGCGCGTGCTGCTGGCCGGAGGCGGCAATATCGGTGCTTCACTGGCCAAGCGGCTTGAGCGTAATTACCACGTCAAGCTGGTCGAACGTGATCCGGCGCGGGCCGAACAGATCGCCGAGCTGGTCGATACCACGATTGTACTGATCGGCGATTGCGCAAACGAAGACCTGCTGCGCGAGGAAGGCATCGATGAAACCAACGTGTACTGCGCATTGACCAACGACGACGAGTCCAACATTCTTTCCTCGATGCTGGCCAAGCAGATGGGTGCCGAGCGCGTCATCACCATCATCAATCGTCCGGCCTACGTTGACCTGGTCGAATCCGATCGCATCGATGTCGCCGTCAGTCCGCAGCAGATCACGATCGGCGCGCTGCTGACGGTGATCCGCAAGGGCCATATGGTGCGGGTGCATTCGCTGCGTCGTGGCGCTGCCGAGGCAATCGAGATTGTCGCGCACGGCGATCGCGGTCAGTCGCGCGTGGTCGGCCGTGCGGTCGAAGAACTGGACCTGCCGGACAACACCAATATCGCTGCCATCGTGCGCGGCGACGAGGTCATGATTGCCCACCATGACATCGTGATCGAAAGCGAAGACCACGTCATCCTGTTCGTGGCCGACCGCAACGAGATCGAAGTCGTCGAACGCCTGTTCGCGGTCGAGGCCGTGTTCGTCTGATGAATTCCTACGCCCCGGTCCAGCGGGTGGTCGGACTGCTGCTGATGTTCCTGAGCATCGGGTTCGTGCCGCCGCTGCTGTTTGCCTGGATCAATCATGATGGCGCCACGATCGCCTTCCTGATGAGCGCCGTCGTGGTTTCAGCCATCGGTTTTTTATTGTTCTGGCCAACGCGATCCAATCAGCGGGAGCTCCGCGTCGCCGACGGGTTTCTCGTGGTCGTCGCCTGCTGGGCTGCGGTCTCACTGGCCGGCGCCATACCCTTTGTGCTCGTGCTGGACGTATCGATCGTCGATGCCGTATTTGAATCGACCTCGGGAATCACAACGACCGGCGCCACGGTATTTTCCGGCCTGGACGAAATGCCGATCTCGATTCGCTGGTACCGGCAGCAACTGCACTGGATGGGCGGACTCGGCATTATCGTTCTGGCGGTTGCCATTCTGCCGATGCTGAAGGTCGGTGGTATGGAAATCTACCGGGCCGAAGTGACAGGTCCAGTCAAGGAGAATCGACTGACGCCGCGCATCGCCGAAACCGCCAAGGCCCTGTGGCTGATCTACATCGGGCTGACCGTCATCTGCGCACTGGCGCTGTGGGCCGCCGGCATGAGCCTGTTCGATGCGGTCACGCACAGCTTTTCAACCATTGCCACGGCCGGGTTTTCGACGCACGATGCCTCGATCGCACATTTCGACAGCGCCCTGATCGAAATACTGCTGGTCGGCTTCATGTTTGTTGCCGGCATGAACTTTGCGCTGCATTTCCTGGCCCTGCGCCGGGCCAGCGCACAGAGCTACCTGCACGATCCCGAACTGCGGCTGTTCTGCGTGCTGATCGTGGGCACTTCGGTATTGATTACCCTGCTGCTCTGGCAGCAGTCGCTGTACGACAGCTTCTGGGAGTCGCTGCGGTTCGCGGCGTTTCAAGCCGTTTCATACATGACGACGACGGGATTCACGACCGCCGATGTCTATCTCTGGCCCGGCACGTTGCCGCTGCTGATGATTCTGATCTCGGGCCTTGGCGGCTGTGCCGGCTCGACCACCGGCGGCTTCAAGATCGTGCGCGTGTACCTGGTCTCCAAACAGGGCTTGCGCGAACTGCGGCGACTGATCCATCCCCGATCGGTGGTGCCGCTGAAACTGGGCGGCCGCACGCTGAACGAAGATGTCGCCAACGCGGTTTGGGGCTTTGTTTCGCTCTACATCCTGTGCATTGTGATTCTGACCCTGGTCGTATCCAGCCTGGAGCGCGATCTGGTCACCTCGGTGTCGGTCGTGTTTTCGGCCATGAACAATCTCGGGCCCGCACTCGGCGACGCCGGACAGAACTGGGGCCAGTTGACCGAAGCCACCAAGTGGTTGATGAGCTTTGCAATGCTGCTTGGCCGCCTCGAAATCTTTACCGTGCTGGTGCTGCTGACGCCCACCTACTGGAAGCATTGATTCATGTCCGGCAAACAACAGCATGGATCCTGAACGCATCGCGACGGCCAGCGAAGGCATGATCGGCAAGGGTCGGGACACCTATGAAACCCGGCTGGCCGCGGGGCAAGCCAGGCTCAAGATGAAACAGTATCCGGAAGCCATTGAACACCTGTCCAGAGCGACTGAACACCAACCAAGCCAAACCATGGCCTGGCAGGAACTGGGCAAGGCGCTAAAGGGTCAAGACGATACGAAGGCCGCAGAACAAGCCTGGCAACAGGCCCTCCAACTGGCCCGGCAAAATGGCGACAAGCAAGCCGAGAAGATACTCCAGGTCTGGCTGAAACGGCTAAGACAGAATTAAAAGGTCAAAATCTCTCAGTAACATAACTTAACACCCCAAGCCATCAATAGAAGCTAATCGAACTAAAGGAATGACCCCGCTTCCAAAAGTTTCTCCGTTTGGGTAGCTCAAATCACTGCTGTAAGTCATGGTCGCTGAACTACAAGAAAGGAATTCAATTTCGATCGTCCCCCAACCGAAGAATTCCCTGTCTTCAGTATTCCAATCACCAAAAATCATTCCTTGGCTAAAGAATGCATTTGTAGTAAGAACATTTCCATCGAAACTTCCTTCTGCATACAGCCAAATCGCCGTACCAAATGGATCGAAGGTGTACCAAAAAACACTTACGCTTTCCGGAGAGTGAACTGAAATCGATAAGCCATGGCCATCTTGAGCCGGGTTAAACCAGGTCCCACTAAATTTAGCTTCGAGACTAGAGCTAGATCCGTCAATTGAATATAAGGCTGATCGATTAAATGAAAAAAATGAACATTCCTGATCAATTACTTCAAGAGAAATAGATAAGTCAGGCAGGAAAAAGTTTGTACTTAAGTTTGCAATTAAATTTCCGTTCTTGATTATTTTTGGTGGATTTTGAGCAAAATCATTCTGTGCTGATAAGTCTGAGAAGTCACTTCCATATTGCCCAAAAGAATTGCGCACTGATGTTGAACTAAATTCACTGCCGTAATTGCCGAATTCATTATTTACGGAGTTTGCTGAAAATTCGCCACCAAAGAAACCCAAATAAACCGGAGCATCTTCAGAAGAGAATAGGTTAGCCCCGTCAAGATCTGCACAGCCAATTTGTGCAACAGACATAGATGATGACAAAAGAGCAACTACAGCAAGGAAGTTTTTCATTTTTAGTTCCCCTTCAAATCCACCAACAACTTATGACAATGAGAAGTAATTGCCAATATTATTCAGATTTAGCCACCGCGTTCAAAGCGAGGGTACTGCCACAGGTACTGCGCCGGCACTTCACGAATGCGTCGTTCCAGCTCGGCGTTGAGCAATGCGGCCGCTTGTGCCGGTGTCAGCGATGAGAAATCCTCATGTAACGGGCCGATCCGGACTTCCCAACCACGCCGCGCGGGTCGCCGTCGAACATCAGCAAAAAGCACGCTGCATCCGGTTCGGGCCGACAGCTGATGAACCAGCGTCATGGTATCAACGGTTCGATTGAAAAACGGAGCCTGGACCGAATCACCGCCCTTGGGCCGCTGATCGAACAACAGGCCAGCGACCCCACCCTGGCGAAGTTGGCGCACCAGCCGCCGCATCGCGGCACTGCCTGCTGCTGCGAATTCACCGCCAAATCGGCTGCGGCGGGCCGTCAGGAATTCATCCAGTTCATTCGAGCGAGGCGGCTTGTACAGGTACACCAATGGCAACAGTTGGGTCACGTACATGATGCCGGCTTCCCAGTTGCCGAGATGACCGCTGATCATCAACACGCCCTTGCCGCGCTGTTGAGCGCGTTCCAGATGATGCCAGCCCGAACGCTTGAAGCGCCGTTGAATCCATTCGCCCGAGCGGTACCAGATCGGCCCGATTTCCAGCATTGTGCTGAACATCTCGATCAGATTCTGACGCTGCAGTCGCTTCAGCTCCTGCACGTCGAGTTCCGGAAATGCAGTGCTCAGGTTCAGCTCGATCTGCCGTTTCTGGCGTTTCAGCCACGGGCCCGGCGTCAACCAGACCAGCCAGCCCAGCACTACGGCCAAGCCGCGAATACCGGATAGCGGCAGCCATGCCAGCAGGCGCACCAGGCGCTTGCCAAGCCAGATTTTCATATCGTCAAGACCAATCGATGGGGCGTGAACATGGGGCGAAATGCTACCATTTCGGGATTGGAAAACCGAGCACCAGCGACAGCATGATCGGATTGATTCAACGCAGCCGACAAGCCAGCGTCATTATAGATGACCGCACCGTGGCCTCCATTCAACAAGGGCTGGTAGTGTTGGTTGGCTTCCGGGCCGGTGATCAAGCACAGTCCATCCCGCGTTTTGTACAGCGCTTGCTGAATCTGAGAATATTTTCCGATGACGGCGGCAAGATGAACCTGAGTCTGCGCGATCAGGCAGGCGGGCTGTTACTGGTGCCGCAATTCACGTTGGCCGCCGACCTGCGGTCTGGCAACCGCCCAGGTTTCAGCCAGGCCGCCAAGCCCGAGGCTGGCCGGTTGCTGTTCGATGAACTCAAGGATGTTGCTCGCAGACAATGGCCCGACAGTCAATTCGGCGTGTTTGGCGCCGACATGCAGGTCGAATTGATCAACGACGGGCCGGTCACG
The DNA here is from genome assembly GCA_937138395.1 of uncultured Pseudomonadota bacterium. Classification (GTDB taxonomy): domain Bacteria; phylum Pseudomonadota; class Gammaproteobacteria; order Xanthomonadales; family Wenzhouxiangellaceae. Next base: position 17,883 of record CAKZPB010000057.1, read on the forward strand.
TTCTGGCTGGAAGTGCCTGCCGGATCAACTCAACCCGGTTGATTTCGCAAGGCTGACTGCTGCTGAATGATAAAGCGCACCGGGTCAGTCGTCGCGATGGTCTGGCCACCCTGGCGTAAGCGAAGTTCTGCATACAGCGTATGCGGCCCACGGTAGACCTCGTTCAGCGTAGTCGACAACCCGCGGGTTGTTGCCTTTCGATCACCATCAACGAACAATACGATTTCAGTTCCGGGCGGCAGATTCCCCTCGATTGCCATCTGGACGTCAACCGTATAGGCCGTATTCCAGATAATTTCATCCTGGGTCGGTGACACGATGCGAAAATTCAGGTCCGTTGGTGCATCGGCTGAATCGTTTTGGTCGCGCGCGGGCAATTCTCCGATCGCGACCGGCTCAACGACGGTCAACTCGGGTAAATCCAGCGGCTCGGCGTCCGAGGTCGGCTTCTGATCGGTATAAACGACATTGCCGTCGGCATCAACGGTCTTGTAGATCCGATCCTGTGCCATGACAGGCAGCAACAGCGCGATCAGCAACGCGGTCAGCATTATCTGAAGCTTGTTTTTCATTCCATGCTCCTGGCACTGTGTGCCGTTCATACAGCAACCGGTCCAAATACCGTCTACCCACTCTATGACGCATGGTACCCGTTGAAGGTTCCCTGCGCCACTGCATCGGCACAGCCTGGCGCTGATCGATGAGGAGCCATACCGATCCGGCCCCGAGAAGGGCCGGATCGACTGAGCGGACTCAGGATTTGTAGTACATGTCAAACTCGACCGGATGCGTGGCCATGCGCAGTCGGGTAACTTCGACCATCTTGAGTTCAAGATACCCGTCAATCAGATCATCCGAGAACACATCACCGGCCTTCAGGAATTCGCGGTCGCTGTCCAGCGCGTCCAGCGCCTGATCCAGGCCATGACATACCGTCGGCAGATCGCGTGCTTCCTCAGGCGGCAAATCGTAAAGATCCTTGTCCATCGGTGAACCGGGATCGATCTTGTTCAGGATGCCGTCCAGTCCGGCCATCATCATCGCAGCAAAGGTCAGATACGGATTACCTGCAGCATCGCCAAACCGGATTTCGATTCGACGCGCCTTCGGATTTGCAACCCATGGTACTCGGCATGAGGCCGAACGATTGCGGGCCGAGTAAGCCAGGAAGACCGGCGCTTCAAAGCCCGGCACCAAACGCTTGTAGCTGTTGGTGGTCGAATTCGCGAATGCGTTGATCGCGCGTGCGTGTTTGAAAATGCCGCCAATGTAATGCAGTGCGGTTTCGGACAACCCGCCGTATTGATCGCCGGTAAACAAGTTAGTGCCCTGATTCGCCAGCGACTGGTGAACGTGCATACCGGACCCGTTATCGCCAACCAGCGGTTTTGGCATGAACGTTGCAGTCCGGCCGTGCAGATGAGCAACATTCTGAACAATGTATTTGAACGTCAGCAGCTCATCGGCCTTGCGCGTGAGCGTATTGAACCGCGTACCAATCTCACACTGGCCCGCGGTACCGACCTCGTGGTGATGGACTTCGACCGGAACGCCGCAGGCTTCCAGCGTTGCACACATCAGGCTGCGCAGGTCAGCCAGGCTGTCGACCGGTGGCACCGGGAAATAGCCGCCCTTGACACCGGGACGATGTCCAGTATTGCCGCCATCGTATTTCTTGTTCGTATTCCAGGCCGCTTCTTCGGAGTCAATCGAGAACGAAGCGCCCGACATGTCGTTTTTCCAGCGCACATCGTCGAACACAAAGAACTCGGGCTCTGGACCAAAAAACGCTTCATCTGCAATGCCGGTCGAGGCCAGATAGGCTTCGGCCCGCTTGGCCAGTGAACGCGGACAGCGCGTATAGCCCTGTAGCGATTCAGGCTCGAGCACATCGCAGCGCAGGTTCAGTGTCGTGATATCGGCAAACGGGTCGATGTAGGCTGCCGTGGTATCCGGCATCAGCACCATGTCCGATTCGTTGATACCTTTCCAGCCGGTGATCGACGAGCCATCAAACATCTTGCCCTCATTGAGCATGTCCTCGTTGATCTCCGAGGCGGGCAGCGTGACATGCTGTTCCTTGCCCAGCGTATCGGCAAACCGCAGATCGATAAACTCGACGTCCTCATCCTTGATTTGTTTCAGGATGTCTTCAGCACTCATAAGGTATTCCCTTGGGTCGGTGATTTGGAGTCAATATCGTATCGGATTCAATTCTTCAGCATTGGTCAATTATTGACCAATGCCGTTGGATAGCGATGATTTGCCGGTCTTTTTTACTGAATCATGACCGATCCGGACGCAGGCCAGAACCAGGCCAGCAGAAAAATCCCCAGCAGCAGGCGATAGATAACAAACGGCATCAAACCAAAGCGACGCAGCCAGGCCATGAATATGGCAATGGTCAACCAGGCAAATGCGCCGGAAATCAGCGCACCGATCAGAAACTGGAGCAACTCGAACTGTCCACCGGCACGGAAGCCGCTGACAAAACCCCAACCACCGGCCGCAGCGATAATCGGAATCGACAGCAGGAAAGAAAATCGTGCCGCAGCCTCACGCGACAGCCCCAAACCCAAACCGGCCGTGATCGTGATGCCCGATCGCGATGTGCCCGGAATCAATGCCAGGATCTGAGCCAGCCCGATCAACAGCGCATCGCGTCGGCTGAGCTGTTCGATCGCACTGGAGCGTGCGCCCATGCGGTCGGCCAAACCCAGCAGCAGACCGAAGATGATGGTCGCGGTTGCGATCAGCAGCGGGCTGCGCAGCCAGAGTTCGATCCAGTCGGATGCCAGTGCACCGACGATCAAGGCCGGCAGGGTCGCCACGATCAGGCACTGCAGCAACAAGCGATCCGTCAGGCTGCCCTTGCCGAACACCGATCGCAGCAAGCGCAACAGGTCCTGGCGGAAATAAATCAGTACCGCGGCCAGCGTGCCGACATGAATTGCAGCATCGAAGGCCAGGCCCTGATCCACCCAGTCGGTGAAATAGCTGACCAGCACCAAGTGAGCAGAACTTGACACCGGCAAGAATTCACTGATGCCCTGGATCAGCGCGAGCACGACAATCTGGAGCCAGGTCATCGAGTGTTGCCCGGCCAGCAGGTTGGCGGACCGATCAAGCTCAAGCGTTCAAATCCGGGTTCAATGTGTAGCTGCCCATCAAGCTGGCCTGCGCCAGAATATGTCCCTGCATCGCCTCGATCACTGTTGGACCGTCAAAACGCTGAGGCACATCCAGCTGCGCGACGTCCAGCGCGTAGAGCGTGAAATGGTAGTGATGCAGCCGCTCGTCGTTCCACGGCGGACACGGTCCGTCATAGCCGAAGTATTCACCCTCCAGATCGCTATCCGCCATGAACTGGGTGTAATTGTTCATGCCCTGGCGACTGCCCTCGGGACCCGGCGGATTGGTCTTGCCACCCTCCACCACGCCCTGACCGCAAGAGCCCTGGGGCAGCTCACGCACGGCCGAAGGCACATCGATCATGACCCAGTGATAAAAATCGACTCGCGCCAAATCTGTCGGGATGACCTTGCCTGCCTGATTGACGTCATCAGCCACCGAGGGCACGTCCGGATCAACACAAAGCAAGGCAAAGGATTTTGTGCCCTCCGGAACGTCCGACCAGCTTAAGTGCGGACTGACATTATCCGAAAAAACCATGGGTTGCCCCTGATCCAGCCTGCCAAAAGCGAATCGGGCGGGAATGGCTTGTCCATCGATCAGGTCATCTGAAGTCAGCTGCATGGTTCGTTCTCCATTGATTTGAACTTTTCATTGATACGAACCGCTATGCTATCAGCCCGATTCTTTACTGACCACACATCGACAGACCAACCCTGCCAAACCCGTTCAGCGCTGTTCTTTCCGTCCTCTAACACTGCTGTATGTTCATGCAAGTACTGTCGCATTGATTACCGGGCAAGGCGTTCGCGCCAACCATGCCGGCTATTTGTGACACTGGTTCGACTTCCGCCTTGACCACCCTGTTGCGCAACTGGATTTGAACAGACTGGCACGCAAGCAAATCGATTCGAGCCGCTATTCGCACGTGCTGCTGGCCGACGGCAGCTACGCCCATCCGCCCGAAACTTCAGCGAGAATCTTGAAGACTACGCCCGCAATGGCGGCCAGTTGATTGCAATTTATCGAGCCACTCAGTGGGTCGAAATGCTGAACTCTGAATGGTCATTTGTCAAAATCGATAAGCCGGATGCAAGCACAGAGGAAAACAACGATCACCGCCGCCAGGCCGAATATAACCCCGATCGTGCGCGCACCTTGATTGGCGGCAGCGCGTTGTGCATGCGGCTCGATGTGTCGCATGCGCTTGGCTTTGACCGCTTGGCTTTGACTAA
>CAKZPB010000058.1 GCA_937138395.1 uncultured Pseudomonadota bacterium
CGAATTCAAAATTAATAAGGGGAGCTCGTTCAATCATGAATGGCCACATGCGCGGTAATCCTGCTGGATCTCGTCACAGACAACTCATTTCTCACAACGCCATGCAAAACAGTCCATGGCACAACATGCTGGAGTCGACTCTGCAGCGATCGTCAAGGATCGTTATCGCCTTCGCTTTCGGTCTATTGGCCATGCCCGCGCTTGCAGTGGATATCCAGGTATCTCGACTGCAAGATATTCCCGATCCAGCCGTTCGGGGCGGCATCATTACTTATGAAATTGACGTCGAGAACAACGCTGGCGATACGGCCGACGATGTCGAACTGGTTTTTCCCCTCCCGGCCACTAGCGTATTCGAGTCCGTGGATAATGCCGCATGTTCGCATGACGGCCTCAGTCCCGGAACAGTGACCTGTGCCTACGGCAGCCTGGTCGGCAGCGCTATTGGTGGGCCGGTGCTGACTGCCAATATCGAGATTCGCACCACCGCCTCGACCGGCAATACGGTGGATGTCACAGCCACAGCCACGACCTCGGATACCGACACCAATCCGGCAAACGATAGCCTGAATCAGAACACCACGATTGACGACGGCGCAGATTTGTTACCGAGCTTTGTCAGCGCTACGCCTGATCCTGTGATCGGTGGTGGCAACGTGACTTATGTCGCAGAAGTCATCAATAACGGGCCGAATACCAGCGTCAACCCGGAGGTCGTTTTCCAGCTCTCGACGAACGTGACGTTTGTTTCGGTATCGGATGCAGACTGGAGTTGTAATCACGACAATGTCGATCCTGGCGGCCAGATTACCTGTACTCGCAGCAGCTTGAGCAACGGCGCCACGTCTCCGCAGATCAGTTTCGTTACGCAGGTGACCGGTGCAGCCACCGGCACGCTGACCACGACGGCTACTACCAGTGCTACGACCAGCGATCCACAGCCGAACAATGATGTGGCCTCGATCAATGTGCAGGTCGATGCCGGCACTGATATTGCCGTGACGATTGCCAATCCCGGCGCCGTGATCGAATTGAGCGATTTTGACCTGGTAGTACGGCCGCGCAACAACGGACCTATCGATGCCGACAATCCGAGCGTCGCGATTGAAATCCCGACCGGTTTTATCATTAACGGTGACGACAGTTCTCCATTTACAAGCAACGGCTGGAATTGCACAATTGCCGCCAGGATCGTGACCTGTACGCGGGGCTCGCTGACCGTTGGTGCAACCAACAATATTCTGGTGCCGCTGACCGCACCCGACGTGAGCTCCCAGCAGTCATTCGCCAACCCCCCTGGCGCAACGATCACATCGGATGCTGATGAAGCGCCCGACCAGTTGGCAAATAACCAGGACACAGCGACGATTGTTGTCAATCCAGATGGCGTTGATTTGCAAACGCTGAAGACCAAGGGCCCACAGCCCGTAGCCCAGGGCAGCCCCATCACAAGCACGATCCGGGTGCGAAATAATGGTCCGCGCGATGCAGCGGCGTCTACCATCACGATTACTGAATCGCTGCCAGCAGGAGAAATCTACAGCAGCCATTCGGGTAGCAACTGGTCGTGTCTGCCCGCGGCGGGACCTGTGCCAGGTCCGACCGTCATCAATTGCACCTACAACGCATCTCTGAACAATGGAAGCACGAGTTCCACGCTGACCATAGAAACCATCGCTGACGGTAGCGGGGACCTGACCAATACGGCTTGTGCCGCCTTCAGTGGTACGCCCGGTGACTACGATGCCAGCAATGACTGCGACAGCGAAACGGTGACGTCTACCAGTGTCATTGCAGACCTTCAGGTTTCGAAAACGGCCGTTGCAGGATCAGGGCCTGACGATGCCGATGGTGATCCGACTGTGCTGGCTGCCAATACAGCGACTGCTGAGTTCGAGAACACCGTGGTGTATGAAATTAGCGTCCTGAACAACGGCCCGGATCCGGTTGATGGCATCGTGATCGAAGACGACCTGCCGGCCTACGTCGGCTTCAACGGCGGCTCCGGCGTCAATGCCAACATTACCAGTGCGCCAGTTGGCGTGACGTTCGACTGTAATGTAGCCAATAATGGTGATGTGACCTGTTCGCAAACCGGTGGCAGTCTGAGTGCGACAGAGTCTGTGGTGCTGACGATTGAAGCATCGCGGCCGCTGCGGGATGGGTCACGGACGAACACGGCCAGCGCTTTTTCGAACACGGTTGGCGACAATAACCGCAGCAACAATACGGCTCAGGCCACGGTGCAGATCGACCCGGTTGCCGATATCCAGGTGCAAAGCAAGAGCGTGACACCGAATCCGGTGCGCGCGGGCGTCAACGCAACCTACACAGTTACGGTACGAAACAGGGGGCCGTCAACAGCACAAAACGTCGAAGTGACCGATGCGTTCACCTTGCCCGGCGGTGACACCGGCTTCACGTTCATCAGCGCCAACCCATCGCAGGGCAGCTGCAGTGGTCTGGTTGCCAATACGGTCTATGTCTCGACGGACAATCCGACACTGACCTGCACACTGGGATCCATGGGACGTAACAATTCCGAAACCATTCAGTTGACGATCCGGCCCAACTGGATCAGTGGCGATGCCAACCGGCAATTCAGCAATACGGCTACCGCCACGACCACAACCTGGGAAAGCGATGATACCGACGGCGATGGCAATGGCGAGGATGAAGCGGAAAGTAACAACATCAATGCCGCCATTCTGGATATCGAGGCCTCGGAAATCGATCTGCTGATCAACAACACGGATATCCCGGATCCGCTGGGTTGGGATCCTGCTTCGGGCGGGGATACTACAGCCAACGATGTGGACTATGACGTGGAGAGCCGCAACCGGGGTCCGTCACTGGCGACCGGCACCCAGTTTGTTTACACCATGACACCGAAAGCCGGCAAGACGGTGCGCTTTGAGTGTGATGAGGCCGTCAGTGGAGCTGCTTGTGGTACGTCTGCTGACCAGTGCAGCATTACCAATGGAAGCAACCCGGTGACCGGACCGGCGACGCTCGAACTGACCTGTGATATCGGCAACCTGGTCGATGGCGAATGGCAGATGCCAGCCGGCAGTATTTTCGACCGTTTCCTGCGCTTCCGAGTGCTCAGCCAGCCGGACACCACGGGCGATACGCATGCCACCAATGCGATCATCAGCGCAAATGAGGTCGAAAATATCCTCGGCAACAATGCCGAGGCCGAGAGCACGTCTGTACGGGCTCAGATTGATCTCGGAGTCGATAAGTCCGTCGGATCGTCGCCCGTCCAGTTGCACGAGCCGTTTGATTGGATTCTGACGGTAAGCAATGCAGGCCCACTGTCGAGCGAACAAACCGGATTGACGGATACCTTGCCGACAGGTATGCGCTTTCATGGCGACGTGCCGAGCTGGATCAATCCTGATGATGGAACTTCAGGCAACTGTGCAATCGCAGGCCAAGCAATGGATTGTTCGCTGGGCCTGGTGGGAGTCAACAGCACAGTCACAGTCACGGTTCCGGTATTGATTGAGGATGTAAGCCTGGGCGGCAGTTCGGTTGAAAACTGCGCAACGGTCAACGCCGAGCCAGGAACGGCGGTTGATTCGGACACGACCAATAACAACGACTGCGAATCAGTTGCTGTGCTCGACAGCTTCTTCCCATCCGATTACGGAGATGCGCCTGATACCGGCGCAGGCACCGGACCCGGTGACTACCAAACCACTTTCACCAACGGCGGTCCGCGCCACCTGGAGCCCGGGGGTACGACCTGGTTGGGCGCCTGCGTCGACAGTGACGGCGGCGGCACCCTGCAGAACGCGACTGCAGATGCCGATGATCTGGACACGGCTGCGGGCAGTGTGACTGCGGGCAACTGTAGCAACGATGACGATGAGGACGGCGTGACCCTGCCGCCTGCGTTTGTAGCCGGTGATGACACCACACTGGATGTCGTTATCGCCAACGATACCTGTGCTCTGGACGGCTGGATCGATTACAACGCCGACGGTGTATTCGAGGATGCCGCAGGGGAACGTCTGTTCAATGCCGAGTCGCTGGCATCAGGTCCGCACACGCTTGCAGTCAATGTGCCCGAGGGCATCACGCCTGGCGTCTCGTACGCGCGCTTCCGCTGCAGCGACAGCGGCGGCCTCAGTCCGACTGAAGAAGTCACCGGCGGCGAGATCGAGGATTACCGTGTTTCGCTCCAACCGAATCCGGATGCAGCACCGACCCCGACCGACTACGGTGATGCGCCTGACCCGCAAATCGGAACAGCCGGTGGCGACTACAACACGCAGGGCGTGGATGACGGCGCGAGCCATATACTCGGCGTGGCCGATTCGCCCTACCTTGGCGCCTGTGTCGATTCCGACACCGGTGTGCTGCAAAGTGTTGACGCGCTGGCCGATGACACTGCTGCTGCCGGTGGCACTGGCGGGGCGATTACATCCGGCACTTGCGCCAATGCTGGCGACGACGAGGATGGCGTGACCTTTGCCGGTACGATCATCCTCGGCTTACCCACTGATATCAGCGTCACCGCAGCGGCTGAGACCAACGACTGCAGACTGGATGCGTGGATCGATTTCAATGCTGATGGTGACTTCCTGGATGCTGATGAGCAGGTTGCGACCGACGAGGTCATCGCCAGCGGTGCAACGGCGACGTTGAACGTGAACGTTCCCCTGGCTGGTGCAGCGGGGCAGACCTACGCACGCTTCCGCTGTAGTTCCGTGGGTGGCCTGCTGCCAACCGGGGCTGCGGCTGACGGTGAAGTGGAGGATTATCGCATCGTACTTGAGGCTTCGAACCCAGGCCTGGATCTAGTCAAGATTGCCGATACGGCCGGGCCGGTCGATGTGGATGACATCATCAACTACACGTTGACGGCGACCAATACCAGCAACGTTACGCTGGATCAGGTCCAGGTGAATGACCCGCTGGTGGCTCCGCTGAGCTGCACGCCCATGATGCCGGCGACACTGGCCCCGGGGGAGCAGATTGTCTGCACCGGCAGCTACCAGGTAACCCAAGCCGATGTTATTGCTCAAGCGCCCATCGTCAATACGGCCACGGCCAGTGGTGAAGATCCCTTCGACACGCCGGTCGAATCACCGGAGGCGGGCACATCCACGCCGATCCAGCCTCCAAGCATCGTGTCGGCTCAAGTAGAGGCCGTTTGTGTGCAGGATGCGCCATTGGTGAACTGGACCATCGTAGGCGAGGGCGTGGTCAATCCTTCGCTGACCATTCGCTGGATCGCGAACGACGGCAGCGGCGATGTGGTCGAAGAACTCATCAATCAGCCGCTCAGCGGCCAGACCCTCTGGCCAGGTGCTGCCGTTGATGTTGACGGAAATGGTGTGGCCTGGCCCGGATGGGAACAGGATGCGCAAGGCAACTGGTTTGAGGTACCAAGCACAGTGCGACCGGATGTGGAGATTGAGTTCACGATCAACCCAACGGTCACGCGGACGATCAGCTACCCGCCGCCCACGCCGGAATGCCGTACCGAACCACCGCTACCGGCAATCGACCTGGTCAAGACGGTGGATGCTCAGGGACCATACGATGTGGGTGATGAAATCATCTATACATTGACCGCAACCAACATCGGCAACGTGGGGCTCGATGACGTGATGATCGTTGATGAGATGTTGGGGCAACTGTCCTGCAGCCCCACTCAGCCGGCCACGCTGGCCATTGATGAACAGCTGGCGTGCAGCGGCAGCTACATCGTGCAGCTGTCCGATCTCGGGCGCCCGATTCTGAATTCGGCAACGGTGTCAGCGCGATCAGAACAGGATCCAACAACCGTTGTCAGCGATGACTCGGAGGTAACGGTCAGCACAGAACGACCGATTCCAGTTCCCGTCAATGATCGATTCGTCCTGTTCCTGTTGGCCATTGCGCTGTTTGTCATTGCCGGAGTTCATTTGAAACGCGGGGCTGTAAATCGCTCAACCTAAAATCACAATTTACCGCGGGGCTTTAAAACACGTGTTGGAACCTGCAAGCAGCGCTCGGGTGCTTCAATAAAATGCCCGAGCCTGCTGCAGGTTTTTTTGCACAGCCCATTGTTTGTTCCTGAAGCACCTGGGTTGCCTGGCTGAATACTTCAGGATTTGTCGCCTGCCGTCCTGATGGACGCGGTCAAGGTCTGCTCATTGGGTCAGATCAGCCATGCACTGTACGAGGTGGGTGGCGAAGTTCGAAGAAACATGCAGGTTGTAAATACTGCAGCCGTTGTCGCATGATCGGGTTCGATTCCGTAATCAGGTGTAGATTCCAATGCAGGAGATTGTTATGCGATGGTTGATACTCATGGTCCTGGTTCTCAGCCTGAGTGGCTGTGGCGGCAGTGATGCCAACGGCTCGAATGGTTCATCCAATTCATCCAATATCAGCGGTTCGTTTCAGGTCAGTGATACGCTTGGCGGGGGCTTTGATTCGAGCTCAGAGCGGGCCAGAATCGGCTGGGTGTATCCCGATATCGTCGATGTCCGTGCGCGCGGCTGGCGCCTGAGCGTGGCCGCTAACCGACTTCCGGATGAAGGGGTGGTTGAAACCGATGACCTGAATCGAAATAACACACGCTACACGATGACCATTGATGAAGCCGGTTCGTCGAGGCGGGTCAACTGCCTGCCGGACGATCCTGTTCAGGGGCGATTCGAGCGCACGGCAATGTCCGAGACCACGATGAGCGGCCGCTTTCAAGTCACGATTGTGCTGTGCGAGGACGCGATGGGTCAGCCAACCGAGGTGGACGGGCTGCCGATCACGGTGAGCGGAGAATTTTCCGACCTGGAGTTGACCCGGAACTAGATTCTTGATGCCAATGCCTGCAGTTGCCAACAGGCCGTCACTTTCAATACACTTGGACTCCACACTACTCACGAGGAGTCTGTTTATGAAAATGCAATGGATACTGCTAGGAATGGCGACTTGCCTGTCCTGTTCTGTGCTGGCGCAAACCGAATCGAGCGCTGCATCGGGTATGGTCCAGGACCAGGAAGCCATGATGGAGGTCTGGCAAGCCGCTGCAACGCCCGGTGAGCCGCATGAACGTCTGGCCGAAATGGCTGGCGAGTGGACCGGGCAGGTTGAGACCTGGGCCGTGCCGGGTATGGAGCCGATGGTCAGCGAGTCGAGGGTCGTGCGCGAAATGACGCTGGATGGCCGCGTCATAGAAGAGCGTTGGTCGGGCGAAATGATGGGCATGCCGTTTCAGGGTCATGGTCGCACCGGCTACAACAACGTGACCGAGGACTATTGGTCAACCTGGACTGATAACGTGTCGACCGGGCTGATGACGTTTACCGGCCAGTATGATGCTGAAAGCGATCGCTATGAATTCACCGGCAGCTACGTCGATCCGGTGAGCAAGCAGACAGTCGACACCCGCAGCGTGTCGCACAGCCCGGAATCGGGTAAAGAAATCATGGAAATGTTCGAAACGCGCGGCGGGGAAGAGATCATGACCATGCGAATCACCCTGACAAAGAACTGACAGGGCCGATTTGACGCAGTGCAAAGGCCAGTGGAATGCCACTGGCCTTTGTCGTGTCGTCGAGATGCAGTGTTCGATCGAGTAGACTGCTCTCTTTTAATCCCCGTTGACAACCCATGACCGATCTAGAAACCCAATATAACCAGTTGATAACCCCGCTGCGTGCCGCGTTTCAAGAGGGCATGACGCATGATCTGGCCTGGCGTCGCGGGCAGTTGGATGCATTGGAACGGCTGCTGGAGGAAAATGAGCAGTCCATCCTGGACGCCATGCATCGGGATTTCGGCAAACCGCCACAAGAAGCCTTCATGGCCGAGGTTGCGTTTGTTATCAGCGAGTTGCGCTACGCGCGCCGCCGCATCGAACGTTGGTCTCGACGTCGACCGGTCGATACTCCAATGGTGGGCCAGCCGGGTCGCAGTTATGTGCAGCCGGAGCCGCTCGGCGTCGTGCTCATCATTGGCGCCTGGAATTATCCGGTTCAACTGGTTCTGGCGCCATTGATTCCCGCACTGGCAGCCGGCAATGCGGCCATTCTGAAGCCGTCCGAGCTGACCCCCCATACCTCGGCACTGATTGCTGAACTGGTGCCACGCTACCTGGATCGCAAAGCCGTGGCCGTCGTTGAAGGCGGAGTACCGGAAACCTCGGCCTTGCTGAAGCTGCGCTTTGACCATATTTTCTATACCGGCGGCGCCGCGGTCGGCAAGATTGTCATGCAGGCCGCGGCTGAGCATCTGACGCCGGTGACCCTGGAACTGGGTGGCAAGAGCCCGGCCATTATCGATCGCGATGCCGATCTGAAGTCAGCCGCGCGTCGTCTGGTCTGGGGCAAAACCCTGAATGCCGGTCAGACCTGTGTGGCGCCGGATTATGTGCTGATCAGTGCCGACCAGCGCGACGAATTGATCGAGCACATGCGGGCCTGTCTGGAAGACATGTTCGGTGCAGATGTCATCGACAGCGCCGATTACGCCAGTATTGTCAATCAGCGTCACTTTGAACGGCTGTCCGGATTGCTTCAGCATGGTCGTGTTGCAATTGGTGGTCGAGTGGATCATGAGCGCCAGCGAATCGAACCGACTGTGCTGGTCGATGTGGATCAGGACAGTGAGCTGATGCAGGAGGAGATCTTCGGGCCGTTATTGCCGGTCATCGAAGTGCCGGACCTTGATCGGGCCATTGGCTATGTGCGCAGCGGTGATAAACCACTGTCGGCTTATTTGTTCACTAAATCCGACGCGTCCAAGCAGCGCTTTCTGTCCGAGATTACCGCCGGCAGCGCCTGCATCAATGATGTGATTATCTTCATGTCGGTGCCGGAATTGCCGTTTGGCGGTGTCGGCATGAGCGGTATGGGTCAATATCACGGCAAGGCCGGGTTTGATTTGTTCAGTCATCTGAAATCCGTCATGCAGCGGGGCCGCTGGCCGGAAGTCAACGTACGTTTTGCGCCGTACTCGGCGTTCAAGATGAAGTTGTTAAAGCTGCTGGGTTAAGAAGTTTGGAGAGCAGCTATCCACGCTTTCATCTGGCCATTCCGGTCACGGATCTGGAGCAGACGCTGGCGTTCTATGAATCGGTGCTGGGCTGTGAACAGGGGCGATCAGCCGAGCGCTGGGTCGACCTGGATTTTTTTGGTCACCAGCTGGTGCTGCAATGGGTCGATGGGCAATCCCAGCCCGAAGCGACCAACCTTGTCGATGGCCATCAGGTGCCTGCCGGGCACTTTGGTCCGATTCTGGAATGGGAGCAGTTCGAAGCGCTGGCCGAGCGACTGCGCAAGCGCTCGATTGAATTCCTGATCGAACCGAACGTGCGCTTCCAGGGTCAGGCCGGCGAACAGGCCACCATGTTTGTGCGCGATCCGAGCAACAATTGCCTGGAGTTCAAGGCCTTCCGGGATCAACGGCAGCTGTTTGCGCGCTGAACTCCGCCGCTTGGCGCCGTAGTGCTTCCCAAATCAATCCTGTTTCGCGCTAGAGTTAATCGAGGCGTTGAAATCGGGTGTTCAAATGAATAAAAACCTTTCCATTCTGGGTGTCTGGTCCGATCTATGGTCGGAATTGCGAGCCAACGGCTGGATCTTGATTCAGGCTATTGCCATCCCGCTGGTATTAACCACGATATTGGAGCAGGCCAGTCAATTGCTGCAGGTGCCCTGGTTCATCCGCTTGCTTGGCGGGATCGTATATGTGCTGTTGACCTGCCTGTACGCGGTATCGATTCATCGCATCATCCTCATTGATCGGGATCCGATCAGCAACCGATTTGGGCTCTACTGGCATCGTCATTTGATCGATTACATCGGCGCGCTGTTGGCAATTCTGGTCTGTTTGGTTCCTGTGGTGGCTGGTTTGTTTTTCTTTATCTTTATGGGCAGCCTGATGCTTTCTGAAGTGCAAAGCACAGCGTCGTGGTTCCCATTTCTGCTCATGATGGTGCCTTCCTGGGCTTTGATGGGCTATGTGTTATCACGCCTCAGCATCTGGCTGCCGGCGCGTGCAGTCGGCGATCCGTCCGGCTATTCGGAATTGTTTTTGCTGTCGAAAGGCAATGGCTGGCGCCTGACGGTCACGACGATGCTGCCATTCGTGGTCGTCGCCGGTCTGCTGTATCCGATTTCAAACTGGATGCTTGAAAACCCTGGAGCGCCGGTGCTGATTCCATGGTTCCTGATCACATTGTTCAGCAGTCTAATCATGGTCGGATTATTGTCCTGTGCCTACCGCGCCTTGCGCATCATCAATCCGTTGGATTCAAACGCGGGTGGTGCACCGAGTCCTACGATCGAGCACTGAACGGCGGACCAATTCCAAAACCGGTGTATAGTAAAGATTGCTATTGATTGATCTGGCCGCGGTCTGCTCGCGGTATCGCAAGAAAGGAAAATCAATTGAGTTATCAAGTACTTGCTCGCAAATGGCGGCCGCGTGATTTTTCCGGCCTGGTCGGCCAGCAGCACGTAGTCCAGGCCTTGTCGAATGGGCTTGATCAGGATCGTCTGCATCACGCATTCCTGTTTACCGGCACCCGCGGGGTGGGCAAGACCACGATTGCGCGCATCCTGGCCAAGTGCCTGAACTGCATGGAGGGCATCAGCTCCAAACCCTGTGGCGTGTGTGAGCACTGTGTGGCCATTGATGAAGGCCGCTTTGTGGATTTGCTGGAGATCGATGCAGCGTCTCGTACCAAGGTCGATGATACGCGCGAAATTCTCGACAACGTGCAGTATGCGCCGGCGCGGGGCCGGTTCAAGGTCTATCTGATTGACGAAGTGCATATGCTGTCCACGCATAGCTTCAATGCGCTGCTGAAAACGCTCGAAGAGCCACCTGAGCACGTCAAGTTCGTGCTGGCAACGACCGACCCGCAGAAAATTCCGGTGACCATTCTGTCGCGCTGCATGCAGTTCAATCTGCGCCGTCTTGGCGTAGACGAGATTGCAGGACAGATCGAACATATCCTTGAACAGGAAGCGATCGACAGCGAGTCTTCTGCGATCAACGCACTGGCACGCGCCGCAGACGGCAGTATGCGTGATGGTCTGAGCCTGCTGGATCAGGCGCTGGCGGCCGGCAATGGCGCACTGCTGTCCGATACGGTTGAGGCCATGCTGGGTACCGTCGAGCAGCGCCAGATTCACGATATTCTGCAGGCGCTGACTGCGCAGGATGCGGCGGCCGCCCTGGCAGTGGTCGAGCAGGTGTTCAGCATGGCACGTGATTTGGCCGTGTTGTTGACCGACCTGGCCGAAGTGCTGCACCGGATTGCCCTGATTCAACAGGTTCCTGACTATCGCGACGATACACGAAATGACTGGGACCAGCTGCTGGATTATGCAGGTCAGTTCGATCCGGAGGACCTCCAGCTGTTCTACCAGATTGTCGTAACGGGCCGACGCGATCTGAGCCTGGCGCCATCGCCACGCAGTGGTTGCGAGATGACCATCCTGCGCTTGTTTGCCTTCCAGCCAGCTGGACGATCCGATCCTGGTCCAGGCCGGCAGGAGGCTGCACGACCAGATCAGGCGCAAGCGAATAATGCAGTGCGCGAATCCGGGGCTGGAGCGTCTTCTGAAACCGGACCTCGGCGTCCTGCGCCGGCGTCGGAGGCAGAACCGGACAAGTCTGCTGCGCATGAAAATCTTTTGCCAGCCGACTGGCCGCGGCTCCTTGAGCAGCTCGATTTGAATCCGGCAGTGCATTCGGTAGCCGGCTTGTTGGCGCTGAAAGCAGTCAACCAGAAGATGCTTGAATTTTCAGCGGACCATGACGATCTGGACTTGATGACGGAACGTTTTCGTGCCAGTTTGTCGGATGCCCTCGAGCGCTACTTCGGTTCACCGCGGCGGGTTAGTATTCAGGCTCACGAAGCGGGTGACCTGGTTACGCCCGCGCTGATTCAACAGGAAACTGAAAGCAAGCATCGGCAGGATGCTGAATCGTCAATCGCCAGGGATCCTGCCGTCAGGAAACTGGTTGATACCTTCGATGCCGAGGTGCTGAAGGAATCCATTCGGCCAAGCCAATGACGGATCGTCAGCGCCAGGGCTATCAAATTCGGGAGATCGTATGAAAGGCATTGCACAACTGATGCAACAAGCGCAGAAAATGCAGGAGGACCTGAAGAAAGCCCAGGCTGAACTGGCCGATCTTGAGGTCACCGGAAAGTCCGGCGGCGGCCTGGTCGAGGTGGTCATGAACGGTCAGCATGCCGTTCGCAACATCAAGATCGACCCTTCCGTAAACGACGACTTGCCCATGCTCGAGGATCTGATCGCTGCCGCATTCAATGATGCAGTGAATCGCATCCAGCAGCATAATCAGGAAAAGATGTCTGGGCTGTCCGGTGGCCTATCGCTGCCGCCCGGATTCAAGTTTCCCTGAAATTAATCCGGAAATACCTCTGAGCAGCCAGTCAACTTCAATCTGCCCGCAGCACGATGAATGATCCAGTCCTCGACCAGTTGTTAAAGGCCCTGTGCGTGTTACCCGGAGTCGGTCATCGGACCGCTCAGCGCATGGCGATCCACTTACTGGAGCGTGACCGCAGTGGCGGAGACCGGCTGGCTGAATCCCTGTCCAAGGCCATGCGCGAAATCCAGCGCTGCAGTCGTTGCCGCAATTTCACCTCCGACGCGCTCTGTGCAGTTTGTCAGAGCAGCAAGCGCACTGTTGGACAACTCTGTATTGTCGAGGCACCGGCCGATGTGCTGGCCATCGAGCAGGCCACCAATTACAGCGGACTCTATTTTGTATTGCTGGGTCGTTTGTCACCGCTGGATGGAATTGGCCCTGATCAACTCGGGCTTGATTTGCTGGAAAAACGGTTGCGCGATGAATCGATCGACGAAATCATTATTGCAACCAACTCGACCGTGGAAGGTGAGGCCACCGCGCATTACATCGCCCATCTGGCCGAGCGCGAGCAGATCTCGATGACGCGCCTGGCGCAGGGCGTTCCGTTGGGTGGAGAGCTCGAACATACGGATGCCACCACGCTGGCACATGCGTTTGCCAGCCGCATGAAGCTGGACGCCTAGCCGTTCCGGCCGGTTGCGATCCAGCTTGCAGGTTTCATCACACCCTGACTTCAACGCAGGGGCTGCACAACCTCCAACGTGTTGATTTTACGGGCCGGCACACTAAACCCGGATGTGTTCTCGCGTTTTGAGAATTCAGCGTGTTGTACTACGCTTGAAGCTACAGGAAACGGAGTACAGCATGCAAACTGAACCTCGCCAAAGCAGTCGGAACGTACGAGAGCAGATGATCGGCAAGTGTATTGAAAGCGTTATTGCGCGCCCAGGGCGTGCGGGCGAGCCACCGATGGTCATGATGATGCAGTTCGACGATGGGTCGGTATTGGAGTTTGTTTCACCCCGTTCTGACCGGGTATTGAGGCAGGCCTTGCGTACGTCTGAAACGCGCCCACTGTCGATGCCCGGACAGCTCGCCTTCGCTGAAATCTGAGCCGTTGACGTGGTGTTTACGTTATCCACAAATTTTGTGGATAACATTGTGGACAACCATGCGCGCGGGGCCGCCTGGTCCGCCTGTCACAGGATTGTCTAAAAATTGACCAAATTGAATATTGTTAATTGATTCATGTACTTACAAAGATCTTCTTTTGTGCTTTTGGAAAAAACGACGGTAAAAAAAGTGTAAAGAGGTGAATCAAGGGTTTGTGCATAACAACCCAAGTGGTTTTCGAGAAACAGCGGCTAAGTTATTGATTTAACATTTTCAGGTGCCTGCGTCAGCTCCAGATGTTCAATCCAGTTCAATAGATCCTGCAGTAATGCCAGGCGTTCAGGCTGCTCTTTCGATAATTGCTGGACGCGCTGCTTGTAGTCTTCCAACTGGATGGAACCCAGGTCCGGGTCGTGCACAAGCCGCTGAAGACGGTAGCGTTGCCACTCGGCCTGCTGTTCCGGGGCTAGTGTGGCCTCGGCGTGACGTCCGAGGAAACGCAGCAGTAGATCATTCAGCCTGGGGTCGGCGAAAGGTTCCGGGTGCGACTGGCTGAATTCAGCCATCCGGTTCGGGTTCATGCTCAGCATTCGATGACACAGCTGCCGGTCGCTACGACCGACGAACCCTGAATAGAGCGCAGTGTCTGCGTCTTGATCCTGATGTTGCCGAGCAGCCCCGAACAGGCTTCGCAGGCGCTCGATGAATTCGCGTTGCCGAAGCAGGCGTTCAGCATGAGTCTGCACTTGTTCGAGTTGAATACCGGTGCGCTCCAGCGCCGCATCATTCAACACGCTGAGGGGCGACAGCATTGGACAGCGATTGCTGCGAACCCATTTGACCGGCAAGCGTTTCATATCCTCTGGTAAGTCGCTGCTCGGCGTGAAGTGGAGGTCCTCGAGCGTTTCGACATCGTATTCAACAAAGAGCTCAGGGTCCTCGTTCAAATTCCAGACCAGCCACTGGCTGCTGATCTGTGGATGCTGGAACAGGCTGATAACCGGCGCAGTACACCAGCGATCGGCACCAAAACGGGCCGAGGTATGCAGTATTGGACGCTGCTCGCCCAGCAGCCGCTCGACCTGATGACGCTGCCTGAGGGCGAGTGCCCAGGACCAAAGCCTGGGCTGATGTTGTTGCACCAGACGCGCAAGGGCCAGCGTATTGACGACGTCGACCATTGCATCGTGGGCATGCTCGGTATCGAAACCATTGGCAGCGGCGAGGTCTTCCAGTCGGAAGCTGGGTAGACCGTCTTGCCGAGCTGGCCATTGGATGCCGCCTGGTCGCAATGCTGCAGTCATTCTGAGCAGGTCAATCAAGTCGAATCGACTGTTACCGTTGGTATATTCGCGCGCGTAGGGGTCGATGAAATTCCGCCAGAACATGAAGCGAGTGACTTCGTCATCAAAGCGGAAGTTGTTGTATCCGACTCCGCAGGTGCCGGGCTCGGCCATGAGCTGCTCGATCTCGGCTGCAAACTGGTATTCCGGCAATCCTTTTTCAAGCGCTATTTGTGGCGTGATGCCAGTGATCAGGCAGGCTTCGGGTACCGGCAATACATCCCGGGCAGGCTGACAATACAGGGTCACCGGCTTGCCAATCGGCTCAAGCGCCAGATTAGTGCGTTGAGCAGCAAACTGGCAGGGCCGGTCCAGTCGCGGATTGGCACCAAAGGTTTCATAGTCGTGCCACAGGAAGCTTTCAGTGGTCATCACGTGCTCCGTCGGTGATTATGGCCACAAGGCCAGCAGCAACAGTGCCAGTGTGGCGCCAAAGCCCAGTAGCCAGAAAAAAGATCGGATCCAGGGCAGCCCCGAAGCATACGCCGGGATATACAGCATGCGGGCAATCAAATAGACCCAGGCGCATCGTTCAGTCCACTCACTGCTGGCCTCGCCCAGGGTCACAACGATGACAGCGATGGTGAACAGCACCAGCGCCTCGAAATGATTATTGAATGCACGTAACAATCGACCCGGCACGCCGGTCATCTCCCGCACCTGGTCGCGCGACCCCGCGGTGTAGCGGATGCCGTGCTGTTGATTGACGGCGATCGCAATCAACCCGAATTGAACGCACTGCAGCAATCCCGCATAACCCAGAATTTGAACTTCGATGGGCATGATGACGAGATCAATCGCCTGAAGGTTGAACGGTCGCAGCGTCGTAACGAATCAGGCTCAAAATAGCGGGCTGGCTGATCAAAGACCGTTCCATGATCTGATCAAGGAGCGATTCAGCCTCTCTTGATCAGCGTCAATAGCCCCAGCAACACGCACGCACCGACAATGGCGGTGACCAGTGATCCGATAATGCCGCCCGCGGTGACGCCAAAGAAGCCGAACAGCCAGCTACCCAAAAAAGCGCCGACAATGCCGACCACGATGTTCAGTACGATGCCTTGGCCCTTGCGGTTGACCAGCAGCCCTGCGATCCAGCCTGCCAGGCCACCAATAATCAATACGCCCAAGATGCTTTCTACTGTCATGCGTTTCTCCCGAGTTGTCTGCGAGTAGTAAAATGATCAGCCTGCATTCTATCGCTGGAACTATCAAATTGCGAACGCTTTATCTGATCCGACACGCTCAGGGCAGCCTGGGTACCGCGAATTATGATCAGCTCTCAGCGCTGGGCTATCAGCAGGCTGAAATACTGGCCGAGGCCTGCCGGACGATGCTGGACGATTCAACGACCAGCCTGGCGCTGTTCCGCGGAGAATTGCAGCGGCATCGTCAAACTGCGGCCACGATGAGCACTGAGGCTACCGGACTGGACGGGCTCAACGAGTATCGCGTGGACCGCCTGCTGCAATCGGCCTTTGCTGACCCTCAACCACTGGGTATCGAGCGCCCGTCTGCCAAGGCAATGCAGCGTCCGGCAGACTATCTGAGCGTGTTCATGGCCCTTTTCCCGGATGTGTTGAAGGCCTGGCAAGAGGATCGCTTGATTTGCCCGGAAAACGGCGATTGGCGGGACTTCAGGCAGCGAGTCATGGGTGCTGCGGCAGTGCTGCAACAACAGATGGCTCATTCCGATGTCATCGCCATTACTTCGGCCGGTGTCATCAGCACCATGGCCGCTGAGTTGCTGGGCCAGGATCTGGCCTGGCAGCGATCATTGAATGTTGCGTTGTACAATGCTTCGCTCACGGAACTGAAGCTGGACGGCCAGGGTCAATGGCATGCAGGTCGAATCAACTGCCTGAAACATTTTGAAGACCCGCAGCTGCATACGCTGGCCTGATCCAGAACTTTCATTAATCACAGAGCACACACGTTAAAAGGACGATGACGAAATGACAACCGAGGCTGTGACGATCATTACCGGGTCAAGCCGTGGCATTGGCCGCACGACTGCTGAGTTGTTGGCCCAGCGAGGCCATCGCGTGGTGGTATCCAGCCGCAATCAGGACAGTTGTGAGGCCGTTGCCGATGACATTCGATCGGCGGGCGGGCACGCTATTGCTATTGCATGCCACGTGGGTCATGAAGACCAGCTTGAAGCCCTGATCGAGAAGACGGTTGCGGAATGGGGGCAATTGAATCATCTGGTACTGAATGCTGCCAGTAATCCGGTATATGGACCGTCTCATCAGGTTGATCAAGAAGCATTTGATGTGATCATGCACAACAACGTTTTCAGCGGCATGCGCCTGAGCCACTTGGCACGTGAGCACCTGGCCAGGCAGCCGCAATCATCCGTCGTGTTTGTGTCGTCCATTGCCGGCTTGCTGGGCAATCGAGTCATCGGCGCCTATGGCCTGTCGAAAGCCGCTGAAAATCAATTGGTCCGGAATCTGGCGCTGGAGTTTGGCGCCGATGGCATTCGCGTCAATGGCGTTGCGCCCGGGCTGATTCGCACCGACTTCTCCAAAGCGCTGTTGGCCGATGAGCGTGCGGTCAAGCATTTTGAACAGACAACGCCGCTCCAGCGCATTGGCGAACCGGAAGATATCGCGCGGGTCATTGCGTTTCTGGTCAGTCAGGATTCAGCCTGGTTGAGTGGTCAGGTAATCACTGCGGATGGCGGGATTACGGTCACCGGCGGTTTCTGATTTGACTGCTGGCGCACGCAACTGCTTATCGCCTGGTTTGCCTCTGGCGGCTGTATTGCTCGTGTTTGCCTGTACATCGGGGCAGGCTCAGGTATATCGCTATGTCGATGAGGACGGCATTATCGTGCTGACCAACATCACGCCCGATAAATCGCGCTATCAGGTAGAAAACATCGGATGCTACGGGACTTGCATCAAGGGCGTGGACTGGCACACCACGCCGCTTCGCCGCAGCGAATACCGTGAAGAAATTCTTGCCGCGTCCGAGATCTTCGGCGTCGATCCTGCGCTGGTCCGCGCCATCATGCACGCCGAGTCCTGGTTCAACCACGAAGCGGTATCGCACGCCGGGGCCGAGGGTCTGATGCAACTCATGCCGGCAACGCAAACTCGCTTCGACGTGGAGGATGCCTTTGAGCCTCTGCAAAACATTACCGGCGGCGTTGCCTATCTGGCTGAATTGCTGAGCATGTTTGATCATGACTGGGAGCTGGCTGCTGCGGCCTACAATGCAGGGGAGGGTGCCGTAAAGCGATATGAAGGCGTGCCGCCGTTTGAAGAAACCCGTGAGTATCTCAGGCGGCTGCGGATTTTGTATCCAAGATATCAGTCGTAGGCTTTTTGTCTTTTGAAGACGACTAAGTTTCAAGCTTTCGCTTCGTGGGTTATTGACCATCAGTTTTCGTAAAATTTAAAGCTTTTCGGACACTGTCTTGCAATCGCTTGATCTCAGGGGCTTACAAGCCCGGCTTTTCAGTTGGTTTGGAACCAAAGGCTGTTGAGATCGAGAACTTGGATGGTTGAAGGGCGCAGGATCGTTTTTGACTTTGCTTTTGACGTTGATGAGCGTGTGAGCCGGCGAAGTGCGGAGAGGCGTGCGAGATTGTGATGACCATCGGGCGGGGCGGAAAGGTGTCTGAGCGCAAGCGAGTTCTTTCGCCCCGCCCGATGGTCATCACAAGCCGAGCACTACAGGGAACCCAGCGCAGCGCGCTGGGCGGTGAAGTCGCGGAGGGAGTTTT
>CAKZPB010000059.1 GCA_937138395.1 uncultured Pseudomonadota bacterium
CCGAGTCCCGAGTCCCGAGTCCCGAGTCCCGAGAATTTTAATCTGCGTCCATCTGCGTAATCAACGGTAAAAAGCCTCTTAAGCTTACTGCCTCACCTGCATCCCATCAGCCAATGTGCGGCGGTAGACCATCAGGGCGGGTATAAGGGCAACCAGGATACCGGCCAGCCAGATCCCGCCCAGGACCAGCCATTGCCATAGCGCCGGCCAGGTCAGGCCGACGGCAATGCCGAATCGGGCCAGCAGCCATGGTGCCAATGCGACCTGAAGGGCGTAGGCCAACAGCAGGCCGAGTCCGATGCCCATGGCGGTGACCACCGCCGCCTCCAGCACCAGCAGGCTGGCGATTTGCCAAGGCCGCGCGCCGGCGGCGCGCAGAATGGCCATCTCGCGCCGACGCTCATTCAAGGTACTGATCAAGGCTGTCAGCATGCCGAGCAATCCAGCCAGAACCACCATGCCGGCCACAACGCGCAGTATCTGCTCCGCAAACCCGGTAATGCGCCACAGTTCCTGCAGCGCAATGCCTGGCAGGATGGCCAGCAGCGGCTCGCCGTCGTACTGGTTGATACGTGACTGCAGTCCGAATACCGCTGCACGGCTGGTCAGGCCCAGGAAAAAAGCCGTGATGGAATCGGGCTGCAGCTGTTCGGCCATGGCCCGGGCCCGCTCCGGATCGAGCGTGCGGCCGCGCATCTGCACGCCGCGTTCCCAACCGATGTGAACAGCGGTATGCGCTTCGAGCGAGATGTAGAGCGATTGATCGACCGGCGTGCCGGTCGGTGCGAGAACGCCGCTGATCGTAAACGGCTGATCGTCATGCGCCTGCAGGCTGACGTTGCCGGTTCCGTGCGCAATAACAATCTGATCGCCCACTGCATAGTCCAGCTGGCGCGCAACCTGGGCACCGATCACGACGTCGTATAAATCATTCAATGCGGCACCTTCTCCAAGCGCCAGTGCCTGCTGACCGGCATAGCGATAGTGCTCAAAGAATGCGGCGCTAGTGCCGATCACCCGATAGCCTCGATGTGAATCGCCCAGTGAAATCGGAATGGACCAGGCCACGCTCGGCACCGCGATGACTTCGGAATAGGTCTGCCAAGAGACGTTATTGGTTGCGTTGCCCAAACCAAACACCGAGTACAGCAGGAGCTGAACCGGTGCGGTCGGTGCGCCGACGATCAGGTCGGTGCCGGAAACCGATCGGTAGAAGCCTTCACGCACTTCCGAGCGCATCTGCTCGACCAGCACCAGCAGCGCAATGGAGATGGCGATCGTCAGCACGGTCAGGGCTACGGCAAAGCGCCGATTGGCCAATGACCCGCGCGCCAGGCTCAAAAGCGTCATGCTCCGGCCTCGATCGCGTGGCAGGCTGCGCCGTTCAGCTCGCTCAGTTCCAGCGTTCGGTCAAAGCGCGCTGCCAATTCATGGTCATGGCTGACAAACAACAGCGCCGAACCGGCCCGATCGATCTCGCGGAACAGCAAGGAAAGAAAGGCATCGCGCCGATCTCGATCCAGCGCCGAAGTCGGCTCATCGGCCAGCACCAGATCAGGCTGGCCGATCAGCGCACGGGCTGCTGCAACGCGCTGCTGCTGGCCGACACTGAGCTGGTCGGCTCGTTTGTGCCACAGGCGCTGTTCCAGGTCCATGGCTTTCAGCAGTGCTTCAGCGGCGGAACGCACTGCGCCAGTGCGTTTGCGCCGAAGCGCCGAAAAATGGCAGCCCAGCGTGACATTGCCGACCACATCCAGCCAGGGCAGCAGATTGAACTGCTGAAAAATCACGCCCAGATGATCAGCACGGAAGCGGTCGCGCGCCGACCGGGATAGGGTATTCAGTGATTGTCCGGAAATATCGATCGTGCCCTGATCGGGCAGGACCAGGCCACCGATCAGCGCCAGCAACGTCGACTTACCGGAGCCACTGGCGCCTGCGAGAAACACCTTCTCACCAGCCGCAATGGATAAGGACAACTTGCGTATGACCGGATCCTGCTCACCCGGCCAGGCATAGGTGAGTTCATCAATCAAAAGCAACGGGTCGGTCATGTTTGCGGTCCGAGGAGGCTAGTTCAGTTCGAGGCGATTGTTATCGGCCGTCAGCACGAATCGCTGTTGAATCCGGTC
>CAKZPB010000060.1 GCA_937138395.1 uncultured Pseudomonadota bacterium
GGATTCTATGCACATCAGCATCTTTGGAACCGGATATGTGGGCCTGGTTACCGGCGCCTGCCTGGCCGAGGTCGGCAACGATGTCATTTGCATGGACATTGATCCGGATAAAGTCGAACGCCTGAATCAGGGCGAAATACCGATCTTCGAGCCAGGCCTGGATGTGCTTGTGCGGCGTAACCATCAGGCCGGGCGATTGCGTTTCACGACCGATGCATCGGAGACGATCCAACACGGTGACATTCTGTTTATCGCCGTAGGAACTCCATCAGACCATGACGGCTCGGCTGACTTACGCGCCGTATTGGCTGTCGCACGCGGCATTGGGAAAGAACTGAAACCGGAACAGCTGGTAGTTACCAAGTCCACGGTCCCGGTCGGCACCGCCAGCAAAGTGCGACAGGCCATTGCAGAAACGCAACCCAAGCCTTTTGCGCCTCGCGTGGCTTCGAACCCGGAATTCCTCAAAGAAGGTGCTGCAGTCAAGGATTTCATGGCGCCCGACCGAATTGTCATTGGCGTAGAGGATCAGGAATCAGAGCACCTGCTCCGTCATTTGTACTCGCCATTCAATCGCAACCGGGAAAAAATAGTCTGCATGGACATTGCCTCGGCCGAGTTGACCAAATACGCTGCCAATGCCCTCCTGGCAACCAAGATTTCATTCATGAACGAGCTCGCCAACATCGCCGAAAAAGTCGGGGCGGATATCGAGCGCGTGCGGCTCGGGATTGGTTCCGACCCACGCATCGGCTACCACTTCATTTACCCCGGCGTAGGCTATGGCGGCTCCTGTTTCCCCAAGGATATCCGCGCACTGGCAAGGACCGCCGCTGATCACGGCCATCCAGCCCGAATTCTGCAGGCCGTTGAAACCGTGAACCAACAGCAAAAGCATGTCATGTTCGACAAGATCAGTCGGCATTTCGGCCACGACCTGAATGGCCGCAAGATTGCACTATGGGGCCTGGCCTTCAAACCGCAGACCGACGATATGCGCGAAGCGCCTTCACGCGTGCTGATGGAAGCACTCTGGGAAGCGGGAGCAGAGGTTCACGCACATGATCCAAAAGCCATGGACGAGACGCGCAAGATCTATGCGGATCGCAGTGAACTCAAGCTCGCTGATGATCCCTATGATTGTTTGACGTCGGCCGATGCGCTGGTCGTCATGACCGAATGGAAACGATTCTGGAGTCCGGATTTCGAGCGTATCCGATCGACGCTGAAGCAACCCGTGATCTTCGATGGTCGCAATATCTATGACCCCGAGGAAATGCACAAGCTGGGGCTGATGCACTACGCCATTGGCCGGGCCAGCCAAACGCCGAAAAAGGATCAACCGTCTTCTACTGTGCCTCGAAGGCGGGTTGATTGAGACAAGTCGCTGAACCAAAGCCAAGCGATGTTCACAGAAGATTGGCGTCAATCGAGCAGATAGTACGTAATAGGATAGGACCATCATTATCCGAATACGAGGAAAAATAATGAAACTCAATCATGCATTCCAACAGGCTGTATTCATCGCGCTGGCAGCGTTTATGGCGCTGTGCCTTACGCAACCAGCGGAGGCCAACCGCACCATTGCGGACGCACAGGCCGAGGCCTACAACGGGCCCAAGGCGCGTATCGCCGTCGCCCGTTTCGAAAACAAGACCGCTGATTCGGCCAATTGGTGGAATCCCAGCATTGGTGACGGCATGTCCGACATGCTGACGACCGCGCTGGTCAATTCAGGTCGCTATATCGTCCTTGAACGCGAAAGCCTGGATACCGTGCTGCTCGAACAGGACCTCGGTGCCAGTGGCCGCGTGCGTCAGGACACGGCGGCACAGATCGGCGAAATTGAGGGTGCGGAGCTGTTGATTGTAGCCGCCGTCACCGAGTTTGGCGAAAAGGGCGGCACTCAGGCGCGACTTGGTGGTAGTGATATCGGCCGTTTGATCGGTTCGGTTACTGGCGGAACACGAACGGCTCATATGGCGATCGACCTGCGCGTGGTCGACGCCAATACCAGCCGAATTCTGGCGGCCACCAGCGTCGAAGGCGAAGCGAAAGACTTCAATATCGGTGGTGGATTATCAGGCTATACCAGCGGATACAGCCTGGGCGGCTCGCTCAGCACCTGGAGTAACACGCCGCGCGAAAAAGCCCTGCGTCAAGTGATCGGCGAAGCCGTCGAATACGTCATTTCCGTAACCCCGCCTGCAATGCTGCGCTATGACACCATGGGTCGCCCGGTTGGCACCGCGACGTCTGCAGGTGTTGATCCGATGGCCGATCTCGATCGCGTGGTGATTACAGCCAGTTCTGTCGACGTTCGTCAGGGCCCGAATGCAGATAACCCAGCTGTATTCAGCCTCGGATCCGGCAGCATTGTTGGTGTTTCAGCCCGAGCTGGTGACTGGCTGAGCATTGTCGATGACCAGGGTCGGACCGGCTGGATTGCAGCCGGGGACACCCTGGCCGTTCAGTGAGACCCACACTCAGGTCCATAAAAAACCCGGCCACGGCCGGGTTTTTTTTATGGACCAGGACCAGCTGAATATCCTTGTGCGGAGGCCGTGATGTTGAAATGAGTCAAGCCAACCGCACAGGACGGCGTTTATCCAGCTATTGATCACGCCAACCGCTCTATGCGAAAGCCCCCCGGATCGAGTGCTGGATAGATTCGTTACGCCGTCAGTGAATTTAAGAAACTGATTGCTCTAACCATCGCCGCTTGCATAACAACGAGCCGGAGCCTTAGTCAGAAGAGCATTCCGAAGTGCTGTAAAAAAAGGGGTACCTCAATCAAAGCGCAAATGACGAACGGTGCTTCCACCGCGCTGGATGGCACGCAGGGCATCGATGCCGATCTCGATTTGTTTATCGACAAAACTTGCGGTGATCAAACGGTCAGAGGCATCGGTTTTCACACCATCCGGAATCATGGGCTGATCGGATACCAACAGCAGCGCTCCGGTCGGAATCTGGTTTGCAAAACCAGTAATGAAGATCGTGGCGGTCTCCATATCGATTGCCATACAGCGAGTCTTTCGCAAGTATTTCTTGAACGACTTGTCGTGCTCCCAGACGCGGCGGTTGGTCGTGTAGACGGTTCCCGTCCAGTAGTCCAGGTCATGATCGCGGATATTGGTCGACACTGCGCGCTGTAAAGTGAACGCAGGCAAGGAAGGCACTTCTGGCGGGAAATAGTCGTTTGATGTGCCCTCCCCTCGGATCGCAGCGATCGGCAATATCATATCGCCAAGCTGATTTTTCTTTTTCAGGCCGCCGCACTTGCCAAGGAACAGACAGGCCCGAGGCTTGACGGCACTCAGCAAGTCCATGATGGTGGCAGCATTCGCGCTCCCCATCCCGAAATTGATCATCGAGATTCCGTCAGCAGTTGCGTTGCGCATGGCTTTGTCCGTGCCCTGCACCTCCGCACCCATGCGCTCGGCAAACTTTTCGACATAATTGTCGAAATTGGTCAGCAGGATGAACTTGCCGAAATCCTCTATCGCCGTGCCGGTATAGCGCGGCAGCCAGTTTTCTACAATCTTGTCTTTGGAGTCCATCTGGGCATGGTACCGATTTCATGCACTTGATGTGACCACACGATCAGTTTGGACGGCACACTGACAACGCAGAACCAGTGGCTCTACAATTCCTCCTATGCACAAGCCAAGCGTTACAGCATTCGCCCCAGCCAGCGTCGGCAACGTGGCTTCGGGATTTGACATTCTGGGCCATGCGCTGGCCGGCCAGGGTGATCGTGTAACGGTCCGGGGCGGCACAAGACCGGGGGTACGCATTCGCCGAATCGAAGGCCTGAACGATCAGTTGCCGATCACGACGGAACGCAACACGGCGGGTCGAGCAGTTCAGTCCCTGATGGAGGCATTCGATCAGGACGTGCCCATCGAGCTGGATATCCACAAGGGCATTCCACTTGCATCGGGCCTGGGCGGGTCTGCCGCTTCCGCCGTTGCTGCCGTGGTTGCCGCCAATGCCTGGCTGGGCCTGAAGCTGAGTCCACGCGAATTGTATCCGTTTGCATTGGCCGGAGAAGCCGTCGCCAGCGGTAGCGCGCATGGTGACAATATTGCCCCTCAGTTGCTCGGCGGGCTGGTGCTTGTAGCCGAGGACGAATTGATCGAACTGCCCGTTCCCGAAGGCCTGACGGCCGTGGCCGTTCATCCGCATTGTCAGGTCAGAACCGCCGAGGCACGGGCAATGCTGCAACAACCGTTCGAGCTGAAGCCGGTAATTCAACAGACCACCTATCTGGCACAGCTGATTGCGGGTTGCTATCGAAACGACCTTCCACTGGTCGCCAGAGGCCTGAAGGATGTACTGATTGAACCACGCCGATCCAGCCTGATCCCGGGCTTTGAGGCTGTTCAGCAAGCCGCGCTCGAGCACGGCGCACTGGCAGCTGCCATTTCGGGTGCTGGTCCTACGGTTTGTGCATGGCTTGATGGCCTGGACTCGGCGCAGGCAGTGGCCGGTGCCATGCAGGCTGCGTTCAAACAGCACGGACTCGACTCTGAGCACTTGATTTGCCCCGTCGATAGCCCCGGCGCATGTATCGAGGTGATTGACTGATATGGACTATGTCAGTACCCGCGCGCAAACGTCTTCGAGGCCCTCAGCCCCGGTCGGCCTGGACCAAGCGCTGACGGCCGGCCTGGCCGATGATGGCGGCCTGTATGTGCCCATGCAGATCCCGACGCTAATGCCCGATCGCCTGGACGGGTCACAGCCCCTGGCCGAGCTGGCTTCGCACGTGTTACAGCCGTTCTTTTCCGGCTCCAGCCTGGCACCCGAACTCGACTCGATCTGTCGACAGGCGCTTGATCTGCCCATTCCGCTGGTGCCGGTTTTCGCAGATGATCACGCCTGGTTGCTGGAGCTGTTTCATGGGCCGACGGCGGCCTTCAAGGATTTTGCGGCACGCTTTCTAGCGACCTGCCTGGCTGCATTACGCAATGACCCGCAGCAGCATCAAACCGTACTGGTCGCCACCTCCGGCGATACCGGAGCGGCCGTCGCATCCGCATTTCATCGACGGCCCGGCTTTTCAGTAGTCATTCTTTATCCGGATGGGAAAGTTTCACCGCGACAGGCCCATCAGCTCGGTGCATTTGGCGATAACGTCCATTGCTACAAGGTTCAGGGCAATTTCGATCAATGTCAGGCCATGGCCAAGCAGGCGTTGAATGACGTTGAACTATCCAGTCGGCTCGGCTTGACCTCAGCCAACAGCATCTCGATGGGCCGGCTGCTGCCGCAGATTACCTACTATGCCTATGCGGCCCTTCGGCTTGCCAACCCAAACGACAAGTTGAACGTGATCGTCCCAACCGGCAATCTCGGCAATGCGCTGGGCTGTATTCTGGCCCGCGCCATGGGGTTGCCGATTGGCCGCATCGTACTGGCAACCAATGCCAATCGTACGCTTCCTGATTTCTTCGAACATCGAAACTATCGGGGACGACCCGGCCTGGAAACCCTGGCCAATGCAATGGATGTCGGCGACCCCAGCAACTTCGAGCGCCTGGCCTGGTTTTATCGCGACGCTGATCTGCACAAGGCAAACCTCAAGGCAGAAAGCATTAACGACGATACGATTCGCCAGTGTATCGAGCGTGTGTATCGAGCCGGTGGTTACGTGTTGTGCCCACACACTGCATGTGCGATGGAACTGCTGCATCGTTATCGCAAGCAGGGCGACAGCCGAACGTGGTTGGTTGCGGCAACAGCCCACCCTGCTAAATTCGAAACGATCGTCGAGGCGGTCACTGGGCAGCGCCTGGATCCGCCGCCTGCGCTGGCTGAATTACTGACTCAGTCGAGCCATGCAGTCGCTCTAGAACCCGACGTTAACCAATTAAGAAATGAACTGATCACGATCCGCCAATGATCACCGGAGAACTCGAATGATGGAACTACTGGCCGGCCTGGCCGGACTTGCGCTCGTGGTCTGGGGCATCTGGACGTTCAATCACCTGGTCAAGCTTCGCAATCGAACTGCCACGGCCTGGAGTGATATAGACGTACAGCTGACGCGTCGCCACGACCTGGTCCCGCAGCTCGTTCGCACTGTGCAGGCCTATGCCAGTCATGAAAAGCAGCTGCTGGAGACGGTAACCGGGCTGCGCTCGCTGGCTCAGCAAACCCAACAGCCTGCGCAACTTGCCAGCATCGAAGATGAGCTGGCGCAGACGCTGGAGCGACTGTTGCTGCTGAGCGAGGCTTATCCGGACCTCAAGGCCGACCAGAATTTCTCGCAGCTGCAGACCGAACTGGTCGAAATCGAAAATCATCTGGTCTATGCACGGCGCTATTACAACGGTGCCGTACGTGACCTGAATACCCGAATCGAACAGTTTCCGGACTTGGTCGTTGCACAGACCTTTCGCTTCAGCAAGGCTGATTTTTATCAAGCGGAACCCCAACATCGTCCGGCAATCCCGGTCGATGAGAGAAACTGATGTCCGTTCGATCTCAAGCATTCCTTGTGCTGGTTGCGCTCGGGCTGGGCATGGGCCTGCCGGCAGCGAATCTGCTTGCCATCGAGCGAATCGAGCAGTTTCACAGCCAAATCGAAATCCAGTCCGATGGATCCATGGAGGTGACCGAAACCATTGTTGTCAGGGCTGAAGGACAGTCCATACGGCGCGGCATCTTTCGTGATTTCCCGACCCGCTACACCGACCAGAATGGCAATCGCGTAGTGGTTGATTTTGAACCCATTGAAGTACTGCGTGACGGACTGCCCGAGCCATGGTTTACTGAACGACGCGACAATGGCGTGCGCCTGAACACCGGTGATGACCGCTTGCTCGAAGTACCGGCCACCATCGAATATACGCTGCGCTATCGAACCAACCGGCAGTTGGGTTTTTTTGAAGATCACGACGAGTTGTACTGGAATGTCACCGGCAATGGCTGGCGTTTTCCGATCGACGAGGCCAGTGCACAGGTCGTGCTGCCCGAATCAGCAACGTTTGATCGTCTCGAGGCTTCGGCCTTTACCGGCCGCTTTGGCTCGCAAAATCAACATGCCATCGCAGAAGTTGCCGCGGTCAATCGATTTCGATTCATCACAACCCGACCACTGTCGCCCGGCCAGGGTTTGACCATCGTCGCCGAGTGGCCCAAAGGCATGATCGATGAGCCTACGGACTGGCAGCGCTTTGGCTGGCTCCTCAGCGACAACCGCGGTGTACTCGTGCTGTTGCTTGGCATACCGTTGATCATTTTTTTCTACTACCGGCAATGGCATCAAAAGGGGCGCGACCCAACCCCCGGAGTCATCATTGCCCGCTATGCCCCGCCTGCAGGTTATTCGCCTGCCGATTTGCGCTACATGCTGCGACGCGGCCACGATTCGCGCTGTTTTGCAGCTGACCTGGTCGAGCTTGGCGTCAAAGGTTACGTACGCATTCACCGGGAAGGCGGGCGCAACGGGGTGTTCAAAAAAGACCCCGACTGGGTCGTGACCAGCATTCGATCGGATTCAATGGAAACGCTGTCGGCCAGCCAGTCGGCACTGCTCAAGGCATTGTTCGCGGACGGCCCGGTGGTCAAGTTCGAGAAGAGCAATGCTTCGCTGCTGATGACAGCCCGCAGCGCCCAGGCAAAAGCATTGAGTACACGATTCAAGGGTGATTATCTGATCAACAATGGCGGCGTCATTGGGCTCGGCGTAGCGGCATCCATAGTGCTGTTCGTGCTGGCCTTGATCATCGGCCAAGGATTTGCACCGGGCCTGACCCTGGCCCTGTCGTTCGCGCTGGCAGTGGCCAACGGCCTGTTCATCTGGCTGCTGCAAAACGTAACCACCAAAGGCCGTGCACTGCTGGACCAGATCGAAGGCCTGAAACGCTATCTCGACATCGCCGAAAAGCAGGATCTCGCGCGGCTCGAACACCGCAATGAGGATGAGCCTGAATTGAACGCAGAGCGCTTCGAGGCACTCCTGCCCTATGCGCTCGCACTGGATGTCGAAGGTGCATGGACGAAAAAATTCGAGTTGGCCGCTGGGACTGCGGCTGCTGCTGCAGCTGCCAGTGGCTTGAGCTGGTACACCAGTGCGGCCGGTCGACCTGGCTCATTGGCCGAATTGGGCGACTCACTGGGCCAGGGGTTTTCCAGTCAAATCAGCTCCTCGTCTACGCCACCCGGCAGCAGTTCAGGAGGCGGCGGCGGAGGCTTTTCTGGTGGCGGCGGTGGTGGCGGAGGCGGTGGCGGGCGCTGACAATGCACCCCGGATTTACACCACGTTCAACCGTTGCTTACCGCTGAGATTCGAGACTGCCTTGTTGCTGACGCAGCTGCTGGAATTCTGCTTTCAATTCAGGCAGGGGCTTGGCATATAAAAAGCCATACGATACGCAATCATCCTTTCCATGGCCCGCGTGATGAATCTTGTGCGCCTGCACCAAACGCTTGAGATAGCCACCTTTCGGGTTCCACTTGAATGGCCAGCGCCGATGCACCAATCCGTCGTGAAACAGAAAGTAGATCAGACCATAGCCGGTCATACCCCAGCCAATCCACCAGGTCGGGCCGTAGCCTTCGCGGCCGAACCAGATCAGCGTAATGGACAGGCCGGCACCGACAACGGCAAATAAATCATTCTTTTCGAACCAGCCCCGGCGTGGCCTGTGGTGAGACTCGTGCCAAGCCCAGCCCCAGCCATGCATGATGTAGCGGTGGGAAAACCAGGCAACCCATTCCATGCCAACCAGCGTCAGCAAGAACAACGAGGCGTTGAAAAAAATAATTTCCATACATGTATCTTATTTCAATAGCGTTCAGCTTGCGTCAAGCCCGTGCATACCGTGTGGACAGTACGAGACTGAGCCACATCGCAAGCAGTGCCGTCAGACCAAGCACAAGCCAGGCCAGCCAGAGTTCCGACCAACTCTGACCACGCCAGAAGATACCCTGCCAGGCCTCGATGGCCCAGGCATTCGGGGTCAGCCAGCCAAGCTCGCGCAGCCAGCCTGGCATCAGAAACCTGGGCATCATGCTGCCACCAATCGCCGACAGGATCAAAACCAGAAACGCGGCCGCCGTCTGAGCCTGCTGCCGGGTTGCACATAACGATGCCGTCAACATGGCCAACCAGGCCGCATTGGCCGATGCCAGCACAGCGGTGACCAGCCACAAGTCGAACTTGCCGAACCAGTCAATGCCATACACCCACCAGGCCAGCGCGAAGATCAGACTGACCTGCACCAACCCCTGAAGATTCAGAAACAGCCCTTTTCCGAAAACGACCACGCCTGCCCCGCCCGGTCCGGCAAGCAGGCGATCGACGATGCCCGACGAGCGTTCGTCAATCAGCGAAATGGCACCCTGCATGGCTGAGAACAGCAGAAACAATATGGCAACAGCACCCGCGTAGTAGCTGATGCCGCCGTCGTCATCGACGCCGGTGGCGCCTTGTAGCATGCGCGGCTCAATCAGGCTGTTAACCGGCTCAGGCATGGCCTCACCCGTCGCCGCTTCAGCCTCCATTTCGGCCAAGACTTCATCAAGCAGCTGCTGTTGTTCCGGCGAATAGGGTCCAGCCAGGATGTCGACCAGTGTGACCGCACGGGCCACGTTCAGCGCTGGAAACTCTTGCTGAAGGAGCCCTTGAAGACGGCCTTGAACGACGGCCAGCGCCAGCGCCTTGGATGAATCTCCAATGACTACAATGGGCGCATCGGAATCAATATCACTACTCAGCTCGGCGCGAACCCAGATCGCTGCGTCCGCCGCGCCACGCCGAACCAGATCACTCAGTTGATCATCAGCAGCCGGCAGGCCGCCCTGCAAATCAAGCACACTCAATTCAAAACCGTCAATCGTCTCGATCGAATCAATCAGCTGGCGACTGAAACCAGATTGCGATTGATCAGCCAACGCGATATTCAGCGCCAGTCCTTCACCCGTGCTGCCCGAGAATACTTCCGCAAACACGACAAACAATAACGGCGGAAACAAAAACGCCAGCACCAACGCACCTCGGTCGCGCCACAAACCCAGCCACATGATTCTGAGGACCGTAAGAATCATGCGCTTGAGCCGCTGACGTCAGGTTGATTCATGCCCGGCCCGGGCTGGTCAAACAGCGCACGCCACAGCGCATCCAGTCCAGGTTGGCGCACCCGCCACTCCTTGACTGCAACATGCTCGAGCTTGCGCATCCGCTGGCTCGCCTGTTGGTCACTGTGAACTGCACCCAACCAATGCATCGGACCCGCTGCCGGATCTGCTTCCAGGCCCAGGTCGGTCAGTAACTGCTGAACACCCGCCTCGGGTGCCTGATCAAGCATGACGCGCCACTCAAAGCGACCGGAAAAAAAACGTTTCAGCAATTCAGCCGGTGATCCAATCGGCTCGATTGCGCCCCGCACCAGAAAACCGACCCGATCGGCAAGCCGCTCAACCTGATCAAGGTCATGACTGATCAACAGAATGGTCATGCCGTTCGACGCCATTTCAGCCAACAGATGCTCGATCTCAAGGCGTGCTGGTAAATCTACACCAACGGTGGGTTCGTCGAGTACCAACAGGCTCGGCGCATGCACGACTCCACAGGCAATATTGGCCCTACGCTGCCAGCCACCGGACAGTTCATGAACCGGTCGTTGAGCAACGGACGTAAGCCCACAGCGTCGAATGGTCTGTTTGGCAGCCGATCGAGCCGCACTGCGGCGGCAACCCGACAATTGCGCAAATGCAATCAGATTTTCCAGCACCGAAAGATGGCGATACAGTGCGACCTGCTGAGGCACAAGCCCCATCGAACGTCGCGCAGCAGCGCTGAGTTTCGGATTTTGTCCATTGACCAGGATCCGGCCCGATGCAGGCTGTAGTCGACCACACAATAATTTGATCAGCGTGGATTTCCCGGCGCCATTTGGTCCCAATAGCCCAAAGCACTCACCGCGAATCAATTCAAGGTCAAGCTCAGCGAGTACCGTTTGACCGGGATAGTCAAAACGCACATCCTGAAGTGCCGCGACCACCGGCTCCGAAAGACTCATTCTGAACAATCAGACAAAGCGACTGAATAACTGCTCAGCATACAGGTGCAGCCAATTGGCCCGCGCACCCAGCCCCGCGGGCAACTTCGATCGTGCATTGTTCAATTCATCGCTCAGTTTCTGTTTGATTGCCTGTTCACCAAGCGCGTGCACAGACCCTGACTTGCTGCGATCGGCGTTGGAATCCTTACCGCTACCTTCAGCATACAGCCTGCTTTCAAGCAGGTCATCGGCCAATTGAAAGGCCTGACCCAGGTTTCGTGCGTACTGCCGCATCTGGGCCAGGGCCTGCGATTCAAGTTGAATCAGCGTGGCTGCACCCACGACTGCCAGCTCGAACAGCACGCCGGTCTTCTGGTAATTGATGCTGCGCATCTGGGCCGCACCTACGCGATCAGTACGTTCCAGCAGATCCCTGCACTGCCCTGACACCAGCCCTCGCGCGCCGATTGCCGCAGACAATTGGTCGATCAGCGCACAGCGGGTCCCGGAAGGTAAATGCTGTTCACGCGCCAGTACCGAAAAAGCCTGGTTCATCAGCGCAACCGAGGCCAATGAAGCCGTAGCTTCACCAAACTGCAAGTGACAAGCCGGCTTGCCCCTGCGCAGCCGCGCGTCGTCCATGCAGGGCAGATCGTCAAGAATCAACGAAGCACAGTGAACCAGTTCGAGCGCACAGGCAAAATCGAGCAGCCTGTCCTGGCCATGGTCAAAATGCGCTGCTGTCAGCAGCGCCAACATGGGCCGCACCCGCTTGCCGGGCGACAGCAGGCTGTAACGCATCGCTTCTGCCAACTCCGCGCAGCCGTCGCTCACGGGCATGGTCAAGCGGTCCAATCGTGATTGAATGGCTTCCGAGGCTTGTCGACACCAGGCGTGCATTTCGGCACTGATCTGGTCATCCACTGCGCGCTGCTGAGCGCTCAGTGACAAATCATCATGCCGAATGACCATAGTGAACTCCCTTATCTGACTTCTGTGCTTTACCGATGTTATTTTAAGCGCTTCAGCGCAGTAAAACACAGCGCTGAGCAAGCCTGATTCATCAGCGCTTGAGGCTCGCTAAGCACCGAGTCTGCCAGGATTCATTCAGCCACTGACAGCACCGGGATCTGTATCGGCAACAGGATCGTCGCAGACGCCGTTGACCGATCGTTTTATCAGGCCAGGATCAGACGCTGCCGGCCCGGACAAAACGGATAGAATGAACCGCGGTTGAAGTGTGGCAACCATCGTCACATTTTCTTCCGGTCTCAAAAAACAAAATACGAGTTACATTCAGGCCGGTTCGGACCCATGCGGTTTCATTCTCGGCCTGAACAATCGTCATAAAAAGCCATTACTAAAAGAGCGAATCATCATGTCTAACCAACCCAGCGCAGCCGTCATCGGCTCCGGTTTTGGCGGTCTCAGTCTGGCCATTCGACTCCAGTCCTCAGGCATCAATACCACGGTGCTTGAAAAGCGCGACAAACCCGGGGGTCGAGCCTATGTTTATGAAGACAAGGGATTCAGCTTCGATGGTGGTCCAACCGTCATCACCGACCCGTCCTCACTCGAATCGCTGTTCAAGCTCAGCGGTCGAAAAATGGAAGACTACGTCGAGTTGATGCCGATCGACCCAATGTATCGTTTGTGTTGGGAAGATGGCGATGTGTTCGACTACACCAACGACAACGAGAAGCTCGAAGCTCAAATTCGAGCGCGCAGTCCGGAAGACCTGGAAGGCTATCGCCGATTTCTGGAGTATTCGAGCAATACCTTCGAAAAAGGCTACCTCGAATTGGGCCATGTCCCGTTCCTGAATTTCGGCAGTATGCTGAAGGTGGCACCTGATCTGATTCGACTGGGTGCCTACCGCAGCGTGTATTCGATGGTCTCGAAATTCATCAAGGATGAACATTTGCGCCAGGCGTTTTCCTTTCACCCGCTCCTGGTGGGTGGAAATCCATTCAAGACCTCTGCAATCTACTCACTGATTCATGCCCTTGAGCGCGAGTGGGGGGTCTGGTTTGCACGCGGTGGCACAGCAGCACTGGTCCGAGGACTGGTTCGCTTGTTCGAGGATCTCGGGGGCACGATACGCTTGAATGCTGAGGTATCCAGCATCCAGGAGGCCAATGGGCGAATTACCGGACTGACGACCCAGGATGGATGGAGCGGTTCTTTCGATGCCGTTGCCAGCAACGCCGACGTGATGCATACCTACCGCAAGCTACTTGGACATACTGCGCGCGGCCAGCGGAAGTCACGCACGCTGAACCGTCAGAAATGGAGCATGTCCCTGTTTGTCATTTATTTTGGCCTGAAGCGCGTGCATCCCGATCTCAAGCATCATATGGTCATCTTCGGGCCGCGCTACAAAGAACTGATTCATGACATTTTCAATGCACCAGACCTGGCCGATGACTTTTCGCTCTATCTGCACGCACCGACCCTGTCGGATCCATCGCTGGCGCCTGAAGGCTGCAGCGCGTATTACGTGCTCTCGCCAGTGCCTCACCTTGGAACCGCAGACCTGAACTGGGATGAGGTCGGGCCGAAATATACCGACCGTATTCTTGGCTATCTGGAACAACACTACTTGCCTGGGCTGAAAGACGATCTGGTCACGCTGCGCACGCTGACGCCGTTCGGTTTTCGCGATGACCTGAACGCTCATCATGGTTCGGCGTTTTCCGTAGAGCCGGTGCTGACCCAGTCGGCCTGGTTCCGGCCGCATAATCGGGACCCGAAGCTGGACAACCTTTACCTGGTCGGAGCAGGAACGCACCCTGGGGCCGGCATACCGGGCGTAGTGGGCTCGGCCCGAGCAACCGCGAGCTTGATGCTGGACGATTTCAATTTGCCAGCCCAAGCGATTTGAACCATCGCTGGCACTGAGGCTATGGACGCGCTACAGCAGCAGGCAGAACAGGCGATTGCAGAAGGCTCGAAAAGCTTTGCTGCTGCGACGCGACTGTTCAGGCCCGATATGCGTCGGGATGTCATGCTGCTCTATTCCTGGTGCCGTCATTGTGACGACGTCACCGACGGTCAGGATAAGGGTCGGGGCCAGCACGCAGCCGCGTCCAGCGCGGTCATCAAGCAGCTCAAAACCGATTCTCTGGACGCGCATGCGGGTACACCCGGTGACTTGTTTCCTTTCCAGGCCCTGGCGTCCGTCTGTCAGCGGCATGCGTTACCGGAGGCCGTGATTCGTGATCATATTCAGGGCTTTGAACGCGACGCGAACGGCTGGCGGCCTGAAACCGAACATGACCTGCTGGAATACTGCTACTTCGTTGCCGGTGCCGTCGGCATTCTGATGGCACGAATCATGGGCGTGCGCGATCCAAATATCCTGCTCAGAGCCTGTGACCTGGGCCTTGCCTTTCAGTTGACCAACATTGCACGCGACGTGGTCGAGGATGCCAGAGCGGATCGTTGTTATATTCCAGCGGAATGGCTGCAAGGACAGGGTGTCATCGAACGCGATCTGGCTCGGGCGGACGCCAGTGCCAAAGTCTATCCGCTGGTGTGCCGGCTCGTGACATTGGCTGAACCCTACTACGCATCAGCCAATATCGGCATTCGTGCACTGCCTGGCCGCGCCGCCTGGGCCATCGCTACTGCACGATCCGTGTACCGCGATATCGGTATCCAGTTGCTCAACAGCCACCCTGAAGTCATTCAGCAACGCAGCTATACCAGCAAGTCTCGAAAAGTCTGGAGGATGATCACCGGCGGTTCTCAGGTGCTCGGCGGACGAATACTGGAACACTCTCTCAGTCGCAACGCGGACCTTTGGACGCCACGATCAGCCTCGGAGTGGGCTTGAAAAGATGATCGCTTTGCTGCAGAAATTCCAAATCTAGACCAGGGCAAAACAAAGATCATCGAGCCCCTGGATGCTGATTCGAACTTCATCCTGGCGAACGATTTCACCCACGCCTGAAGGTGTACCGGTCAGTACAACATCGCCGGCATGCAACGTGACCTGATCGGAAAGGCGCGACAACAGCGCAGGCACATCCCAGATCATTTCGCCCAGCCTGGCTTGCTGACAAAGCTCGCCGTTGACGGTCAGTTCAATCGTAGTGTCAGGATCTGGCTGCCAGTCGGATACGGACGTAATCCGTCCAACGGGTGCCGATTGATCGAAGCCTTTGCTCATTTCCCATGGGTGTCCGGCCTGCTTGGCCTTGGACTGCAGATCGCGCCTTGTCAAATCACATGCAGCCGCCCAGCCAGCGATACAACCCTGCGCTTGTTCCCGGCCAAGATAACGACCGCCAGCACCCAGAAAAACCGCGAGTTCCGCCTCGTAATGGAGCAGCTCGGTTTGCGCAGGATACTCGATGCGCTCGGATTGAACCATGCATGCGGCCGGCTTGGAAAAAAACAGTGGGGACTCCGTTTCCGGGTTCGAGCCCATCTCCCTGGCATGTGCCGCATAATTTCGACCAATACACCAGATATGCCGGAGTTCAATTGACTTGCCGTCACGGGTTTTGAGTGACCGGGGGGACCAGTTGAAATCCATAGCAAACGTCTCGGCGAATGGTTCAATCGCTCAGTGGTCGAATACCAACGGCATTGCGTAGCGCTGCGATGAATCGTGCAGCATCAGCGCGTGCCCGTTCGGCGCCATTTTGAAGAATGGTTTCCAACTGCTGTGGATTGCTGATCAACTCCTGGTATCGATCGCGTGGTTCAAGTAATTCTGCATTGATCAGCTCAAACAACTGTTGCTTGACTTCACCCCAGCTGATGCCATCGGCAAAGGCCTGTCGCATTTCCGAGCGCTGTGATTCGGTTGCAAAGGCAGCGTAAATGGCATAGACCGAAGCCTGATCAGGATCCTTCGGTTCGCCGGGCTCCTGTGAGTTGGTCTTGATTCGCATGATGGCTTTGCGCAGTTTCTTCTCCGGTAACCACAACGGGATCGTATTATCGTAACTCTTCGACATCTTGCGACCATCCGTGCCCGGGAGCGTGGCCACGTGATCGTCGATTTGGGCTTCGGGCAGTACAAACAGCTCGCCGTAGCGATGATTGAAACGACCCGCAATGTCACGTGCCATTTCCAGATGCTGTATCTGGTCTCTACCCACCGGCACCTGATGCGCATTGAACATCAGAATATCGGCTGCCATCAGCACCGGATAGCTGAATAAGCCCATTGAAATACCAAGATCTTCATCCTCACCGGCGGACTCATTGTCTGCGACCTGCGCTTTGTAGGCGTGGGCCCGATTCATCAGGCCTTTTGCTGTCACGCAGGTCAACAGCCAGGTCAGCTCTGGAATTTGAGGAACGTCGGACTGCCGATAGAACCAACAGCGTTCAGCATCCAGCCCAAGGGCGATCCAGGTCGCGGCGATCTCAAGCGTGGACTGCTGCACGCGTTCGGGCTCAAAGCACTTGACCAGTGCATGATAATCCGCCAGGAAATAAAACGATTCAACTTCTTCACTGGTGCTGGCCTGGATGGCCGGCTTGATCGCACCGACATAGTTCCCGAGGTGAGGCGTTCCGGTTGTCGTAATGCCGGTCAGAACGCGACGTTTTATTGGAGTAGTGGTCATGGGTAATGTTGTTCGTATCAGACAGGCGTATTCAAGGGCAGCTCATCGCGTACTGGTAGCGCTTTCGATCTTGACCGGACGCATAGTTTCATCAACGGCAACCATGACAAGCGTGCCTGTGATGGCTTGCTGTTGTTCACCCGACCGCGGATCCTCAACGTAAATCTTGACTTCAACGGTCACGCTGGTCGTACCCACCCGTGTCACGTGGCCGACTATTTCGACGATACTGCCCGTTTCGATCGGAACCTGGAAATCGACCCGATCCATCGAAACGGTCACGACCTGACGGCGGGTAAACCGGGTCGCGGTCAGGAATGCCACTTCATCCATCCAGTGCAAGGCATTGCCGCCATACAACGTGCCTAGCGGATTGGCGTCATGGGGAAACACCAGCTTGGTGATGCGCGTCTCGGCGGCCTGGATCTGCTGTTGAATGGTCATCAGGAACTCGTTGCTGGCTCAGCCGCTGAGAGGCCAACGGTTGATGCTGAATAGAAAGCCAATGTTATCACTCTGATCCACGCACTGTTCGCGAATGAAACGGCCCCAAGCCCTGGGACCTGGAAAACAGCTGAACCATTCGCTACGGAGCGCGGTTCAGTCGGAAAAGCCGCAGGGCGTGCGACGCGATCCGAGTGACCGTCGCTGTAGCTCCGATCGCAGCGTGCGAGATGCGGCTTCTCCGGTCGCTTCACATCACACTTCTCATCACACTTGTCATAACTATCGCCATGTGGGTCCGGCCTCAATGA
Source organism: uncultured Pseudomonadota bacterium (assembly GCA_937138395.1). GTDB lineage: Bacteria > Pseudomonadota > Gammaproteobacteria > Xanthomonadales > Wenzhouxiangellaceae. The sequence goes on from CAKZPB010000060.1 coordinate 17,362, forward strand.
GCTCTCCGCCTCGATTGTGATGCAAAGCGGACGCGCTGATTTGGAATGACCGATTGTTATACCTATCGGTGATCGCTCAGGCCGGGCCGGAGCCGCCCAGAGGGGCGCCCCGCGCCCGCACAGAGTTATTCATAGCTTCCCTGGGTGATGACTGGACAGATCGTGCTTCAGGCAAACGAGGCTTCGGATTCAACCACCAGCGCAACAGCATGGATGACCGATGCAATCTTGACCGCAGACTGGATCGCCTGGGTTGTCATGCCGGCCTTGATCAACACTTTTTCATGACTGTCAATGCACAGACCACAGCCGTTGATGGCCGACACCGCGAGGCTCAAGAGCTCGAAATCGGCTTTGTCAATACCGGGATTTCCGATCACGTTCATCCGCAAGCCGGCAGGCATCTTGCCGTAATCCTCGTTACTGGCAAGGTGAATGAAGCGGTAGTACACGTTATTCATCCCCATGATGGCAGCAGCCGCCTTCGATGCCTCGATGTGCGCGGCGTCCAAAATGCCCTCGGCTTGTTCATGCACGGCGCTGATGATATCCGGATTTCGGCTGGCAATCGCACTGGCCAGGGCGACACAGTGGATTTGAGCGGCGCTGAGCGCATCGTTTCGATCAGGATCCAGCACGGTACCCAGATTGATTTTCAGATCACGCGCGTAGTCTGGAAGTTGTTGTTTCAGTGTCTCAAGTGATGACATCGTTACTCCTTATCCGCCTAATAGCGGTTCATAGCAAAAAGAAAAACAAAACGGGCCGCCTCCCGGCGGCCCGTCGACAAGGCTTGTTGCCTTGCAATTCAGATCAAGCTGCGGCCAGCACGTCGTCGCCCGGCTGCCAGTTGCAGGGACACAGTTCATCGGTCTGCAGTGCATCGAGGATGCGCAGCACTTCTTTCGGGTTACGGCCAACATTCATGTCGGTAACCGATACATGACGAATGATGCCCTGGGGGTCGACCAGGAACGTTGCGCGATTGGCGACGCCTTCGTCTTCGTTCAAGATGCCCAGCTGACCGGACAGTTCGCGTTTGATATCAGCGAGCAGTGGAATCGGCAGGTCGCGCAGGTCATCATGGCTATTTCTCCAGGCCATGTGAACAAATTCGCTGTCGGTGCTGGCGCCAAGCACTTGGCAATCACGGTCGGCAAACTCGCCTGCCAAATCGCCGAATGCCTTGATTTCAGTCGGACATACAAACGTAAAATCCTTCGGGTAGAAAAATACCAGCAGCCACTTGCCAGCATAGGTGTTCGAATCTACGTCGATAAAGGCGCTGTCGACGTCATTGCTGACCGTTGCCTGCATGTTGAATTCAGGAAATTTATTGCCAATCGTGAGCATGGGTTGAGTCCTCTTTTTTTGAGTTTGAAAAGGTAAAAATTGGTTACTACAGTCATGAAACAGATTTGGGTACCGCGTCATGCGGTTTCAAGCCCGGAAACATCATTCACCAGTGTAGTTTCCTGGCGCAAGCGCGCTGTGAATGACTGATTACGGCGTGAACCGTAAGCCCGTGCTTGAAATGCCAGTCACAGCGATATTATTTCTTCGGGCTTCGCGCCTGATCCAGGGTCTTCGTCAAGCCGGCCACCACCCCACCAATGTCTGCCAGCTCCGCCGGTAGGATGAGGGTATTGGTTTCCTTGGCAAGCTTGCCGAATTCACCGACGTATTGTTCCGCGATACGCAGACTGACTGCATCGGCACCACCAGGCTGATTGATGGCCATGGCAATCCGCTCGATCCCGCTTGCCGTCGCATCGGCTATTAGCGTAATTTCTTCGGCTCGACCCCGGGCCTCGTTGATTTGCTTCTGCATGTCGCCTTCTGAGACGTTGATCATCTCCTGCTTCATGCCTTCGGACACATTGATCTTGGCCTCCCGTTCGCCCTCCGACTCAGCAACAACCGCGCGGCGTTCACGTTCAGCGCGCATCTGCTTTTCCAGCGCATCGCGGATGGTTTCCGGCAACACGATATCGGCAACTTCATAGCGCAGCACTTTGACGCCCCAGGGCTCGGCTGCTTCGGTCAACGCTTCAACGACTTTTTCATTGATGACCGCACGCTCTTCGAACGATTTGTCCAATTCGATTTTACCGATGACCGAACGCAGCGTCGTCTGAGCCAGCTGAATAGCCGCAAAGCGATAGTCAGTAATGCCGTAGCTGGCCAGACGGGCATCAATGACCTGCATATAGATCACACCGTCAACATGGATCTGGATGTTGTCCCGGGTTACGCAGGCCTGCTGCGGTACGTCGATGGCCTCTTCCTTCAGGGTATGCCGGTATGCAACCTTATCGACGAACGGAATCAGCAGATGAAAGCCTGCATCCAGCGTTTTGGCGTAGCGCCCAAGACGCTCGATCACAAAGGCCGAGCGCTGCGGAACGATTTGCGCAGTCTTGGCCAGCGCAACGATGATGATGACCAGGATGATCAACGAAACTATGGTTGGAAAATCAATATCCATCTACCGCTCCAATACAAGACTTAATTAGTCCGGGCCGCCAACGGCCTGGTTCAATTACTGCTGACCCAATTACTGCTTCCCGCTGCTATCGGCGAGCGGCTTTTCTCTGGTCACCAGCAGAGTAATGCCCCGATGTCCGATGACCCACACAGTATCGCCGGAAACAATCGAATCATCACTTTCAGCCTTCCAGTCCGTACCGCTCAAACGCACCTTGCCCAGACCATCACGAAAATCACTGACAGCGCTGCCGCGTTGTCCGCGCGCACTGATCAGGTCCTTGTCGCCACTCCATTCATCCGTCACGTTTCCACGAAACCAGACCTTGATGCGCTCCCGCGCAAACAACAAGGAGCCCAGACTCAGCAGCGCGAACAGGACGATCTGTTCCGGCGGTTCCGATAACAATCCGACCGCAGTTGCCAGCCCAACCAGTAGTGCGCCGATGCCGAAAAACATCGCAATGACGCCCGTCAGGAAGAATTCCGACAGAATCAGCAGTGCACCCAGAATCATCCAAAACCATGGTTCTGCCAGCATGTTCAGGTCTCCATAATCCTACGCATGCAGTATAACGCGATGATTTCCAACCTCAAAGCAAGCGGCCTCAGCGCTGCTCGATCGGCTCTACAGCGCGACTCTCCGGACCAATGTAGTCGGCACCCGGCCGGATAATGCGGTTGTTCGCGCGCTGTTCCATGACGTGCGCACACCAGCCAGTGACGCGTGACATCACGAAAATCGGCGTAAACAAACCCGTCGGAATTCCCATGAAGTGATAGGACGACGCGTGGTAGAAATCAGCGTTGGCAAACAGGCCCTTTTCCTCTTTCATGATGCGTTCGACTTCCTGTGAAGCCGGGAACAGCACCTGGTCGCCGACGTCCTGGGCCAATTTGCGCGACCATTCGCGAATGATGGCATTGCGAGGGTCCCGTTCACGGTAGACCGCATGGCCAAAGCCCATGATTTTGTCCCGGGCCGCCAATTTTGCGTGCACATCGTCACGCGCCTGTTCAACCGAATCATATTGTTCGAGCATGGCCATCGCCGCTTCGTTGGCGCCGCCGTGCAGAGGGCCACGCAGCGAACCGATTGCGCCGGTAATGCATGAATGCATATCCGATAGCGTAGATGCGCAGACCCGTGCGGTAAAGGTGGATGCATTGAATTCGTGTTCGGCATACAGGATCAGCGAGACGTCCATTACGCGTGCATGTAAATCAGACGGTGGCTTGCCGTGCAGCAATTCAAGGAAATGACCGCCAACACCCTGTTGATCGGTCTCGGTATCAATCCGCTCGCCGTCATGGCTGAACCGGTACCAGTAGGTAATCATCGCCGGGAACGCCGCTAGCAATCGATCGGATACATCCTGCTGCTGATCGAACGCCAACTCCGGCTCGACATTACCGAGAAATGAACAACCGGTTCGCATGACATCCATCGGATGAGCCGAGGCCGGGATTCGTTCGAGCACCTGTTTCAAGGAGTCGGGCAGTCCGCGCATGGACTGAAGCCGTGCCTGATAGTTGTCCAGTTCTGACCGGGTCGGGAGATGCCCTTTGAGAATCAAAAATGCCACTTCATTAAAAGTAGAATTTTCTGCAAGATCATCAACAGCATAGCCGCGATACCTCAGGCTATTTCCAGTTGCGCCAACCGTGCATATTGCCGTTTCTCCTGCCGACTGTCCGCGCAAACCTGCGCCCGTATTCTTGTTGCTCATGCGGTTTCCTTGCCAAAAAGCTGATCGAGTTTCTTTTCAAACGTGTAGTAATCGAGATACTGGTACATTTCATCCCGCGTCTGCATGATGTCGATGACATCGCGCTGATGGCCCTGTTCGAGCAGCGCCCGGTAAACGGTTTCGGCCCCGCGGTTCATGGCCCGATACGCACCACAGCAGTACAGCACGATATCAACGCCCTGCTCGCCCAGCTCAGGCGTTGAAAACAGTGGCGTATGGCCGAATTCGGTGATGTTGGCCAGAATCGGCACCTGCACCGCCTGACGGAACCGGCCATATTGCTCGAGTTCACGCATCGCTTCCGGGAAGATCATGTCTGCACCGGCCTCGACACAGGCCTGAGCCCGTTCGATGGCGGCCGACTCGCCCTCTACCGCGAGTGCATCGGTCCTGGCCATGATCACAAAATGCTCGTCTTGGCGAGCATCGACGGCCATTCGAATGCGATCGACCATTTCCTGCTGCGTCACAATGGCCTTGCCGGGGCGATGACCGCAGCGCTTGGCCTGCACCTGGTCTTCAATATGCACGGCCGCTGCACCGGCCTTCTCCAGCGACCGGACGGTACGTGCAATGTTGAATGCGCTGCCAAAGCCGGTATCGCCATCCACCAGAATCGGCAGCCCGCTCGCATCCGTGATGCGACGAACGTCAATCAACACGTCTTCCAGCGTGCTGATGCCAAGATCAGGCAGGCCGAGGGAATTCGCCGCCAGTCCACCACCTGACAGATAGATCGCCTGGTGGCCAATTTTTTCAGCCATTCTGGCGGTCAGTGCATTAATGGTTCCAACCACCTGTAGTGGCGCGTGCTGCTGTACCAGCGCTCGGAAACGAGCACCAGGGCTGGTCTGACTCATGCGAATACTCCTGAAACGACAGTGTGATTGCAGACCTCGAAGTGCGTAATGGATCGAGTCTCCAACACCTTTCATAATTTACCATGAAAGCCATTTTCAGTGGCCCGGGCGTGGCACCAGCATCATTTACCGCGCCCAAAGGCTGATCAAGCCGATGGGAATTTGTCACAATGAAGCCCTATCCATAATCCGCTGCTATTTCATGTTGATCCTTTCCAATACGACAGCAACAAGTGCTCCTCGTTTGCAAACCGCGCAGCTGGTTTTCGGGTGCCTGCTTTTCTTGTTCGCAAGCGGGTTGATCACAGGCCCGGCCTCGGCTGAGCAATTGACGCTTGAGCGAATCTTTGCCTCTCCAGCACTGTCTGGACCGACACTGAGGCAGGTCGAGCTCTCGCCTGCAGGTGACCGGGTCACCTTTCTGCGTGGGCGTGACGAAGACCGGAGCCTGCTGGACTTGTGGGAATATGACCTTGAAGAAGGTGTAACCCGTCGGTTGATTGCCGCCGACGAACTACTCACCGAAGACGTTGCGCTCTCCGCCGAAGAGCAGGCCAGGCGGGAACGCGCGCGAATCTCCGATCTGCGCGGCATTGTTGAATACCGCTGGTCTCAGGATGGTTCCCAGCTGCTGTTTCCACTGGGCGGTAACCTGTTTCATGCAAGCCTGCCGCAAACAGCCGATGCGCCGGTCGAGATTCGTCAATTGACCGCCAGTGATTCCTTCGATCTGGATCCGAAGATTGCACCCGATCATCGCCATGCTGCCTTCATTCGCGACCAGAATCTCTGGATCGTCAATATCGAGAGTGCGCAGTCGCAGGCGCTGACCAACGACGGCGGCGGTACCTTGAAAAATGGCATGGCTGAATTTATCGCCCAGGAAGAGATGGGTCGCTCGACCGGCTACTGGTGGTCACCGGATGGCCAGATGATCGCCTTCCTTCAGGTTGACGAATCTCCGATCGAACCCAGCACACGCTTTGAGGTCAGCGGTGACCGCATTGACATGATCGAACAGCGCTATCCCTATGCGGGCACTCCGAATGTCCGCTACCGCCTTGGTCTCGTTCGCATCGAAGAGCCCGGGGCCATCGAATACATCGATGTGCTGGATCAAAGTCAGAACCAGGATATCTACATCCCCAGAGTGCAATGGCTTCCGGACTCCAGCGGCCTGACCTTCCAACGACAGTCACGCAACCAGCAGCGGCTGGAACTCGTGCTGCACTCCATTGATGGAAGCGCGCAGCGCGTGCTGGTTCAGGAAACCAGCGACACCTGGATCAATCTTCACGATGACCTGAATTTCCTGTCTGAAAAAGAGGCGCTGATCTGGTCATCCGAACAGTCCGGCTATCGGCACATCTACCTGATTGACCTGGATGGAAACCCGATTCGAAGTCTCACGACTGGACAATGGCCGGTGGACGCTGTGGTCGGCGTCGATGAGGAGCTGGGTTTTGTGTACTTCACGGCCTTCAAGGAAGGTCCGACCGAGCAGCATCTGTACCGACAGTCGCTGGCCACGGAAAGCCCCGGCGATGTCACAAAAGTAAGCCGGCGCTCCGGCTGGCATGAAATCTCGATGGATTCCGCGGCTCGCCATTATCTCGACCAGTTTTCCAGCACCGATCAACCACCCCAACTTTCGCTTCATTCTGCCGATGGCGAGCGAATTGCGTGGTTGATCGAAAACCAGGTCAATACTGATCACCCCTACGCGCCTTTTCTTGATGATCATCAGCCGACCGAATTCGGCATCATCCAGAGCGACGACGGAATGGACCTGCACTACCGGATGATCAAGCCAGCCAATTTCAGTCAACAGCGGCAATATCCGGTATTCCTGCACGTCTACGGCGGACCCACGTCTCGCGTGGTGCTGAACCGCTGGGGACGGCGACATCTGGTTGACCAGTTCATGGCGCAATCAGGCTACCTTGTGTTTTCAATCGATAATCGTGGCATTGTCGGCCAGGGCATGAAATTTCAAGAACCGGCCTACAAGAAACTGGGCATCGTCGAAGTGGCCGACCAGATGGCCGGCGTCGAATTTCTGCGTAACCTGCCCTTCGTTGACCAGAATCGGATTGGTGTCTTCGGTTGGAGCTACGGTGGCTACATGGCGCTGATGATGCAGATGCAGCATCCTGGAAGCTTCGCGGCCGGCGTTGCCGTAGCGCCAGTGACAGACTGGGCCTTGTACGATACCCATTACACCGAACGCTATCTGGGCATGCCGCGCGACGAACAGGGCCTGCCAACCGAGGCGTACCGGCTGGGCAACGTGTTGACCTATGCCAGCCAACTATCTGATCCGATGCTGTTGATTCACGGCATGGCAGATGACAACGTACTGTTCACGCATTCCACGATGCTGATGCAGCAGCTGCAGGATCAAGCCATCCCGTTCGAACTGATGACTTATCCTGGTGAAAAGCACGGAATTTCAGGAACCGGGCAACGCCTGCATGTCTACCGTCACTGGGTTGATTTTTTCAACCGGACATTGGAACCTGAATCAATTCAGCTGATCGAGTGATTTCAGTGCCTGACTGCTCGAATGGGTCCTGCAGCCGCTTGGCTGGTCAGTGTTGCTGATGTGCTTTTCAAGTCGACGGCATATCACCGTGCGGCTTCGCTGGCTGATGCGACTGACCGCTTGTCATAACAAACGTGTCTTGCCAAAAAAGTAAGCAACAACACCCGCTTTCAAACGGCCTCCGGGATTGCTTTCTATGTAATCAAGGCAATAATCCGGTTCGTGCCTTTGTTCAGGCTTTTCGGATCGTGGGGTGCAATCGTATAATCTCAGGGGCTTGAAAGCACGGCTTTTGAGTGGGTTTTCTGCCAAAGGCGACTCAGCATCTACAGTTCCGTTTGGCAAGAATCTTTACCGTTTTGGTTTTGCCTTTGCTTTTGAACTTGGTGAGCGTGTGAGCCGTCGAAGCGCGGAGACTCTGTCAACAAAAGAGACGCCGCATGTCCGGGCGCAGCGAGTTCGGCGGCTACTGACAGACTTGAGCACTGGAGGGGACCCGGCGCAGCCGGGCGGGGAAGTCGCGCGAGATCTTTGCTTGCGTTTGGGTCGCCGATCGTCACAACAACCAATAAGACGCATCAACTCAAGCACCGAGCAGCGAAATGCCGTTATCTTGATATGCGGAGCAACGAAAGGCCTTTAAAAGTAAATCTATAATCAGCCTCAATATTACATTGTAAACTATTGAAAACTAACCAATCAATACGCCACGCTGCTTTAGATAAACCAATAATTCGTCGACGCACTCATCAATGCTCAGCTTTTCGGTATCGATCACCACATCCGGGTCGAGCGGCGGCTCGTACGGCGAGTCGATGCCGGTAAAGTTGTTGATTACGCCAGCTCTGGCCTTGGCATACAAACCTTTGGGATCCCGTTGCTCACAAATCTCGAGCGGTGCATCAATATGAATCTCGATGAACTCGCCGTCCTCCATTAATTCACGAACCATGGCGCGATCCGCCCGAAACGGTGAAATGAAAGCACTCAAGACCACCAGGCCGGCATCGGCCATCAGCTTTGACACCTCGCCGATTCGTCGAATATTTTCAACCCGATCATCATCGGAAAAGCCAAGATCACGATTCAGGCCAAGCCTGACATTGTCGCCATCCAGCAGATAGCTGTGATGGCCTCGTTTGAACAGCGCCTGTTCCAGCGCATTGGCCACGGTCGATTTGCCTGCGCCTGACAGGCCGGTAAACCAGAGCACGGTGGGCCGCTGCGCTTTCTGCTGTGCGCGGGCTCGCTTGGAGATGCCCATTTCATGCCAGGTAACATGCTCAGGTCGATCATCGTGGTCGCTGCTCACGGGCCGGACGATCATGCCCGCCCCGACTGTGCTGTTGTCGACGCGGTCGATCAGAATAAAACTTCCGCTATGCGGCAAACGATCAAAGGCATCAAACGTCAACTCGCGCGAACTGCGCAGCCGGCAATACCCGATCTCATTCAGTGCCAGCTGTTCGGCTGGATGATGCTCAAGCGTATTGACATCGACTCGGTGGTGAATGAACTCCGGTGTCACTGGTGCGTCGATCGACGTCAACTTCAAGTCATATTGGCGGCCCGGCAACATCGGCCGTTCGCTCATCCAGACCATGCGTGCATCAAAGGCCATGGCAACGCGCGGCAGCTCGTTTGCGTGAACCAACCAGTCGCCACGGCTCAGGTCGATTTCATCCTCGAGCCGCAGCGTGATCGACTGGGCTGCATGAGCTTGTTCCAGGCTGCCGTCATAGCTGACGATTTCCCGGATAGAACTGGTTTTACCGGATGGCAAAGCAGTCACCGCGTCACCCCGTCGAACCTGTCCGCTGGCAAGAGTGCCGGAATAGCCGCGGAAATCATTGCTGGATCGATTGACATACTGAATCGGAAACCGGAATGGCTGATGGCTTGATCGGAGCTCGTCGATGTCAGCCTGCTCCAGACACTCGACAATGGTGCTGCCCTCGTACCACGGCATCTCTTCGGCAGCACGACTGACGTTCGCACCATTCAATGCGCATACCGGAATGCAAGTCAGCCCCTCGACGCCCAGCTGATTGGCAAAGCGCCTGTAGGCCTGTTCGATCTTGTCGAAGGTGTGCTGCTGGTAGTCCACCAGGTCCATCTTGTTGACCGCAACCACAAGCTGGCGTATGCCCATCAGGTGAACCAGGTAGGTGTGTCGGCGGGTCTGCTGCTGCAGTCCGCTGCTGGCATCGACCAGCACCAGAGCCAGATCAGCCGTGGATGCACCCGTCACCATATTGCGGGTGTATTGCTCATGCCCGGGACAGTCAGCGATGATGAATTTTCTGCGTTCCGTCGTGAAATAGCGGTACGCAACGTCAATCGTGATGCCCTGCTCTCGTTCGGCCTGCAGACCGTCAACCAACAGCGCGAGATCCGGCACGTCACCCGTTGTGCCGAATTTTCGAGAGTCACGACCGAGTGCCTCCAGTTGATCATCCAGCACTTGCTGCGTGTCGTACAGGATCCGGCCAATCAGGCTGGACTTGCCGTCGTCGACCGAACCGCAGGTCACGAACCGCAGCAGCTCCTTGTTGCGATGCTGTTCAAGATAGTCTTCGATATCGAACGCGGATTCGGACATCAGAAATAGCCCTCGCGTTTTTTCTTTTCCATCGAGGCCGACTCATCGTGATCGATCGCTCGGCCCTGTCGCTCAGAGGCGCGGGCACGCAGCATTTCTTCGATGATCTCCGGCAACGTTGCAGCATCGGAGCGCACAGCACCACTCAACGGATAACAGCCCAGTGTTCTGAAGCGCACCGACTCGATGCTGGGTTGTTCCCCCGGCAGTAAAGGCAACCGTTCATCAACGCGCATGATCAACAGACCGTCTCGCTCGACAACCGGCCGGGGTGCGGCCAGATACAGTGGTACGACCTCAATTCCTTCAAGATGAATATATTGCCATACGTCCAGTTCGGTCCAGTTCGAGAGCGGAAAGACCCGAATGCTCTCCCCTTTGCGCACCCGGCCGTTGTAAAGGTTCCACAGTTCGGGACGCTGTTGCTTCGGATCCCAGCGATGGTGCGCGTCGCGAAATGAAAACACGCGCTCCTTGGCACGTGACCGTTCTTCGTCACGGCGCGCACCGCCGAATGCGGCATCGAAACGATGCTCATTCAAGGCCTGCTTCAGGGCTTGGGTTTTCATGATGTCCGTGTGCACTGCAGCACCATGCGTCATCGGGCTGACCCCATCGCGAACACCCTCCTGGTTGGTATGAACCAGCAGCTCAATACCCGGTTCGGCAGCGAGCTTGTCGCGCTGAGCATACATTTCCGGGAATTTCCAGGTGGTGTCGACGTGCAGTAGTGGAAACGGCAACGTAGCCGGATAAAACGCTTTGCGCGCCAGATGCAACATGACGGCCGAATCCTTGCCGATCGAATACAGCATGACGGGACGTTCGGCCGTTGCAACCACTTCGCGCAGGATATGAATGGACTCCGCCTCTAGCGCCTGCAGATGAGTCCAGCATGATTGATCTGATTGAGACATCAGTTGATCGAGCTCTCCCAGAGGCGCACCGAACTCACAATGCACCTCGATGAGTCAAATACTCAGCAAAGCCCTGCTTCAATTCCGGGTGCTTGAGTGCATATTCAACGGTTGCTTGCAGAAAACCAAGCTTGCTGCCGCAGTCGAAATGCTGGCCGTTGAATTCATAGCTGTCAGCGCCCTGCTCGTCCAGCAGGCGCGCGATTGCGTCGGTCAATTGGATTTCACCGCGTTGGTCTGGTGCCGTGGTCTCCAGCAGCTCGAAAATCCTCGGTGTCAGCAGATAGCGACCCACCACGGCCAGATTCGATGGTGCCTGGCCCCGGGCGGGCTTTTCGACAATCGAGTGTATTGCTGCCGCAGGCCCGGCCTGATCACCAATATCGACCACGCCATAGAGCTGGGTCAGGTCTTCCGGCACTCGTTTGACGCTGATGACCGAACGACCGGTCTGGTCGAATTGATCGGCCAACTGTTGCATGACAGGCTGCTGGCCGGCATCGATCAGATCGTCGGGCAGGATCACACCAAACGGTCGATCCCCGACCAGGGGTTTGGCACATAACACGGCATGGCCTAGCCCCAGCGGTTGACTCTGACGCACAAATGCGCAGCTGACACCCTCGGGAAGCACGCTTTTCGCGCAGTCAAGCAGCGCCTGCTTATGGCTCTTGGCCAGCTCGGTTTCGAGCTCATAGGCCATATCGAAGTGATCTTCAATTGCCTTTTTGGTTCGTCCGGTGACAAAGATCAGCCGGCGAGCGCCGGCAGCCACGGCTTCATTGACAGCGTACTGAATCAACGGCTGGTCCACCACCGGCAGCATTTCTTTTGGAATGGCCTTGGTGGCCGGTAGAAATCGACTACCCAGGCCGGCTACTGGAAACACGACTGTTTCGATGGATTGCGTCATTCTGGCCCCACAGAGACAAGATGTCTGATCTGCAGCATTGCAACGATTCCAAAGGCCGTCAGATCATGCTTCATGCAAAGCGCGGCCAGCGGCCGCGCCTGCATACGATGCGTCAATTCTGTTACAGCACGATTACCGCTTGACAAACTTCAGCGTGAAGCGGTCGCTTTCACCGACTGCCTGATTGATTTCGCGCTGCGCCTCGTCGTCAACGTTCAGCGATGGCGGTAGCGACCAAACGCCATTTTCATGATCGGCCGTATCCGCCGGATTGGCGTTGATATCGGACGCTTCGATCAGTTTGAAGCCGTTGGATTCTGCCTGTGCCACCACCCAGCTTTGCTTGACATAGCCATTGAACACCGAATCGTCGCCGTCTTCTGGAAGGCGGTGGCCCACGATGCCAAAGACGCCACCCGGCTTGAGTACTTCGTGTGTGCTCTTCAGGACATCATCGAACACCTCATCCCGCTTCCAGCCGTGCACGCTGCGGAAGGAAACGACCAGGTCGGCACTGCCAGGCTCGCCCAAGCTACTGACCGTCGGAGGGTCAAACGGCAGGATTTCAATAGACCCGAAGCGTTCTGCATCGCTGATCCGTTCGTCATAGGCAGTCCGCGCCCGGGCATAGTAGTCCGGCGCATTTTCACGATCGAGGTTGAAATGTGCCGCAACCAACTGACCCTGATCAGCCAGATATGGACCGAGTATCTCGGTGTACCAGCCGCCGCTGGGGGATAGCTCGACGACGGTCATATCCGGCGCAATGCCGAAAAACGTCAGGGTTTCATAGGGATTACGAAACGGGTCTCTCGCCGCCTCGTCCTGTCGTTGATCCGCGTCGATTACTGCACGCAGGCGATCGTCAGCCCAGGCCGTGCCGAACAACATGGATAGCGTAAAGACGGCTGCCACTGCGATTCGCAGCTGCTGGAATGGGTGCTTATGAGTCATATCGATCTCCGGGTTGATTGGCTTGCAATAATGAAATCAGTCGGTACAGGGTATGACCGCTGGCGATGTATTTTCGCTCGAACAACGTCGTTGGTTGAGTGTCGTTTTTGATCACTTCCAACCCACACTTTCTTGAATAATACTCCAGTGCAATCTGGAATTCTTCCGCGTAGGGCTTCCAATTGGTGCGGAGTTCAAGCTGTCCTCCGAGCTGAATCAACGACGGAAAGGCCGGGTGCGCGTGCCAGCGGCGCATCAAGTGCCGGGGCTTCGGCCATGGATTTGGATATAGCAGATAATGTTGGGACGCCGACAACCCACGCTCCAGCAGCAATCGCCAGACATCCTCAGCCCGGGCACGGATCAGGCGCGCGTTGTTGGGCACAGGCGGCGACTTGCTCAGACGCGCCTGCGATTGATCGATACCGAGCACTAGCCCTTCTGGATACCGTTCAGCCAGGCCAACCGTGCTGTGACCGGTCCCGCAGCCCGAATCGAGGATCAGCTCGCGTTCGGGATGCAGCCAGGGGGCAATCGAGTTGAAGGCCGCTTGACTGGCCGCCAGCACAGGCTGAAGCCAGGCATTGGCCCGATGCTTGTCCAGGCAGCGGAGCAAATCCTTGTGCGGCATGGTCTGGCAGCTTCGTACCATTCGCGATTGGCCCACAGTGCCTGGTTGAGGAGGATTCAATGCGATCAGAAGGCCAGGGGCGCAGAGCGGGTCGAAATGGTGGGCCGTGAAGGACTCGAACCTTCAACCAACGGATTAAAAGCCCGGTGCTCTACCACTTGAGCTAACGGCCCATTTCGTTCGCTGCGTAGTATAACGGATTGTGTGTCGGCATCAATCATCCAGCGTTGTATTTCAGCGCATTCACGGCCCGCACCCATTCAGGCGGTGCCGATCGCACGCAGCCAGTCCCGGCCCTGCTGACGCCAGTAATACAGCTGAGCAAACATGCGACCAAGGCGGTTGCCGGCCCAAACCGGTTTCCAGGCTTGAAAGCGTTGCAAGCGATCATTCTTTCCACAGATTGCATCGGCCAGCACACGACCCGCGACGTTGGTCGGTGCCATGCCGTGACCGCCAAAGGCAACGGCCAGCCAGAGTCCCGGCTCGGGATGGGCAAGAACAGGCATTTGATGGCGCGCATAGCTCATCCAGCCACCCCAGCTGAAATCGAAGCCTACGTCGGCCAGTTCCGGAAAGACTTTGCGCAGGTCCTTGCGCATCAGCTGCTCGATCTGCTCCGGCGACCGGTCACGAATGGAAATACGACCACCCCACAACAGCCGATCGTTTGTAACCCGCCGATAATAGTCAAACGCAAATCGGTTGTCGTAAACAGCGGACCGGGTTGGCAACAGCGCGGGCAGCGTGCCCGGAATCGGTTCAGACACCGCAATGTAAGTGCCGATGGGTTGAATCCAGGGGCGCACCCGCGGCAGGCTATCCTGGCTGTAACCACCACCCGACAGCACCAGATTCGGCGTCTCGATCGAGATGCCGTTGGCTTTGATCGTCCAATGCTTGGCGTTCGGTCCTGCACTTGAATGCTGCTTCAGTGAATTCACCTGGCTATGGCCGTACAATCGCACGCCCTGCGAGACCAGCCAGCGCGACAGTGCCTGAACATAGTGCAGCGGATTGAAGTGGAACGCGTCGGCTTCCATCAAAGCAGCACCGTAGCGGTTCGAGTGAATATGCTGCTGCCGCTCGGACAGCGTCAGGAATTCAAGCTTCTGGCCGGTGTAGCGTCGATGATGCTCGGCGAATTGTTTTAACTGACGGTCACGTTTGAACCAGTCCACCAGCACCACGCCATGGTCCTGAATCGGCACCTCAAGATCGGCGCACCGCCGCCGGATTCGATGAACGGCATCGTGAGTCATGCCCTGAAGCTGACGAGCGGCATCAAGGCCGAGCTGTCGCGCCAGCCGAGCCGGATCGAGCGAGTATCCACCGAACACAAAACCACCATTTCGACCGGATGCGCCTTCGCCTGGCTGGCCCTGCTCGAACACTGCGATGTCGTTGATTCCCGCCTCAACCAGGTATGCAGCCGTGCTCAGGCCGGCCAGACCGGCGCCGACGATCACGACCTCGGCCTGCTCGGATGTCTCGATCGGCGCAAAAGGCTCGCTCGGGCCGCAGGCATGCTGATACCAGGTCGGGGCGTGAAACAACGGTGGCTTGAAGTCGCTCATGGCTGCCTACCGGCTAAGCGTTTGGAGCGGATCGGATTCGACATGGTCCATGACCGTTGACTGATAGAATATGAAACAAAGCATACGCGAGTATCCAGATCATGGCGAAATCATCCAAATACCAGGCCAAGATTCCTGACCAGAACGGCATCATCCACTACAGCGACGAAGAGCATGCGATCTGGCGTGAACTTTACGCGCGACAGATCGAGATTATCGAGGACCGGGTCTGCAGCCCGTTTCTGGAGGGCCTTGAAGCACTCCAGTTACCACACGATCACATTCCGCAACCGAATGACGTTTCCGACGTGCTGTTTGAAAAAACCGGGTGGCGGGTAGAACCGGTGCCGGCGTTGATCAACTTCGACCGTTTTTTCAAATTGCTCAGCGAAAAGAAATTTCCGGCAGCTTCATTCATTCGCACCCGAGAAGAAATGGACTATCTCCAGGAACCGGACATTTTCCATGAAATTTTCGGCCACACCGCCATGCTGACGCATCCGGCATTCGCCAACTTTACAGAAGCCTATGGTCATGCGGGCATCAAGGCCAGCAAGGCTGAACGCGTGTATCTGGCCCGCTTGTACTGGTTTACCGTCGAATTCGGGCTGTTGAATACTCTTGATGGCGTCCGGATCTACGGCGGTGGCATTGCCTCATCACCGGGTGAAACCGTGTATGCGTTGGACAGCGATGAACCCCTGCGCCGACCGTTTGATCCAGTCGATGCATTACGAACGCCCTACCGGATCGATATCTACCAAACCGTGTATTACATTCTGGACTCCATGAATGACCTGTTCGAGCTGGCGAATCAAGATCTTCTTGCACTGATTCGCAGGGCGCGCGCACTGGGTCCTTTCAAACCAACCTATCCTGCTATCGAAAAGGACGCTGCATAAAATGAGCAATTCTGAATCCAATGCCCTGCAAGAGCAACAATGCAAGCCCTGTGAGGGCGGCACCGAGCCACTATCCGCCGAACGAGCGAAGACGCTGCTTGAACAAGTTCCGGAGTGGTCGATATCCGGGGATGGCAAAACCATCTACCGCCGATTCGAATTCAAGGGCTTTTACAAAACCATGGCGTTCATCAACGTCATGGCCTGGATCGCCAACCAGGAAGGGCATCACCCTGATTTTGAAGCTGGCTATAACTTCTGTCTGGTGAACTTCACCACGCACGCAATCGACGGCCTGAGTGAGAACGACTTCATTTGTGCCGCCAAGCTGAATGCCATGCTGAATGACTGAACACGCCTCGACTGCCATGTCTACGGTCGAACCGGATCGGATCGAGCAATTGGATCAGCACCTGGGCAATGCCATTGATGCAGTCAATCAGGTGGTCCTGGACAAACGCGACCAGATTCATCTGGCTTTTTCCGCCTTGTTGGCCGGCGGCCACCTGTTGGTCGAAGACTTGCCGGGCGTGGGCAAGACCACGCTGGCGCACGCCATGGCCGAAGTGATCGGCGGACAATGGCATCGAATTCAATTTACCAGCGACTTGTTGCCGGCCGACATACTGGGCGTTTCGATCTGGAGTCGCCAACAGGAGCAGTTCGAATTTCGGCCAGGCCCCGTGTTTGCCAATGTAGTACTGGCTGACGAGATCAACCGGGCAACCCCCCGAACGCAGAGCGCGCTGCTAGAGGCCATGGCCGAGGGCCAGGTCAGTATTGACAGCCAGACCCATCAATTGCCCAGACCGTTTTTCGTGATCGGAACCCAGAACCCACTGGACCTGGCCGGTACTTATGCGCTGCCAGACTCCCAGCTCGACCGGTTCCTGCTGAAGATCAGCCTTGGCTATCCAGACCCATCGTTCGAACGCGCATTATTGGTCGAGCCCGACCGGCGCGAGTTGCTCAACCAGGTCACGACCCAGCTCAACGTCGATGAGTTGATCGAACTGATTCACCTGACCAACCAGCTGCACATCAGTGATCCGGTACTGGACTATATTCAGGCACTGGTCCAGGCAACGCGGACGCATCCGGCCATTCAGGCCGGACTGTCACCGCGGGCCGCGATTGCCCTGGTGCGCGTCAGTCGCGCGTTTGCCAAGGTATCCGGCATGGCCTATGTGCTCCCTGACCACGTCAAGCACGTGTTTCCAGCCCTGGCCAGTCACCGCTTGCAGTGCAAGCCGAACGCGGGTCAGAGCGACGATGTGGTCGGGCAAATCCTGGTCAACACGCCCATTGACTGAACTCAGCCAGACCGATCCCGGTTCACTGAAGAATCGACTGGATCGTCTGTTTGCGCGCTGGCTCAAGCGGCGCGGACCCGTTACGCCGCCCTTTCGACTGAACTATCGACAGATTTTCATTCTGCCAACTGGATTTGGCTGCCTGCTGGGTGCCATTGCCTTTGCAATGCTGATCAGCAGCCTGAACTTCAACAACAACATGGGGTTGTTCACGACCTTTTTGGTCGCCGGAATTGCAGTGTTATCCATGCACATCGCCTACCGCAACCTGGAAGGCATCACTATCCGGCAGTGCACGGCCGAGCCGGTCTTTGCAGGTCAGGACCTTGCGCTATTGGTCCGGCTCTCAGAAGATAGCAACCGATTGCGCAGTGGCCTGAGATTATCCAGCCAGGACGATGCGCGCACCGATGTCATTCGACTGAAGCCTGCTGATCATGACCAGATGATGCTGACCCTGCCCACCGTGGAACGCGGCTGGTTCAAGCCAGGGCGACTGACGCTGGCGACCCGTCATCCATTGGGACTGTTCCGAGCCTGGTCGGTATTCTGGCCCGAACAGCAATTCCTGGTCTGGCCAAAGCCGGCCGACCAGGCACCGGCGCTGCCGTTATCCAACCGCCTGAACAGCGGCGAAAAGCCCGGCGACGAGGGCGATGAATATCATGGCTTGCGCAGCTGGCGAGAGGGCGATCCAATCCATCGCATCGCCTGGAAAGCCAGTCAGCGACACCAGGATTTGCTAGCGCGCGAGTTTACCCAGCCGGTCCAGGATGAACTGCTGTTCAGCATTGATCAAACCGGTGTTCGCGAGCGCGAGCGTGCCATCTCGATTGTGACAAGCTGGGTCTTGGAGTCTGATCAGCGCGGCCTGCAGTACGGTCTCGAACTGGGTGCTGTTCGAGTCGACACCGGCAGCGGACGTCGTCACCGTGATCGCTGCCTGAATGCGTTGGCTGAATTGCCGTGAAGCTGCTGGCCTTGAAAGCAAACAAGACGTCGATAGCAATCACCAGCCCGTCGCAGTTTACGGTCAGCTTGACTGTGCTGGCCTATCTGGTCGCAGCGGGCCCTCATCTGATGGCCATGCCGCGCTGGCTTGCGCTCTGCATCCTGGTCATCAGCGCATGGCGCGTCGTGACGGCCTGGCAACGCTGGCGGCCGCCTCACTGGCTGATTCGTACGCTCGTCACCTTCAGCGCATTGGGTGCTGTTCTTGCAAGCTATGGCACCCTCTGGGGTCGGCGTGCCGCAACCGCACTGCTGTGCGTCATGGTAGCGGTCAAGCTGATGGAAATGTTCAGGACCCGCGACGCAAGACAGATTGCGGCATTGGGCTTCTTCCTGGTTGCTGCACAGTTCCTGTTCAGCCAGCAGATCGCGCTGCTGCCATACCTGCTGATCGCCTGCGGACTGGCAACCGCGGCCATGCTATCCGTTCAGGCTGATGACGACCGTCGGCGTCATCCAGACGTAGTGGCTCGACAAAACGAGCCACTGAAGTCAGGCGGGTCGGACTGGAGCCGCCATCTGAAAAGCGGCCTGGTGCTGCTCGGCCTGTCGATCCCGTTTGCTTTGGTGTTGTTCGCAGTGTTTCCCCGACTGGCATCGCCACTATGGGGAATACCGGAGAATGCGCTGGACGGACGCACCGGATTGTCCGATGAAATGTCACCCGGTGCGATCGCCAGCCTGTATGCCGACGATAGCCCGGCCTTCCGGGTGGAGTTCGAGGGCCAGCGGCCGGAGCAGTCCGACCTGTATTGGCGCGGGCCTGTCCTCTGGCACTTCAATGGAACCACCTGGAGCAGGCTGATTTCGGCCCACACGGAGACGCCACGCCGCCCGACCGGCAATAATCCGCCGTTGCAATACTCCGTTCAGCTGGAGCCGAATGAGCGACGCTGGTTATTCACCCTGGATTATCCGGTTGAATGGTCAGAAGAGGCGCGCCTGACCCGGGACTATCAGCTAGTACGAGAACGCCCCGTGACCCGGCTCATCAGTTATAGCGTCAGCAGTGAACCCGATTTCATCGATGAGCCTCAACTCGACCCCACGCTCAGGCGCGCTGCCCTGCGATTGCCTGAGGGGCAAAATCCGCGCACGCTTGAGCTGGCAGCAGACTATCGTCAAGAATATGCCGATGACCGGGAGCTGATCAATGCAGTCTTGCGCTGGTTCAATGAAGATGCGTTTTTCTACAGCCTCGAAACGCTACCGCTGGGGCTGAACGGTGCCGATGAGTTTCTGTTCGACCTGAAAACCGGGTATTGCGAATACTATGCGTCAGCATTTGCCATTCTGATGCGCGCTGCCGGCATTCCTGCCCGCATCGTGACCGGTTACCAGGGCGGCTTCTGGCAGCAGTCCAGCGAATACCTTCTGGTGCGTCAATCCGACGCACATGCCTGGGTGGAAGTCTGGCTGCAGGGTCGTGGCTGGACGCGCATCGATCCGACGGCTGCCGTTTCACCCACGCGCATCCTGGAAAATGCACGCCGGGCGCTGAATGACACGCCCGGGTGGATGGGCGGTCGGTGGGCGCAAAATCTGCGCAATCAGTTCGACCGTGTTCAGCACTACTGGAATCAATGGGTGCTCGGGTTTAACGCTGCACGTCAGAATGAACTGTTCAGCCGCCTTGGCCTGGATCGCCTGAGTGGGCCGTTGCTGGCTGTGGTCATCGTGCTGCTGGCGCTCCTCACGGTGGTGCCCTTGGCATTCTTGTTGCGCGGTCTCGGCCAGACCCGCCGGGTCCTGACGCCTGACCAACGCGCCTGGAAACGGATGATTCAAAAACTGAAACCTTTCAAGCTCCAGCCGCGGCGTGCCGAAACGCCATTGGAATTCGCCGAACGCGCGGCTGTCAAGCTGAACAATGGGCAACGCTTGATCAATGCAGCCAGGGTTTACAATCAACTCCGATATGCGCACAGCGACAACATCAGCGAGTCGCTCCGCGCTTCGCTGCAGCAAGCAAGCCGGAACTGGCGACCGGACCCAAACCCTGAGCTGTTGAACTCGGCGCCGGTTATCCGGGTCCTACTACAGAGGATGACAACGAGGAAACCCGCATGATTGTTACGAATTCGCCCTTCCGTCTTATTGTGCTCATGACCAGCCTTGTCATTGTCCAGGGCTGTACGACCATCCCGTCGCCTCTGCAGGGAGAATTCAACGAGTTCTACCCGGAACAGGCCGTGGAGCGCTCTGCAGGGGCTCAGGTCCGCTGGGGCGGCACGATTATCAGGACGCTGCCTGAGAATGACCAAACCTGCATTGAAATTCTTGCTCGGCAGTTGGATCCAAGCTATCGGCCCATATCATCCGATCAGACCTTCGGTCGATTCCTGGCATGCCGCAGCGTGTTCATCGATCCGGAGGTCTTTGTCAATGATCGCCAGGTCACCATTACCGGGGCCATCACCGGCTTCAGCGAACAGGCTATCGGCGAATTTACCTACCGCTATCCCGTGGTGCAGGCCGAAGCGATCTACCTCTGGCCGGAATATATCGATGTTTGGCGGGGTCGGCACTACCCCTACTACTGGTGGTGATGACTCACGGCCATCAACAAGAATTCGACGCCTGCAGGATCCCCTCAGCCCAGCTCGAAGCGGTCACGGTCTGGAAGAAACGGCAAGCGGGTCCGGATTTCGTTGAGTTTCTCCAGATCCAATTCAACCATTACCGCCGCCGGTTCATTCTCTAGCTGCACCAAGCAATGGCCGTCGGCGTCATAAACCGCTGATTGTCCGGAATACTGCGTTCCGCTTGGGTCCGTTCCGACCCGGTTGACGCCAATCACATAGGCCTGATTTTCAATGGCGCGTGCTTTCAACAGAGCCAGCCAGGCCTCAATTCGTGGAGCGGGCCAGTTTGCGACAAACAGCTGCAGGTCATAGCGATTGAATTCACTGGCCTGATTGCGACACCAGACCGGGAATCGCAGGTCGTAGCAGATCTGCAAATCTACACGCCAATGATCGAACTGCACGCCGCTGCGCTGAATGCCCGGTGAGTAGCCGGCCGCCTTGTCTTCGCCAGCATAAGAAAACAGATGACGTTTGTCGTAATGGCTCAGCGTGCCGTCCGGCTTCGCAACGACCATTCGATTGAAAATACGATCATCTTCCTCGATCAATACGCCGGCTGCAATGGCGGCATTTCGTTGCCCGGCCTGTTGCAAAAGCCAGGATACGCTCGGCCCGTCCATGGGTTCAGCCAGGTCAATTCCCGCCGGAAAGCCGGTCGTACAGGTTTCAGGAAGAATATATAGATCACAACCAGGCAGCTGGTTCATCAGCGTATCGAGGCGGCGGAAATTGGTCGCGGGGTCGCGCCAGGCGACGTCCGGCTGAATCAGACCACATTGAAGTATTGATGCCATCGTCTGTAGATTACTGGTGTAGTTTCGACTCAAAAAAGAGTCTGCCACAGATTCATCCGACTGCGCGTGGCAGAATAGCGGAATCTTCGAAGCAGGAAAGCAATCATGAAATGGTCTTTACTGGCGCTGTTGGTCGCGGGCGTGGCAGTCATCTTGCTACTGATTGGCGGACCGGGCACTCGCCTGGGTCTGTGGGACTTCGGCTTCGGGTTTCAGCTGATGCGCTATGCCTTGTATGCGGGCATCGCCGGTGCAAGTCTTGCGCTGGTCCTGCTGATCATTCCCGCGACACGAAAAGGCAGCGCCTTCATGCTGATACTCGCCATGATCACAAGCCTGGTTGTGATTACTGTGCCGCTGCAGCTTCGCGACACGGCGCGCAGCGTCCCCTTTATCCATGACATCACGACCGACACCAGCAATCCCCCGCAGTTTGTGGCTGTGCTGCCGTTGCGGGCCGATGCGCCCAATCCGCCTGAGTATGCCGGCGCGGAAGTCGCAGCGCAGCAGCTGGAAGCCTACCCGGATATCCAGACGCGCGCATTCGAGCGGAGCACGGATGAGGTTTTTCAGGCTGCACTGGCTGCTGCGGAGGCACAGCCCTGGGACATCATCGATGTGGCCGCGGCCGATGGCCGGATCGAAGCCGTGGAAACCACCCTTTGGTACGGATTCAAGGATGATGTCGTGATCCGGATTGAGCCGACGCCTGGCGGCAGCAAACTGGATGTCCGGTCCAAATCGCGCATCGGAGGTAGCGATCTGGGCGCGAATGCGGCCCGTATTCGTGAATTTCTAGCGTCGCTCGAGCAACAGCTGGACTGATTCTGTCCAGTCCATCAACAGGTACTGAGTGAGCGCCAGCAAACCGCCAGTAGCCTGCCCGGTGTGTCGCAGCCGCCTGATTGATTTTTTTCAATCGGTCGATCAGCAGCGCTACTGGCGCTGTGAACGATGTCAGGCCACGTTTCTTGAACCCGGACAGCGACTGAGCCCTGAACAGGAAAAAGCCCATTACGATCTGCATCAGAACCGCATGGACGATCCGGGCTACCGCAGTTTTCTGAACCGGCTGGCAACGCCGTTATTGAAGCGTCTTTCGCCGGGTCAGCACGGTCTCGATTATGGCTCTGGCCCCGGTCCTCTGCTGGCGCGGATCTTGACGGAAGCCGGATACCCGACGACCTGCTGGGATCCGCTGTACTGTGCGCATGAAGACCGACTGAACCAACACTATGACTTCATTACGCTGAGCGAAGTTGCCGAACACTTGTACGATCCAGCGGGCACTTTCGAACGAATCATGGCCATGATTCGGCCAGGCGGCTGGCTCGCCATCATGACCACGTTTCAAACCGAGGACGATCGATTCGCAGGCTGGCATTACCGCCGCGATCCGACCCACGTGGTGTTTTATCGGACTCAGACCATGCGCTGGCTTGCCAAGCAATACGAATGCAGCCTCCATTTACCCGCGCGCAATGTCGCCCTGCTGCAGTTAAAACCCGTTCGGTCAGGCCGTCGAAGCGGGTAAACTTGTGATTGGATGATCCAGACCCTCGAAGCCGCGTGCAAATCAAATCACAGATCGACCCCAAATCGTCAGCGTTTCAGCAGCAGTTCGAACATCATCGCCAGTTGGCAGACGATCTCGACGCTTTGCTTGAACAAACGGCTGTTGGCGGTTCCGAGCGTGCGCGCCGGAAGCATCAGGATCGTGGCAAGCTGCTTCCGCGAGAGCGCATCCGGACGCTGTTGGACGCCGCAAGTCCATTCCTTGAAATAGCACCGCTTGCGGCCCATGGACTGTATGAAGACGCCGCGCCGGCAGCTGGCGTCATTGCCGGTATCGGAACCATTCAGGGCACGCTCTGCATGGTTGTCGCCAATGATGCAACCGTCAAAGGCGGCACCTACTATCCGATGACGGTCAAGAAACATCTGCGAGCCCAGGACATTGCCTTGGACAACCATCTGCCCTGCATCTACCTGGTGGATTCGGGCGGCGCTTTCCTGCCGTTACAGGACGAAGTATTCCCCGACCGTGACCACTTCGGCCGGATCTTTTATAACCAGGCCAAGCTTTCGGCCAGAAATATCCCGCAGATTGCTGTAGTCATGGGCTCGTGCACGGCCGGTGGCGCCTACGTTCCTGCAATGTGCGATGAAGCGATCATCGTCAAGCAACAGGGCACGATTTTTCTGGGTGGCCCGCCGCTGGTCAAGGCGGCAACCGGTGAAGAAGTGGACGCCGAAACGCTCGGTGGCGCCGATGTGCACACCCGCCTGTCCGGAGTGGCAGACCATTTCGCCGAAAATGATTCGCATGCCCTGTCGCTGGCCCGCGAGTGCGTGGCCAACCTGAACCGGCCCCGGACACAATCGGAACCACCCGGCCCTTCCAGCGAGCCGGTGTTGAAGCCCGAAGAGCTGTACGGTGTCCTGCCCACCGATACGCGCTTTCCGTACGATGTGCGTGAAATCATCGGTCGGATAGTCGATGGGTCTGAATTCAGTGAGTTCAAGCAGCGTTACGGTACGACGCTGGTCACCGGGTTTGCCCGTATTCACGGTTATCCGGTTGGCATCATTGCCAATAACGGCATCCTGTTTTCAGAATCGGCGCTGAAAGGTGCCCACTTCATACAACTTTGCAATCAACGCAATATCCCGTTGATATTCCTGCAAAATATTACGGGATTCATGGTCGGCAAGAAATACGAACAAGCCGGCATTGCCCGCGATGGCGCTAAAATGGTCAACGCGGTGGCCAGTGCCCGAGTTCCGAAATATACCGTGATCATCGGCGGCTCGTTTGGCGCTGGGAACTATGCAATGTGCGGTCGTGCCTATGGCGCACGTTTCCTGTGGACCTGGCCCAATGCCCGTATTTCGGTCATGGGTGGAGAACAGGCGGCCAGCGTGCTGGCCACCGTGAAGCGTGACGCGATGGAACAGCGCGACCAGGCCTGGAGCGAACAGGAAGAAGAGGCCTTCAAGACCCCCGTCCGTGAGCAATACGAACGCCAGGGCCATCCCTACTATGCGACCGCCAGGCTCTGGGATGATGGCGTGATCAAACCAGTCGATACCCGGCGCGTGCTTGGGCTGGCCCTGCAGCTTTCTGCTCAATCGCCACCACTGGCCACTGAACAATCAATCAAACAGCAGGATTATGGTGTTTTCCGAATGTAGTCACCAGCTTGAGCCCGAAACAAAGGCTCGCGCAGGGATGTTGCCATGTTGACCCTGGAGATCGATCAACGTGGCGTTGCAACGCTGATGCTGAACCGGCCTGAACGGCATAACGCGTTCAATGCGGAGCTGATCGCGCAGTTGACCTCGGCGCTCGAACAACTGGTCAATACCGATCAAACCGTGCGAGCGCTGATTGTGACCGGCGCTGGCCGCTCGTTTTCTGCTGGCGCCGACCTGCACTGGATGCAATCGATGTGCACCGCGTCGGAAATGGACAACCGCGCAGACGCAACGCGTCTGGCTGGGCTTTTTCGTTCCCTGGATGAGCTGCCTATCCCAACGATCGGCAAAGTGAACGGCGCAGCCTATGGAGGCGGTATTGGATTGATCAGCTGCTGTGATATTGCCGTCGCAAAGCGCACGGCCCGTTTTGCGCTGACTGAAGTGCGACTGGGCCTGATCCCTGCGACGATTGCACCGTTCGTCATCGAGCGGATCGGCATGACGGCAGCCCGACGCCTGTTCCTGACTGCCGAATCAATCGATGCGCAACAAGCACAAGCACTTGGCCTGATTTCAGAAGCGGTCGATGACGAGCAACTCGATGATCACGTCGAATCGATACTGGCCGATCTGTTGGCTGCTGGACCACAGGCGATTGATCAGTGCAAACAACTGATTCGACGCATTCGCAATTTCGACGGCAACCCAAGACAGCTGGATGCCATGACAGCGGACTGGATCGCGCGCCTGCGCGTTTCGGAAGAAGGTCAGCACGGGCTGAACGCCTTTTTGAACAAACAAGCGCCGGACTGGATCAATCGTCCTGAGGATCGGTCATGAGCCGTGCCGACACTGGGCCGCCGTTTGATCGTGTGTTGATCGCAAACCGCGGTGAAATTGCCTGTCGCATTATCGATACCTGCCGCAAGCTCGGGATCGAGTCCGTGGCAGTCTATTCGGACGCCGATCGCAACGCACGGCATACGCGGCTGGCCGATCAGGCTGTTCTGATTGGCCAGGCCGAAGCGAGCCAATCGTATTTGAACATTGAGCGCATCGTTCAAGCAGCCCGGCATTGCCAGGCCCAGGCGATTCATCCTGGCTATGGATTTCTCTCCGAAAATGCTGCGTTTGCACGGGCGATTGACGCGGCCGGCCTGGTCATGATCGGACCCACTGCGAAAACCATTGACGTCATGGGCTCAAAGGCCGAAGCCAAAGCGCTGATGGCCAAGGCTCAAGTTCCATTGGTGCCCGGTTATCACGGTGAAGATCAGTCTGATGAATCGCTGAGGGCTCACGCAGTCGAAATCGGTTTTCCATTGATGCTGAAAGCCGCTGCCGGCGGTGGTGGCAAGGGCATGCGAATTGTCCACAGCGACGCGGAATTCCTCGATGCGCTGGCTGCCGCGCGACGGGAGGCGCGCGCTGCATTTGGCAACGAACGCATGATTCTAGAACGCTATATTGAAAAGCCACGGCATATCGAAGCACAGATATTCGGTGATCAGCATGGCCAGATCATTCACCTGTTCGAACGAGACTGCTCCAGTCAGCGTCGACACCAGAAGGTCATTGAGGAAGCACCAGCGGCGGATCTGGACCCGACGCTGCGTGATCAACTGCTTGGCTCGGCTGTAGCAGCCGCACAAGCGGTCCAGTATGTCGGCGCAGGGACCGTGGAATTTCTGGTCGATCAGGATGCCTTCTATTTTCTCGAAATGAATACCCGGCTGCAGGTCGAACACCCGGTCACCGAATCGATTACCGGCCAGGACCTGGTCGAATGGCAACTGCGTATCGCGGCTGGCCAGGCCCTGCCGTTGAATCAGGAGGAACTTGAACGCAACGGTCATGCCATGGAAGCCCGCATCTATGCCGAGGATCCAAACAGCGGATTTCTGCCGGCCTCCGGTACCATCACAGCCCTGTCATTTCCCGAGCAGGACTGGATACGGGTCGATCGCGGCGTGGAATCTGGGGATGAAGTCAGCGTGCACTATGACCCGATGATCGCGAAACTGATCGTTAGCGGTCAGAATCGCGATGAATGCCTGGCGCGGCTCCAGTCCGCGCTCGCTGCCTCGTTTATCGGAGGCTTGACCAGTAACCTGGGATTTCTTCAACTGTTGGCCAACAATCAGGCATTTCAGGACGCCAGCCTGGATACAGGCTATCTGGATCGCAACCTGGATGCGTTACTCGAGGTGGATCAGCAACCGCCGCACCAGGTCCCGGTTATTGCCGCAGCTCATGTGTTCCAGACCATGCGTGATTCGAGCCTCGGCAACACGCCCTGGAGCCTGGCCGATGGCTGGCGTATCGGTGCTACAGCAGCTGTGCCGATCGAGCTTGAAATCGGCGGTCTACCCTGTGCATTTGAATGCAAAGTCAATGACGACCGAAGCATTCAGGTAATCACGAGCGATAACGAATGCTTCGACGTTCAGCTGAATCAAGATGGGACAAGCCAGGTGTCGGCACGCATCAATGACAAGAACGCTCGCATCTGGCTGCATCAGTGTTCAACGCACGAACTCGAGATCGTACTTGATCACCGGCGGTGGCCTGTCAGTTGGGTTGAACGGGTTGATGGATCCGATGCCGCAGCAACCGGCAGTGGTCAGGTTGTCGCACCGATGCCCGGCAAAGTCATTCAACTTGCCGTTGATGTAGGCGACCCTGTTACTGAGGGCCAAACATTGGCCCTGATGGAAGCCATGAAGATGGAGCTGTCGATCAAGGCCGATATCAGCGGGACAGTCAAGGCGATCACCGTTCAGGTTGGTGATCTGATTGATGCAGAAACGCTGCTGATGGACATTGAACCACCAGGGAAGGATGCAAAAGGCGAATCCTAGATATTCGTATTGTCTCTGGGTCTTGAACTGCAAGTCCTTCCTGTCATTCGGTCATTCCTGACCGCAAAGTTGCCAACCCAACAATCCGAAAAAAAGAACGGCACGCGAACCGGGTTCGTGTGCCGCTCAATGTCCTGAAGAGTGAGAGCCTCTCCAGAACCACCCCACCGTTGAATGACCTACATCATAGGCTTTCAGTGAGGCGATTGACTGACGGAAATGACTTGAAAGTGAGTAGGAAATCGAGACGTTCGGCATCAGTAGATTTCCTACAAACGTAGGAAATCCACTGACGTGTTCGTACGCAGTACAGCAGGAACAAGCCCCGACTAGTTTGGCGGTTCATTTGACTTGACCTGTTGCCAAAGAGCCTCCTGTTGATCCAGGTCAAATTCTTCAATGCGCTTTCCGGACTGACCGGCAATCGATTCCATCGCGCGAAAGCGACGCTCGAACTTGTAGTTCGCGCGCCGCAATGCTGCATCGGGATCCAGCTTCAGCTTGCGCGACAGGTTTGCCGCGACGAACAACACATCACCAAGTTCGTCTTCGAGTCGATCAAGATCGGCACTGGCCAATTCAACCTCAAGCTCAGCCAACTCCTCGCGCATCTTGTCCAGAATCTGTGATGCATCGGTCCAATCGAAGCCGGCCCGTGCGGCACGCTTTTGCAGCTTGAGAGCGCGACTCAGCGCAGGCAGTGCAGCCGGTACATCGTCGAGGTGACTGGTTGCACCGGCCTGGGCCCGCTCTTCGGCTTTGATCGCTTCCCAGGCATCGGTCTGCGCATCGGCATCCAGATTGGGGGCGTCGTTGAACACATGCGGGTGTCGCCGAATTAATTTATCAGCAATAGAAGCGGCAACCTGATCGAAATCGAACGCATCGATCTCTTCGGCGAGTTGGGCATGAAACACGACCTGAAACAGCAGATCACCTAGTTCACTGCGTAAATCATCCAGGTTTTCGCGCTCGATGGCATCCGCAACTTCGTGGGCTTCTTCAATCGTGTACGGCGCAATCGTACGAAAAGTCTGCTGCTGATCCCAGGGACAGCCGCCATCTGGAGAGCGCAGTCGGCGCATGACTTCGAGCAAGCGGGTCATCGGGCGTGGATTGTCCAGCGCATCGGTCATCGTGTGGTGCTCCGGTCCAAGCGGAAGTGGATTATTCAGGCAGCAGTGTAACCCGGATACTGGTGCCACCCAGGCGCGCGGGTTGCGTTGTGATGGAGCCTTGATAACTGCGGGCGATACGCTCGACGATGGCCAGCCCGAGGCCCTGGCCTTCAGCACGTTGATCACCCCGGATGCCGCGCTGCAGCAAATACTCGAATTCGACCTGGGTAAGGCCGGGACCATCGTCATCGACATCGATCTGAAGTCCGGTGCGTCGGCCACCTGAAACGGCGGGCTGCAGCTGAATCCGCGTTATATTTGCGCCATACTTGGCTGAATTTTCCAGCAGATTGCCGAGCACCTCGATCAGGTCGCGCTCCAGGATGTTCGCACTTAATTCGGTTGTACAGTCAAGCTCGAAACGGTGTTCGGGATAGAGTTTCTGGAGTGAAGTGATGACCCGCAGCGTGACGGGGCCAACGTCGATTGACGCAAGCATTGTGCGACGCCCGGATCGAGCAGCACGATCCAGTTCGTGGCGGATATGATGTTGCATCTGTACAACCGTATCGCGTAACGATTCCGCATCGTGCGCAGGCAGGTCGTCCAACTGCGCCTGAATCACGGCCAGTGGTGTCTTCAGGGCATGTGCCAGATCCGCCAGCGCGCGCTGATACTGCTCGGTATTTGCGCGCTCTGTTTCCATCAGGGCATTCAGATTGTCCGTCAATGGCTTCAACTCACGAGGATAACGGCCCTGAAGCCGCTGCTGCTTGCCGGACTCCATGTTTTGGACTTCGGTGGCAACCTTGCGGAATGCCTGCAGCGGCACCAGCAGCAAGACGAGCTGGGCCGACAGAATGACAATGCCTGCGATCAGGAGCCAGCGGCCAAGATTGGCGCGAAACGCGTTGCCGGTCTCGCTTGAACGGGCCTCATCTTCGGCAACCCATAAGGTCAGATCGATAATCTCACCGCCCTGCGTTTCCCAGCCCAGGCCCATCTGATAACGATAGAACGGCAGCGCAGAACTCGGCTGAATTCGTCTCGAATCACCGCGCTCCATCATCGAAAGAGTCTCGAGCGGATCAATCGACGCGTTGATGGTTGATGCTGAAAACCAGCGATCAGCTTGAGTGATGCCGCCAGCGTACAAGCCAGACCCGGGCTGCATCAGTCGAGAATCCAGCGGCGTTGCGGCCCATTGAAGTTGACCGTTTTGATCCACCTCGATGCCAGCCAACACCACAAACAAGTTCGACTCGAGCCGCTCCCACAGAGCGGCCTGCTCAGTGGAGCGAAAAGCCTGGTCGATAACCAATCCAATCAGACCCAGTGCCAACACGACAATCAGTACCGAGGCTATTGACTGCCTGAAGATCAGCGAGGGAATCCGGCGACTCGCTCCAGATGCAGCATCTTGTTTTGGCATTGCTCAGATCCAGCAAGTCAGAGCGAGGAGCTCAATGGCAACGGGCATCATTCAGAATCATGTGCTTTTTCGACATCGGGGCTGAATCGATAGCCACGCCCACGGAGCGTTTGAATGGGCTTCCAGTCGCCCTCAGGATCCAGTTTCTTTCGTAAACGGCCAAGTATGACTTCGATCACGTTGCTGTCCGGATCCGCATCATCCTCATAGAGATGCTCATTCAGTTCCAACTTGGACAGTACCTGGTCAGGATGCAGCACAAAATAGGCCAGCAATTTATATTCGAATCCGGTGAGCTCCATCGGCTCGTCATTGAGCGTGGCTTTTTGCGCCGTCAGATTGACCTTCAGTGGACCAAACTCGATTTGAGAGGTTGCATGCCCACCTGCCCTGCGCAGCAATGCCTGCACGCGGGCCAATAACTCCTCGGTTTGAAAAGGCTTGGTCAAATAGTCATCGGCACCAAGCTCAAGCGCTTCAACCTTGTCCTGCCAGTGATCGCGGGCGGTCAGGATCAGCACCGGATATTTCTTACCGGCCTTGCGCAATTTCTTGACCACGTCGAGGCCGGACTGCCCAGGAAGGCCAAGGTCCACGATCGCAAGATCAATCGGATACTCAGTCGCGAAATACACGCCTTCAATACCATCGCCACAGGCATCAACAACAAAGCCTGCCTTGATCAGTCGATCGGTCAGTGCTTCGCGGAGTGTGGTTTCGTCTTCGATCAGCAGCAGTCTCATCTGGTAGTACCAGTCTGTTGCGGAGGGGGCAGTGGAGTCTGGTGACTGAATCCAGTGAACTGGAATGCAGCATCATCTAATAGATGTGTGTTTTGCATGGAAAGCCCGACGTCGTATAAATCAGACTGTACACGCCAGTTCATCGTGTCAGCAGGCACCCGAATCGTGCGAACCACCCCTTCACGAGTCAATATCCGAATGACATAGATGCGCTGACCGTTTCGGTCAGACACCTCACGCGCAGAAATAACCTTTGCATCATGCTGGCGGGCGACGCGTTCTGCAACTTCGCGAAGCGTGTCGGCATACGCAACTCCCTGGCGATCCATCAACGGTGGCGCAACAAGCACTACCAATCCGAACAACACACAGCGCGCAAGTTTAATGCAAGGCTTTAATTCCATAGCTCGATTCTAGCGCCTGCGACTGAATATGTGCTGAATGGTTGTTGCTTAATGGCGCTAGTCGATTGAAGAGAAACGTTGTCGACCATCCGTATTCAGTGTTCGAAACGCTCGGCGCTACCTTAACAAGAAAATCTTGTAACGATGAATTCAAAGAACGAGTGCTGGGTTGAATTGACGATTCTTTTTGAAAATCGGTGATTTTGATATTGTGAATTTCTTCGTTCGTCCAATTGCCCATTAAAAAAGCCGCCCTGGGGGCGGCTTTTGAACTAGCGTTCAGCGTTCAGATCAGGCTTGGCTAGCAAACCAGCGGCGGCCAAACAGGCCGGCGACCAGCAGCAGCATCAAGCTCATGATGATCAGACCCCACTGATTCATGGTCGGAACAACCAGTGGTTGGCCCTGGCATGCAATCGTGTAAGTAGCATCCGGGAGACCGCGTGGCACCGGCTGCAGCACATCTTCGACAAAGCACTCGAAGGTGGCCTGGAAGCTCTGTGGCGTAGGCGGTGTACACTGGAACTCTGCTGTTGCAGAGGCCCCGGGACCAATCACGGTACTAAACGGTGAGTCCAGTGATGTGATTGCACCGTCGACATCACCCGTGAAATTACAGGTCACCTCAATGCTGTCAGTATCACCATTGTTGAAGAATTCAATATCACCAATGGGTGTTGGGGTATTCGGTGGAACGATACCCAGGTTCAGCGTGCCTCCCGGCAGCGGATCCGAGGTGAAATCGCCATCCGGTTCACCAATACATTCCAGATCATATTCAACCGGGCTGGCAGGATTCGCATCACCGTTGTGTGTAACCGAGAGCGTTGCAGTAATCAAACCACCGGTACCAGCATCCGGAGTACAAGTCACTTCGACTGCATCAGCCAGCGTGTCACCAACCGCAATGGCGGCACCATTGAACGTTGCTGTGAACTGAGAATCGCTGGTCGTAACGCCCGTAATGGTCAGATTGGAATCCGGAGCGGGTCCGACACCGTCATTCGTTACGTCGATACCTACAGCTGTAGTCGTAACACCATTTGGCGTTGTTCCAAGGTCAATTGTAGCCGCCGGAGCAGGTGTTGAGTCATACGATGGAACTGCGTCAGTAATTTCACATTCCACAGTGACGGTGGTATTGAAGGCCGGACCACCTCTGGGTACGAAATCAAAGCTTTCCCATGTAATTTCGATGTCTCGGCTGAAGTTGCCGTCGTTGGTGTTGTCACATTCAACAACAACATCGAAGTTCCCGTCTGGGGCGACATCATTCGCTGGCCCGCCACCAGTTATCACAGTGATTGGATTAGCTGCACCAACTGCAGTTGCAGTCACTTGGAAAGCGGTGCTAGTGAAACCATCCTGGGGATTAGTAACAGAAATTGTACCGGTTGGCGCTGTTGGATCAACTGTCAGACCAGTAATGGTCGCAGGTGTGGAGGCCGCTACATTTGGCGTTAAACCATCACAAACAAAGGTATATTCTGCGACTGGGCTTAGGTTGTCAGAATTATTTGTTACGGACAAAGTGCCGCTGTTTTCGCCTCGTTGATCTGGCGTGCAATTAAACGATACGTTTTGAGTCGTAACCCCTTCATCGCCAGGGATATTTACAGGCAACATTGGGCTTGGCGAACCAATCGTTGCTGCACCTACATTTGCAGTTCCACCCAATGCAGTAATGTCAAAAGCAGTATCGCTACTCAGGTTTTGAATTGCGATTTGTTGAACTGCTGTAGCAGATCCGACTACTTCCTGTCCGAAATCAACCTCTTCGCCCGGTGCCGGATTTGTTGAACTATAGAAGCTTTCACCGGGTGGTACTTCAGTTGTTACTGAACCACCATCAAGGGTCACTGATCCAACCGTTGCACCCGCATCCGTTGTAGCAGACAAGAGTGTCAATTCAACCGGGATTATGGTTCCAGGTGGGACGGTACCATTGATATCAAATGTAATTGAGCCTAATGGTGCTGTAGTAGGAAGAACTGTTCCGCTAAGCTGGTCCGTTACTGTAAGTGCAATATTCCCAGGTGAAGGATTATTACAACCAGTAAAAGCACCTGTGTGTGATGGTGGGGTGTTGGCTGTACAACCGTTCACATTAGGGTTTGCAGCCATGTCTGTTTGTGGAGTTAACCGAGTGCTGTCATAGGTGATTTGTACACTAAATGAAGCTAAATTAGCACCTGCAGTGTAATTAATCTCGACAACTGCTGTACCGCCAGCAGCACCTGTGACTTCGGTTAGCTCTACAGTTTGTGCTTGAATCGATGCACCCGCTGAGAGTAGCAATATCGCTATAAAACGTTTCATGAGGATAGACTCCGTTGTCTTGTTTTTTATAAATTCTAATTTAGGGTTATTCAACGCTAAAGCTTATGCTGTTTGATGAATCCGAAAGCGTTTGGCCATTCGTATCTAATGCAACG
Source organism: uncultured Pseudomonadota bacterium (assembly GCA_937138395.1). Classification (GTDB taxonomy): domain Bacteria; phylum Pseudomonadota; class Gammaproteobacteria; order Xanthomonadales; family Wenzhouxiangellaceae. The sequence goes on from CAKZPB010000060.1 coordinate 51,401, forward strand.
ATTTGTGACAGGCGAAATGGAGATTCGGATGTTCTTGATGCGCCCTGAAATTCGATCCAACCAATCGGACCAGTAAGTGAGCGAGACTCTCCTATGTCAGAAACTACAACAAGAACTGTATTCTTGTCTGGGAAATGCTTGCAAGTTGTAAAAGAACCTTTATGAGTTTCCGGAATACCTGCAAGACAGTTCTCTACCGAACTAACTTGTACGGTTTCATCATAACGAAATTCGAACTGAATCCCACTAATGTTTTGTTGATTTATTTCCAACATCGCAATTTTTCCTTCCCGATTAAATTGATAATCGTGGTCAGCGGCAGATTCATACTGAGCTAAAGCTACGGCAGCCGAAACTGATGAAAGAAGGATTAAGAATGATTTAACAATTTTCATAGACAATTACCCCGGAAATGCGCCGCAATCTCCTTGCAACGCCTGGATGAAGTTAAAAGTTGCTTGAAGATCAGGAAGACTAACAACACCGTCTTCGTTCACGTCTGGTGTCCCAGCTGCTGGAGTACCACCTAGCGATTGGATTTCAGCGAAAAGATCCTGCAAATCACTAATATCACGAGTACCAGAGCCATCAGCATCACCGCGACACAGACGACCTACAGCAGTACTGCGGCGAGACTCATAGGCATCAAAATTTAATATCCCAGTGGCACCGTCTATATTGCCGAGGCGGACAGAAGAAAGAGATCCACTTGCACTACCGATATTTTGAACAGTTTCACTTTGGCCATTAACTGAAAGACTAATGCTATCCCCTTCCGCCCAATCTATCTCTACGGAAGACCAACCAGCGGCAGAACCAGTTTGTTCAACGGGGGTCCCGGGATTTGCAGAATCAACAAGTGTGATATCACCTGAGTCGTCCAAAGTAACGGTGAATCGTTCGCCACCTCCAGCCTGATCACCATAACCTGCATAAATCACAGCATCCTGGCCTGCACTTAAATCGTTCAACACATAGAAACGCGCGACAATTCTGTTGATTCCGCCAGGGTTGTTATCCTGAACCCAGCCTTGGCTTGTAACCTGCATTCCACAGAAACCAGAATATCTTGCAATTGCAGGGTCCGAAGATGCCGGAGGAGCTTCGGGGTCACCAGCGGTCACGGCACCAGAGCTTGATGACCAGTTATCCAGTGTGCAGGCCACCGCACTCTGACCTGCCAGCATGGCACCGGCCAGCACTGCACCTGCTGCCAGGGTGCGATTGAGGAAATTGAATTTCGCGTTTGTCATGTGTACAACTCCTGATGTGTCTTGCCGGTGTTAGCCGAGATTGGTAACAATGCTTGATTAATGTAATTAAGAATATGGACTAAGAATTTCAAAAAAGTTACAAAGAAACTTTGGCTTAATGTTTCCAGTTCTTATACTGATTATAGGGTCCAACCTTCCAAGAATCTTTGAACTGCTTCACAACTTTGTTGATTGTTACGGCCAATAAAAACCATATGTCCTACAGAGTCTAATGCAGTTGGAGATCAATTACCACCCCAATTTAGAGTGATTGATTCTAGCGCTGACGGCTTTTTCAAGCCCGTAAAACGCGCTTGCCTACCCCTAATAAACGCAAAGCAGCGCTGAAACCGGTCAAACTTTGCTTGCAAATTAAATAATAGTAATATTTTCAGTTACTTATTTATTCAATGCGAACGCTGATACGCGCTAAAAAATCTCTGCAATACAGCATCGCAATGAGCCACCCGCTTTTTCCACTTCGTCCAGCTCGATCGCGTGCACTTCAAACCCCCAGCGCTTGAGCGCCCGTCGCTTCTCCGGCGCAAGGCAGCGCCAGCCACAGGCGCTGATGAACAGGTCCTGCTCGGTCAATGCCAGGCAATTGCCGGCGAATGCGGTTTTTTCTGCCTGACTCAACTCCAGCACGCGATCGGGGTACAGTTCGGCAATCGCTGCCGGAACAGCGGGGTCGACAAACGCATCGGGACAAATAACCAGCGCGCGCGAAGCCAGCACGGACATGACCACATTGGTGTGATATTCCTCGGGCTTCAGGTCAAAACGAAACGTCAGATCAAGACCAAAGGCCTGATGCATAGCCTCACATCCGGCGCGATCCACGCGCGTAGTCATGCCGCAGAAGCCGATATTCTTGGCCCGGTCAATCACCAGGCTGCCGGTCAACTCCGCAACCAGGTCCTGGCCTGAAAGGTCGACCAGCTGGTAATCCATCAAATCGGCGAAGAAGGTCCGTATATCCTTGCGCTGTGATTCCCGCTTGCGCTCGGGGTGCAGCATGGCACCGACGATGAATCGCCCCGCCGTCGTGGCAAACACGTTATTCGGAAACAGATCGTCCGGGTTTTCAATTCGACCCGGAAACCGCACGACCGGCACTTGACACTCGGCAATGGCATTACTCAGGTAGCGATGCTGTTCGAGCGCCACCGATGGGCTGACACCCACCGTTAAATCCATGTACTGATTATCACGTGCCGCCTGACGCGAGAGCTTGAACTCTGCCGGTTCGACCAGGAAGACGGCCCGCGGCACGGATGGGTGCCTGTGAACCGGCGCTAGTTCTTCGATATTTCTGCGGAAGGCATCCGCGCTGGTAACAATCATGAATACACGATGTTCGAATTCGCGGGTATTGTGGTGGCGAATGCTGGAATCGTCAATATGCCCAAGCCTTGAAACCGCAGATTACACAGAATTCGCAGATTTGAAACCAACGATCTTGTTTAGGATTCCGGCCCTGCCGGTCCCGGAATGACGGCCTAACACGAAACCAGCAAGGCAGCTCGGGATTCAATGGTTTTCTCAAATCAATCGCGAGCAGGCTCGTTCCTACACAAACACCCTACCAAGGAACCAGAGTTCCAAGTCTCCCAACGGATCGTCCGCATTCCAGATCTCGATGCGGAATCTTTTCGACCTGCAGTCATTGAAATCAATAAAACTGGATTCCGGCTTTGCCGGCCCCGGAATGACGACCAAGACAACCCAAGCTTGTGTTGATTAAATCTGTGTCATCTGTGTAATCTGCGGATCGCTTATTTTTGCCAGAAGGCTAAGGATTACCATCAAACGTTGAACCGAAAATGCATCACGTCGCCCTCCTGGACGATATAGTCCTTACCCTCCAGGCGCAGCTTGCCGGCTGCGCGTGCGCCGGCCTCGCCGTTGGTATCGACAAAATCCTGGTAGGCCGTGACCTCGGCGCGAATAAACCCTTTCTGAAAATCAGTATGAATCCGACCCGCGGCTTCAGGGGCGCTGGCGCCGTCGCGCACCGTCCATGCACGAACTTCTTTCGGGCCGGCCGTAAAGAACGTCAGCAGGCCCAGCAGGTCGTAACCGGCGCGGATCAATCGATTCAAGCCGGGTTCGGTTTCCCCGAGCTCGGCCAGGAATTCGACCTGATCTTCAGGATCAAGCTGGGCCAACTCGGCTTCCATTGCAGCCGAAACCACCACGAAACCTGCATCGGTCTGTTCAGCATGGGCCTCGACCTGCTTGACCAGGTCATGATCGGCGTCGTTGGCATCCTCGACATTGGCCACGAACAGCACCGGCTTGGCCGAAATGAACTGCCAGGTTTTCAATGCCTGCCTTTCTTCTTCGTTCTGTTCCAATGTGCGAACCGGGTGGCCTTCACCAAGATGGGCAACCAGCCGCTGAAGCAGTGAAGACAGCTTCAGTGCTTCCTTGTCGCCGGAACGGGTCTGCTTATTGATCTTTTCCAGTGCCTTCTCGGCCGCATCGAGGTCCGCCAGGATCAATTCCGTATCGATGGTTTCAATATCGGATAAAGGATCGACTCGTCCCGCCACATGGGTGACATCATCGTCTTCAAAGCAACGAACGATGTGTGCGATTGCATCGGTCTCGCGGATATTGGCCAGGAACTTGTTCCCGAGACCTTCACCCCGAGAGGCGCCCGCCACCAGGCCGGCGATATCGACAAACTGCATCGTTGTGGGGATGACCTTGTCGGGCGTCGCAATTTCAGCCAGCGTTTGCAGGCGCAGGTCAGGCACCGGCACCATCCCCACGTTCGGATCAATGGTGCAGAACGGATAATTCTCTGCCGCAATCTCGGCCTTGGTCAAACAATTGAATAGCGTTGATTTCCCGACGTTGGGCAGACCAACGATTCCACATTTGAAGCCCATTTCAAACTCCCGAATTCGGTGTTGTTGGTTCGATCTTCTTGAGGTCGTTCAGTTTGAACGGCCCGCCGGGGCCGCTTTGGCATGCAGCACTTTCATGGCTTCGTTGGCCTGACCGCTCAGGAACTGCGGCATCACCTCGACCGCGCGCTCGATCGATTGTTCGATCAGTTGCTGGTCATCCGCTGGGGCGCGACTCAACACCCAGGGCGTGACATCACTGGCCTGACCGGGATGCCCGATGCCAATTCTCAATCGCCAGAAATCACGCGTTCCAAGATGGCTGAAGCTGCTGCGCAGGCCGTTATGACCACCGTGACCACCGGCGTGCTTCAGGCGGACAACCCCGGGCGGCAGGTCCAGCTCATCATGTGCGATCAGCACCCGACCGGGCGACAGCTTGTAGAAGTCGATCGCAGCACGAAGGGATTGGCCCGAGTCATTCATGAAGGTATCGGGCATCAGCAGAATCAATTCCGCGCCGGCAGTGCGAGCCCGGACTGCATCTCCAAGCAGCTTGCGATTGGATGAAAGCTGGACACCCAGCTTGCGCGCCAGTGCCTCGACAAACCAGAACCCGGCATTGTGCCGGGTCTGTTCGTAGTTCCGGCCCGGGTTACCAAGGCCTGCCACCAGCCAGGATTCCATCGTCATTCGTGCGATCGGGTTGACGACCGGGCCTTGGGCTCAGACTGGATCAGTCCGAAGACTTCTCGTCATCCGGGCTGTCCTGGTCGCCGTCTGCATCATCGCCTGCATCCGCGTCGGCATCATCGGCTTCGGCCTCATCGGCATCCTGCTCGATGGCTTCCGGCTCGGCGCCTTCGGCCAGCGCCGCATCGGCTTCTTCAGCCAGCGCGCCTGTGCCCTGGGATTCGCGGACGAAGATCGCGGTTACAACCGAAGGATCGTAGTCTTCTTCGTATTCAAGCGCGGGAATCTTGACGCCTTCGGGCAGCTTGATTTCGCTCATCAAGATGCTTTCGCCAGGCTCCAGCTCGGACAGATCGACCGACAGGTATTCCGGCAGGTCTTTGGGCAAAGCCATGATTTCGATTTCGGTGATCTGATGCGAAATTACGACACCACCCTTCTTGCCTGCCGGTGACTCCTCTTCATTCAGGAAGTGCAGCGGGACGTTCAGGCGAATTTCAGTGTTTTCGCTGATGCGCTGGAAATCGACATGCATGACACGCAGCCTGAACGGATGACGCTGCAAGTCGCGCAGTACGACCTTTTGACGACGACCATCACCACTATCGTCACCACTACCGTCGCTGACGTGCAGTTCAAGTACCGAGGAGTGAAACGCCTCGTCCTCGATCGCATGCAAAATAAAATCATGTTCGAGCGTTAACGCGACCGGGTCACGTTCCGCTCCATATACGACAGCCGGCACTTTATTCTGATGACGCAGGCGGCGGCTCGCACCCTTCCCCACATCCTCACGAACTTCAGCCGGCACGCTATACACCTTACTCATGGCAATGCCTCTTGAATGTCATTGGACTATCGTTGATAGTCTCTGGTGAAAAAAACGGGCATCCGCGACCAGATGCCCGAGTCAGCCGCGCATTATAGCGCTTGCTGGCGGCTTTTGGAAGCTACCGATTAAATTCAGGTCTGGTGGTGGGGTCTGAACTGGCTGTCGAAACGCACATCAAGTGAATACTGCAGCTTCAACGGGGTGAATGACTCACTCACGCACGGCTTGCAGCGCATCCGATAATCGGCGACAGCCTTTGATCGTAAGCTTGGCTTTGACGCCTTTAACGTTGCCTTGCGGCACCAGGGCTGTCGTGAATCCCTGGGCTGCAGCCTCGCGCAGCCGTTCTTCGCCGTTATAGACCGGACGCAGCTCGCCGGACAGGCCGACCTCCCCGAATGCGGCGCAATCCCTGGCCAGCGGCCGCTCGCGCAGCGAAGACTGTAGCGCAAGCGCCACGGCCAAATCCGACGCGGTTTCATTGATTCGAAGGCCGCCGGTCACGTTGACAAATACATCCTGATCGTTCAGCTGAATATTGCAGTGCCGGTTCATGACCGCCAACAGCATTGCGAGCCGCCCCGGGTCTACGCCCACAGCGACACGCCGGGGCTGCGACAGGCTGGACGGAGAGACCAGCGCTTGCACCTCAACCAGCATCGGCCGGGTACCTTCGCGCGTAATCAAAACGCAGCTGCCGGGAGCAGGGTCCTCTTCGTCAGAAAGAAAGATTGCCGAAGGATTGGCCACGCCGGTCAAACCAGTGTCGGTCATGGCAAAGACGCCGAGTTCATTGGCAGCACCGAATCGATTCTTGACCGAGCGAATCAAGCGGAATCGACTGCCAGAATCCGATTCGAAATACAGTACGCCGTCAACCATGTGTTCAAGCACGCGCGGCCCAGCCAACGATCCTTCCTTGGTCACGTGCCCAACCAACACGACGGCAGCCCCGCTTTGCTTGGCAAACTGTACCAGTCGCGAGGCGCATTCCCGCACCTGCGCCACCGCACCGGGCGCGGACTGGAGCGCTTCCGACCACAGCGTCTGAATCGAATCAATAACGATGAAATCGGGCCGCTTTGACGCAGCCGTGGCCAGGACGATTTCAAGCTGCGTTTCAGTCAGGCAGGTCAGTTCAGCGCTGTCGAGTTTCAAGCGCTGCGCACGCATGGCAACCTGGGCAGCCGACTCTTCGCCGGTGACATACAGCGTGGAACGATGTTGCGCAATGCTGGCTTGCGTCTGTAGCAACAACGTGGACTTGCCGATGCCCGGCTCACCGCCAAGCAGGATGATCGAGCCAGGCACCAGGCCACCACCCAGCACGCGATCGAGTTCAGCAATGCCAGTCTGAAACCGCGGTGTATCAGCAGCTGTAACCGAGCCTAGCTGGACGACCTCAGCCGATGCATGACCCGTCCAGCCACCGCGCCGCCCTTTAGGCGCTGCCGCTTCAGTCATCGCCTCTTCAAGCGAATTCCAGGCCCCGCAATCGGCACATTGCCCAGCCCACTTTGAATGACTGGCACCGCATTCATTGCAGACGTAACTGGTTTTTGGTTTTGCCATGAAATTTGAAGTTTTGCGGTGCGTTTGAGTTGATCATTTTAATCAGAGCAACGATCGAATGATTGGTTTGATTTGTTTTTAAAGTCAAAATCGTTTCGCCGCTCAATCTGTGAGCTGATGCGAGTGACTTTTTGTGATCAAAAAGTCACCAAAAAATCTCCCGCGACTTCACCGCCCGGCTGCGCCGGGTCCCCTGCAGTGCTCGATGCGGGCGGGGCGAAAAGAACTCGCTGTCGCTCAGACACCTTTTCGCCCGATTGTCATCA